>CABPWH010000131.1 GCA_902461085.1 uncultured Collinsella sp. | reverse complement strand
TGCTGGACACGGGCGGCCGCCGCCCACCTAGAGGGCACGAGCCTGCCGGTGGGCGGCACCTCGACGCATTGCGTGCTCACCGCGCACTCGGGCATGCGCAACCTGAGCATGTTCGATGACATCCACTCGCTGGAGCCCGGCGATCTGGTGCTGCTGCACACCATGAACAAGACGCTCGCCTATAAGATGGTGGACTCCGAGGTGGTGCTACCCGAGGAGATGGAGTCGCTGACCATCGAGCCGGGCGCCGACAAGGTGACGCTCGTCACCTGCACCCCCTACGGCGTGAACGACCATCGCCTGCTGGTGCATTGCGTGCGCACCAAGTACAACAAGAAGGACGTCGACAAGCAAAAGTCGCTGGCCGGTCGTCACTGGGGCAAGCGCGAGTTTGCCATGCTCATCGTGGTCGTAGCCATTGTGCTGTTGCTGCTGGACATCGTGATCCACGCGGTCCGCAAGCGCCGCAAGGCCAAGGCCTCGGCATAAGACATCGTTCAGAACCACCACAACATTCGATGAAAATCGCGATTTTGACGAAAAGCGTCGAATGTTGTGATGGTTTTCGCTATGGACGGTGCGGTTTCGTTGCAGAACCGCCAGCCCGCCGCCTGTCAACCGCCGCCCTCGTTACGTTTTCGCTGCATTTGGGTAAAGCGCCTGCTCCAAGCCGGCGTTGCCCTGTATACTAGAGCGGTTTAACTGTTATGCGGAAGGGAGCGCCTATGGCACTCAGCGAGAAAGACGTGCGCGGCATCGCCGAGTACGCAAAGATCGCACTGACCGATGACGAGCTCACCCAGATGACGTCCTACATGAACGACGCCGTCCAGATGCTCGAGCCCGTCCTGCAATATGACTTGCCCGACGTGGAGCCCACGTTCCATCCTATCGGAAGCCTGTCCAACGTGATGGGCGATGACCTGCGCGAGCCCGAGCGCGACCTGCCGCTCGACGTCGCGCTCGAAAACGCCGGCAGCGCGCGCGACCGCTACTTCCGCGTGCCGTCCATTTTGGGAGAGGGGGAGAGCGAGTAATGGCGCAGAGCTTCGATTCCTTTACCGCCGCCCAGATCGCCGCGGGCGTTGCCGCCGGCGACTTTACCGCTACCGAGGTGGCCCAGGCCTCCCTTGCCGCTATCGAGGCGCGCGAGGGCGGGGTCCAGGCATTCCTGCAGGTGGCGCCCGAGCTCGCGCTCGAGGCCGCTGCGCGCGTGGATGCCAACCGCGCCGCAGGCAAGCCGCTGCCCCCGCTCGCGGGCGTGCCGCTGGCCATCAAGGACAACATGAACCTCGTGGGCACGCGCACCACCTGTGCTTCCCGCATGCTCGAGAACTACCAGAGCGTCTACACCGCCACCTGCGTCCAGCGCATGCTCGATGCCGGCTGCCTGCCTATGGGCAAGGCCAACATGGACGAGTTTGCCTTTGGTAGCTCCACCGAGAGCTCGGCGTTCCACCGCACCAACAACCCCTGGGATACCGAGCGCGTGCCCGGCGGCTCTTCGGGCGGTTCCGCTGCCGCCGTCGCCGCGGGCGAGGTCGCGCTCTCGCTGGGCTCGGATACCGGCGGCCCCCCAAGCCCCGCCGGCCCACGCGC
>CABPWH010000130.1 GCA_902461085.1 uncultured Collinsella sp. | reverse complement strand
TTTTGCCCCACCGGCCCCTATTCCAGCGCTATGCCGGCTTGGTTTCTATCGTGAGAGTCTTGTCCGCCGCAACCGGAGTACGGGCGGTATCCATGCTCAGGCAGTGCTTGGGGCAGCTCTCGATACACTCACCGCACACCACGCAGGCATACGGGTCAATCGACCACGTTCCGCCCTTGCGATCGACCGCGAGTGCGCCCGCCGGGCAACGGCGCGCGCACATGCCGCAGCAAATGCACACGTCCATGTCGTTGACGATATGCCCGCGCAGGCGCTCGGGTGCCGCGAGCTTCTCCTGCGGATAGCACACCGTTACCGGATGCTTGACCATAGAACCCAAGGCCGTCTTGGCAAATGTCAGCAAACTCATGCCGTGCCTACCTTTCCGTGCAGCTAATACAGGGGTCGATGGTCAGGATGATCATGGGCACGTTGGCAATGAGCACACCCTGCAGCGCATGCGTCAGACCCGCCAGGTTTTGCGACGTCGGCGTGCGCACGCGAAAACGGTCCAGATTCTTGGTGCCGTTGCCGCGCACATAGTAATACGCCTCGCCGCGCGGCTGCTCAATCACAACCTCGCCGCGCGCGCCGTCGGCCGGCGTGAGCTTGGTGCGCCCGCCGATACCGTCGTGCGGGATCTTGCCGACAAGCTCCTTGATGATGTCCATGGCCTGCGTGACCTCGGCACAACGCACCTGGCAGCGAGCATAGCAGTCGCCGTCGGTAGCGACAATCGGCTCGAACGCAGCCAGGTCCGCATAGGCGCCATCGCCAAACATGCGCACGTCGTAGTCCACGCCCGAGGCGCGCCCAAACGGGCCGACCATCGACAGATCCAGCGCGTCCTTCTTGCTGATCACGCCCACGCCATGCAGGCGCTCGCCGCAGCTGTCGTCGTCCAAAAACGTATGCACCAGGGCCTCGTAGTCAGGACGCATGGCATCGAGCGTCTGGACAATGCCCGCCAGCTCGGAGTCCTCAATGTCGTGCTTAAGGCCGCCGATCTCGTTAATCGACAGAATCACGCGGCCGCCGCAAGTGCTCTCAAAGATCTTGAGAATCTGCTCGCGCAGGGTCCACGAACGATAGAACAGCGCTTCGAAGCCAAAGGCATCGGCGAGCAGGCCCAGCCACAGCAGATGCGAGTGGATGCGCGAAAGCTCGTGCAAAATGGTGCGGATATACTGCACGCGGCCGGGCACCTCGATGTCGAGCATGCGCTCGCAGGCGCTGGCATAGCCGCAGCTGTGGCCCACGGCGCAAATGCCGCAGATGCGCTCGGCGATGTAGCCAAACTGATGCATGTCGCGCTTTTCGGTGAGCTTCTCGAGTCCGCGGTGCACAAAGCCGATCTGCGGAATTGCCTCGATGACGCGGTCGTCCTCGATCACCAGGTCAAGATGAAACGGCTCGGGCAGCACCGGGTGCTGCGGGCCAAACGGAATAACGGAGCGATGTGCCATGGACCTTACGCCTCCTTTTTCTGCTTGTCGCGGGCGGCCTTGGCGGCAAGCGCCGCGCGGACCTTGGCCGCTTTCTCGGGATCCATGGCGGCGAGCTTTGCCTCCATCTCGGCAGCCTTGAGCGCGGCCTTGGCAGCGGCATCGTCATGCTGAGTATCGGAGCCGGCAGC
>CABPWH010000129.1 GCA_902461085.1 uncultured Collinsella sp. | reverse complement strand
TCGTGACCGACCGCCTGGCTCGCTACTACGAGACGGTCACCAAGCACAACCTCAAGTATCGTCGCTACTATCACCAGTTCGACTACTAAAGAAAACGGGTGCGGGAACGTGCCGGGCTATTGAGAGGAACACAGAATGAGACAGTACATCATCGCCAGCCATGCGCACTTCGCCACCGGCATCAAGGAGAGCGTCGAGCTGCTCTCGGGCGCTCGCGACAACGTCCACGATCTTTCGATGTTCGTCGATGGCCGCATGGACGTGGCCGAGGAGGCCCAAAAACTGCTGGCAGGCATGTCTGCCGACGATGATGTCGTTGTCTGCACCGACCTCTTTGGCGGTAGCGTTAACAACGAGTTCACCAAGATCGTCCAGACGCGTCCCCGCACGTACCTCGTTACCAACATGAACCTTCCTCTGCTCATCCAGCTGCTGTTCTCTGACGAGTCGGCGCCGGTTGAGGAGACGATTCGCGCCATCGTCGCTGCGGACGATACGCGCGTGAAGTTTGTCAACGATCTTTTGGTCGATGACGAGGAGGAGGAAGAGTTCTAATCCGCAGCACCTACTGACACGCCGTATGACGGCACAAGACCTTTGGGGGGTCACATTATGATTCAGCTACTTCGCGTTGACCATCGCCTGCTTCATGGCCAGGTCGCAGTTTCCTGGGTTCAGGGCCTTGGCTCCAACTGCATCTTCTGCGTGGGCGATAAGGTCGCTAACGACCCGGTGTGGAAGACGACGCTCAAGATGGGCAAGCCTGCCGGCTGCAAGCTCGTCATCAAAGATATGGAGCATGCAATCGAAGCTATCAACTCGGGCGTGACCGACAAGTACAAGATGATCATCTGCGTCGCCACTATCGCTGAGGCAAAGCAGCTTGTTGAGGGCTGCCCGCAGATCAAGTCGGTCAACCTGGGCAACACCAAGCCCAAGGACGAGAAGCGTCCCGACGCTCGTCAGGTCTCTCGTCAGATCTTCCTGACCGCGGCCGAGGAAGCCGATGTGCGCGAGATGCTGGATCGTGGCGTTGAGGTCGAGATTCGACCCCTGGCCGATGACCCCAAGGTCGACTGCGCCAGCGTGCTCTAGGCGTTCAATTTCGAAGAGTCTGAGCTCTTCGTAGTGTCCTATATGGAAAGGGGGATGTATGCTTACCCAAGCAATCCTCATCGGACTTATCGCCGCATTTGGTAAGTTCGACTGCCAGCTCGGTACGCTCTACGCGTTCCGCCCCATCGTCCTGTGCCCGCTCGTGGGCCTGGTGCTGGGGGACCTGCAGTCCGGCCTCGCGATCGGTGCGAGTCTGGAGCTGCTGTTCATGGGCTCGATCTCCATCGGCGCCTACGTGCCGCCTGATGAGACGATCGGCGGCGTGCTCGCCTGCGCCTTCGCTATCCAGCTGGGCCAGAGCACCGAGGCAGCCATCGCGCTTGCCATGCCCATCGCCACGCTGTGCCTTGCCATCAAGAACATCCTTAACGCCGCCCTGCCGATCCTGGTCGACCGCGCTGATGTCTACTCCGGCCAGGGCAACCTTAAGGGTGTCTATGCGATGCACTTCCTGATCGGTTTGACCGGTATCATCATGGCGTTCCTGCTGTGCTCGCTGTCGTTCTATCTGGGTGCTGACGCCATCCAGGGCCTGCTCGACTTCATCCCGCCCTTTGTCCTTGCTGGCTTTGGCGTTGCCGCCAACATCCTGCCGGCCATGGGCTTCGCCATGCTCGGCCGCCTGG
>CABPWH010000128.1 GCA_902461085.1 uncultured Collinsella sp. | reverse complement strand
GGTTGAGGACCGAGGGCCGCGGCCGGGCCCGGCCTGCCCGGCAAGCCACTCGGACTCAAGCTCCACTGGCTCGAAAGCGAAACCAGCATCAAGCTGTCCGACCTGCCCGAAGACACGCAAAACCGCCTCAAGGCGGGCATTCCGCAAACAAGTGTCGACGATGCGCAGGACACGATATCCAAGTACCGCCACCAGATCGACGAGGAGCAGACCCGCCAGGTGATCGACGCGCAAACGATTCGCGACAACACCAATCAGGGATCGACCTCCGAATCAGATTCCGAGAAAACCGCCGAACAGTCCGCCGAGGCCGAAGCCTCCGATAAGAATTAGAAAGGGAGTGCCGCTTATGAGTCGCCGCAACACCGAGCTGCTCTTGCTCATCGCCTCGGCGTTCCCCGTCATCCTGCTGTATGCGATGTACGTCCTCACCGCGGGCGCTGTCATCTCCTTTGAGACGCTCGCCGTACCGATCGGCCTCTTTGCCGCCTTTGCCGCGGCCCACATTGCCGTGCGCATCTTGGCGCCCGGTGCCGACCCCGCCATCCTGCCCATCGTATTTATACTTTCGGGCATCGGCATCACGTTCGTGACGCGTCTCGCCCCCGCTCTCGCCATCTCACAGCTCATCATCCTGTTTGTCTCGGTGGCCCTGATGGTGGGAACGCTCGCACTGGTCAAAAACGTCGACGTGGTCATGCGCTACAAGTACACCTTTGGCATTATCGGCATCATCCTACTGATGCTGCCCATCTTTATCGGCACCACGATCTCGGGCTCCAAGCTGTGGATTCGCATCGCGGGCTTTACCATCCAGCCTGGCGAGTTCGCCAAGGTCTTTATCGTGCTGTTCCTGGCCGGGTACCTGGCCGAGAACCGCGAGCTGCTCTCCATCTCCAACCGCAAGATCTTGGGCTTTAAGATCCCTCGCCTGCGACTGCTGCTGCCGCTGTTTGCCGTGTGGGGTGTGTGCCTGCTCGTCGTCGTCTTCGAACGCGACCTGGGTTCGGCCGTGCTGTTCTACACCATCTTCTTGCTGATGCTCTACGTTGCCACGGGGCGCCTTTCGTATGTCGTTATCGGCCTTGCGCTCTTAGCTGTCGGAGCCGTGGGCGCCTACAAGTTCCTGTCTCACGTTCAGGTGCGTTTCCAGGTTTGGCTCGATCCGTTTAAGGACGCCCAGGGCCAGGGCTACCAGATCGTCCAGTCGCTCTTCTCGCTTGCCGATGGCGGTCTGGTCGGTGTTGGCATCGGCAACGGCATGGCCAACAACATCCCTGTCGTCGAGTCCGACTTTATCTTCTCGGCTATCGGCGAGGAGATGGGCCTTTTGGGCGGCGGCGCCGTGCTCATCCTGTTTATGCTCTTTGCCGTGCGTGGCCTCACCACGGCTGCCCGCGCTAAATCCGACCTCGCCGCCTTTAGTGCCACAGGCCTTACGGCCGCCATCAGCTTCCAGGCCTTCTTGATCGTTGGCGGCGTAACCCGCCTGATCCCGCTGACCGGCGTCACCCTGCCCTTTATGAGCCAGGGCGGCTCCTCTCTGCTGGCAAGCTTTATCATCGTCGCGCTCCTGCTGCGCGCCGGTGACGAGGCGACCGGACGCGAGGCCGAGCTTACCGGCACCGGCACCATGGCCGCCATCACCGATGATCAGGTCGCATCTGCCGCCGCCCCGACGGGCACGCGCTTTGCCACCTCGTCTTCCTACGGCAGCGGCAGGCCTTCCCTCGGGCGCCCCCCCCCCCCGCTGCAGCGACT
>CABPWH010000127.1 GCA_902461085.1 uncultured Collinsella sp. | reverse complement strand
TCGTGGCCACCATGGTCGTGGGCATCATCGGCGCGTTCTTCGGCGTGCTGGCGTAGGTTCCTGCGTTTTATTCTGCCCCCAAGGGAAACGGCGACCCATTGCGGTCGCCGTTTTTTATTACCGAAAGCTAGCTGGAGGTGCTTTGTGATTCGATCTGACAATCCACCCGATAATGGCGCGAGCGGGGCGATGTATCTATTTGGCACGGCGCTCTTGTGGAGTTTTATCGGCATCCTCGTTCGCGCCAATTCGCAGTCAGCTCTTTTGATCGGTGCCGTTACGGCAATATTTATGGCGCTCTTTATCCTGCTCGTCGGCAGGCCCGTCCTCCGCGTCAGCCGTCTTATTGTCCTTGTGGCCGTCTGCAACTTCGTGACGGGCACCACGTTTAACTTTGCCAACCAGCTCACGACGGTCGGCAACGCGATCGTTCTGCAGTACACCTCGATGATTTTCGTTATCGTGTATCAGTCGCTCGCAACTCGCACGTTGCCCTCGCCTGCGAAGATTGCCTCCGTGGTGGTTGCTTTTACGGGTATGGGACTTTTCTTTTTAGGCGATTTGAGCGCCGAGGGCATGCTCGGCAACCTGCTTGCCGTCATTTCGGGAGCCACCTTTGGGCTGTGTTTCTTTTTGAACTCTCGCCCCGATGCGTCGCCCATGGTGTCCTCGCTCATCTCCTGCGGTATCTCGATGCTGCCGATCGTCTATTTTGCCGGCGACCTAGGCTCCGTAAAACCCTTTGAGTGGGGGCTTATGCTGGTGCATGGCCTTTTTTGCAGCGGCCTTGCGAGTGTGCTGTATGCCAAGGGGATTGCGCGCACTAACGCGTTTGCGGCCAACTTGGTTTGCATGAGCGAGGTCGTGCTCGCTCCCTGCTGGTCGGCGCTCCTCTTTGGCGAGGTCTTTCGCTGGAACGAGTTTTTAGGCGCGGCGATAATCGTTTTGGTGATTGTAGGCAACTTGGCATACGATGCCTTTGGCGATGGCTTTCTGGTGGCGCTTGTCCGCCATCGAAACAAAGAGCGCGCCTGATGGGATACGTCTGCCGTTTACGGTAAAAAACACCCCGCTGAGCGAGTGGTATTAAATAGTAAGAACCTGCATATCTATAATTGGTATCAAATCATTTGTGCCTGGCATAGGTGTTAACAGCACACCAGGTACGCTTCGGGCCGTGTGGTCGAGTTTCCGGATTGATATCAACAGCGCGCGCGACGGTGACCGGCTATGACTCGAGATTTCCTATTTTGGAGGAACCATGCTTACCCAAGCAATCCTCGTCGGCTTAGTCGGAGCGTTTGGAGGCCTCGACTACCAGCTCGGCACCCTCTACGCGTTCCGCCCCATCGTCCTGTGCCCGCTCGTGGGCCTGGTGCTGGGGGACCTGCAGACTGGTCTTGCCGTTGGCGCCAGCCTGGAGCTGCTGTTCATGGGTTCGGTTTCCATCGGCGCCTACGTGCCGCCTAACGAAACCATCGGCGGCGTGCTCGCCTGCGCGTTTGCCATTCAGCTCGGTCAGGGTACCGAGACGGCCATCGCGCTCGCCATGCCCATCGCTGTCCTTTCGCTGACGATCGGCAACATTACTAGTGCCTTGTTCACCGTGTTTGTCGATATGGCAGACAGGTTCGCCCTCAAGGGAAACCTTAAAGGCATTTACGCCGTTCATTGGGGCATGGGTCTTTGGGGCTGCCTTGAGTATTTCCTGCTGTGCGGCGGCGCCTTCTATCTGGGCTCCGATGCCATCCAGGGCCTGCTCGACTTCGTCCCGTCCTTCATCATTGATGGTTGCGGCGTTGCCGCCAACATCCTGCCGGCCATGGGCTTCGCCATGCTCGGCCGCCTGG
>CABPWH010000126.1 GCA_902461085.1 uncultured Collinsella sp. | reverse complement strand
AACTGCGGGAATGGCCTATTTGCTCAATGTGTTCGGCTGAGATCGGAAATCAACCGCATCCAGTGGACACCCGATTTGCTATTTGGCTGTCCTGGCATTCGTTTGGCGTCTCGACGTAAGCTCGGCCCCGGAGCCCGTTCGAGCTGTTCCTATTCCTTGAAAGGGGAAAAATGGACATATCGAGGAAGACTGACTATGCCCTTCGCATGCTTGCGATGCTTGCCGAGGAGCCGGAGCGGCTGCTTTCTGTTCGCACTGCCGCCGAAGAGGTCAACGTGCCCTATTCGTTCGCGCGTTCGATTCAGCATGGCTTGGTTCAGGCTGGCATCGTGGAGAGCCTGCGCGGCGTCCGTGGCGGCATGCGTCTTAAGGTCAGCCCGGACGACGTCACCATTCGTCAGGTCGTCGAGGCCGTTCAGGGCCCTATGGTTATGAATGATTGCACCGCACCCGATGGCGACTGTGCGCGCATGGGCACGTGCTGCTATCATCCCCTGTGGGCCGGAGCTCAAGCGTTGATGCGCGACTACCTCGATTCCGTTTCGCTGGGCGATATCGTCGCTCACCGCCAGTTCCCGGCCGTCGACCCCAAGTTTGCCGACCGCGATGCGTTTCCCGAGTACGCCGCCTGTGCGTGTGCTTGCCAGGAGGAATAACGCCGCATAAGGAGCATAGATATGATTCAGGACCCCTTTCGTTCGATGATTCGATCGGAAGGGGTCCTGCGCTATCGCGACCTTCCGTGGCGACGTACGCGTGACCCGTACATTATTTGGCTCTCCGAGGTCATGCTGCAGCAGACGCAGGTGCCGCGCGTGGAGACACGCATGCCGGCGTGGCTCGAGCGCTTCCCGACTGTGCAGGCACTTGCGCAGGCGGCACCCTCGGACGTTTTGGACGCTTGGCAGGGCATGGGCTACAACCGTCGTGCTCTGGCACTTCACAGGGCTTCACAGCGGCTAGTAGAGGACTGGGGCGGGGAGTTCCCGCGCGAGACGCGCGATCTGGTCGCCCTGCCCGGTATTGGGCCGGCGACGGCGCAGGGCATTCGGTCGTTCGCGTTCGATCTTCCGGGCGTGTATCTGGAGACCAACGTGCGCACGGTCTTTCTGCACCATTTCTTTCCCGACGTGCCGGCTGTTCCCGATCGCGAGCTGGTGCCGCTGATTCAGGCGGCCTGCCCGGCGGCTCCCGGTGCGACGGCGGACGAGATTGCTCCCTTTGCCGCGCCTCAAGACGACGCCGACACACCGCGCGCGTGGTATTACGCGCTGCTGGATTATGGCGCGTATCTTAAGAAGACGTTGCCCAATCCGTCTAGGCGATCGGCGGGCTATAGTCGCCAGTCCAAGTTTGAGGGTTCGCGTCGTCAAAAGCGCGCCTACATCGTGCGTATGCTGTTGGCTGCGCGCGATGGACAGCCTGCAGGCATTACGCTCGATGAAGCCGTTGCAGACGTTAACGAGATGGAGGCGGCAGCCGGCCGAGAGCCGGTCGAGCATGAGCTGGTCGCAAGCATTCTTGCCGACCTGGAACGCGAGGGATTCTGCCGCGTCGAGGGTAATCGCTGGCTGAGTGTCTAGCTCGCTTGAATTTGAAGAACGGGATTGTAAGGTTTAGATTCTCGGCATGGGGGCATCCTAAAGATAGGGCCGCTCGAAGCCTACGGGCGGCATGTGATGAAGGGAAGTACACCTATGGATTTTGAGAATTCCCAAACCAAGAAGAACCTCGAGGCCGCTTTTGCCGGCGAGTCGCAGGCGCATACCAAGTATCGCTACTATGCATCCAAGGCCAAGAAGGACGGCTACGTTCAGATCTCGAATATCTTTGCCGAGACCGCGGGCAACGAGTCCGAGCACGCTAAGCTGTGGTTTAAGTATCTGCACGACGGTGCCGTTCCGGGCACTCTGGACAACCTGCGTGATGCTGCGGCAGGCGAGAACTACGAGTGGACCACGATGTACGACGAGTTTGCCAAGACCGCCGAGGAAGAGGGCTTTGCCGAGATCGCCGCAAAGTTCCGTGGCGTCGGTGCCGTCGAGAAGGCCCATGAGGAGCGCTACAACAAACTCGTCGAGCGCATCGAGTCGGGCGAAGTGTTTGAGCGCGAGGGCGTAAAGGTGTGGAAGTGCCTGAACTGCGGACACCTGCATGTGGGTGCCGAGGCGCCCGAGGTGTGCCCGGTGTGCAACCATCCCAAGGCGTATTTTGAGGAGCAGGTGGTGAACTACTAGTGCGTGGCGCTAGCGTGAGCTGGGCCGGGAGGGCAGGACTACCTTCCCTCCTCGCTCACGGCTTCGCAGGGTCGCGTTGAGGGAAGGTAGTCCTGCCCTCCC
>CABPWH010000125.1 GCA_902461085.1 uncultured Collinsella sp. | reverse complement strand
GGACTTGCAGCGACGGACCTCAGGACGCTCTTACACCACGTCTGCGCGCGCGACCAATATCTTTCTAATTTACGCCATCTTCCAGTCCCAAAATCTCTGATTTTGCTGTTACTGAATTTGTAGCAGTACTCATATTTGCTATATTTTGGCCAGAGCATATATCCAACCCCCTGTTTCAGAGCATTGTTAGGCGGGTTTAAGCCCAAAACACGCCCGCAGCGTGTTAAGCAACGCCTCTTGCTTCTTTCTGCGGACATCGACACGATTCCGGTACCGCTTTCGCATACGCTGGTGGATGCGCCATGCGAGCGCTTCCATCGCTTCCATGTCACAGAGCATTTCGTTGTTGACCGTCGCGACCTCGATTCCCATAGTAATCAAGCCCGTGTTGCGTTTTTCATCATGGATACGTCCCTTCCGGGAGGAATGGCCCAGCTCACCGTTGTATTCCAGGTCAAACCGCGCTGCCTCCTGATACGCATCGCAAACTGCATGCGGCATCCCCGAGATTGCCTGCGCGCGGTCATCGAACTCGATCTTGTAGTCGGTCTTAAAGGGACCGCAGGCAAATCCGCCATAGGAAAACGGAAGCGAAAACATGGCAAGCATGATGCACTCCATGGGTGAGCGCAGGTTTTCCGACAGATAGGGACACAGGCGTAGCAGTTGTTTGGCCGCACTCCCCTTGCATGCCGCAAGGTAATCTGCCAGGCGATCGGGCGTCAACACCGGCTCGACTTCAAAGTAGCCCACGTCTGCCGGTTGGTCCTTATCCTTTGCAAGTCTATTCGCAACAGGCGAGGTGTAGGGAGGTAGATACTTCCCGCGATCGCTCAGTGAAATCTTGGAACACAGTTCCTGGGCCAGAGCAAACGCCTGGATACAGCCGACCTCGCGGGCGACGGCAACACAAAGGGCCTCGGGAGATAGGCTGTACACCCCCGATTCCACCTCTAGAATCGAGCCGGCAGGCAACCCGGAACACACGGACCAGCCCACGCCAGGCATGCGGCGGCGCTGCGCCGCAGATCCCACCAGCAAGCACAGATCTTCTTGCACCTCTCCGCTTTTGGCTCCAATTCGAACCAGGTCGGAAAGACAGATATCCTCAGCCGAAGGCGATGACGTACACAGCACGCGGCGCTCCTCCTCGGGCTCAAGGTCCTTCCAGCCGATGTAGCCCATCTGCCGGCGCTCGGCTCGAATCATACGCAACGCCGAAGCGCCCGTCAGGATAACGGAAGCCGCTAGCTGCTCTTTTGTCGGTTTGTCACACTGCCTGATTGTTACCGCCACACGAATCACCCCTACCAAACGCGCGCGATAGCAAGGCCATCAACGGCCGCGGCACCGGCGCGCTTGAGTTCCGCCGAAGCCGCTGCCATCGTCGCACCCGTGGTGATAACGTCGTCGATAAGCAGCAGGCGGCGGCCCCGCACGTCCTCAACGGTCTCGTACATGCCTCGGGCGCGTTCACGGCGTTCTTCACGACCGAGTTCACGCTGGTCGCCATGGCCGTACTTAACGAGGGCGTCGAGCAGCGGAACACCCGACAGCTCGCAAAATGGGCGCGCGATGGCTTCCATATGATCGAAGCCGCGTCGCCGAAACGCCGCCGCCGTCGCGGGCACAAACACCACGGCATCGGCGCCGGACAACACACCGCCTAAGCGATCGGGCGCCGCGGCCTGGGCATGTAAGGCGGTGTCGTATAGCAGCTCTGCCAGATACGGCGCCAGGCGTCGCTCGCCCGCGTCTTTGTACGCCTTAATGATCCGCGGCAGCGGATGCGTGTAAACGGCACATGCCAGGCACCGGTCGAATGCTTCGGCCATCGCCGAGGACGAGCCCTCGACCGAGCACTCGGTGCACAGCAAGTCTCCAAACGGGGCGCCGCATCGAGTGCAGCTATGCCGCGGGTCGATGAGCGCAAGCGCCGCCAAGCAGTCTTGGCAAATAAGCGTACCGGCGCGCTCGCAGCCGGCACATCGTGTTGGCGACAATGCCTCGAGCGCCTCGCGTGCCACCCGCTCGGCAAACGGTAGCAATTCGTCCGCAAACGGTAGGGCACCGGCACTCTGCAGACGGCTCAATATGTTCAGATGGCTCTTCAAGACACAACCCTCCCTACGTTCGGTCGCAGGGAGGGTTGTTGATTCGGCGCTATGATACCCCGATGCGCTCGGGGCAAGGCGGGCTAAATCCGCTCGCGGGCGTTATTCGCCGGCGGACGGTTGCGGTGCGGACGAAGACGGGGTCGAGCCCTCGCCACCATCCTGGCGCGGCTTGCGGGAACGGCGACGGCGACGGCGCTTCTGGCCCTGGTCGGTCGAGCCCTCGCCACCGCGCGGCTCGCGCTCGTC
>CABPWH010000124.1 GCA_902461085.1 uncultured Collinsella sp. | reverse complement strand
GCCTGCGCCGCCCCACCCACGCTCGCCGGAACGGCGGCGTTGGCAACCATGGCCTCCAAGCGAGCCACGCGCTCAGCCAAAGCCTCAATCGTTAAATCGGCCTCGGGACGTGCCAGACGCGTGCAGGCGATCTCGAGCACCAGGCGCACGTCGCTCGCACCCCTCATCTCCAAGGCGGCGTCGTCGAGCACCGTCAGCACGCGAGCCAAACGATCGGCAGGATGCTCGCCAAAGGCAGCGGCCTCGGCAGCAAGCGCCTCGGCCTGCTCGGCACCGCCCTCAAACAACTCGGCACGGGCACCGGCAACGCAGGCAACATACACGTCGCGCACGTGCGCCACCAGGTCGCGCGTCAGTTCCAGCAGGTCGTTACCTTCCTCGACCTGCGTGCGAATCAGCCCATAGAGCTCGGCGACATCACGATCGGCAATGGCGCGCGCAAACTCGCCCAGAATCTGGTCCGAAACTTCGCCCAAAAGCGAGCGGGCATCGTCCGCATGCACGGTGCCGTTGCCGAAGACGCTCAGCTGCTCCAGCGTGGAAAGCGCATCGCGCATGCCGCCCTTGGCATGGCGTGCCACGATGGCAAGCGCCTCGTCGTCGTAGTCGAAACCCTCCTGCTCGCACACGTATGCCAGGCGGCGCTCGATATCCTCGTTACCGATGCGATGGAAATCGAAGCGCTGGCAGCGCGAGAGGATTGTCTCCAGAATCTTTTGCGGGTCGGTGGTGCACAGCACAAAGATCACGTGCGCCGGCGGCTCCTCGAGCGTCTTGAGCAGCGCGTTAAACGCCGCCGTCGTGAGCATGTGGACCTCGTCGATGATATAGATCTTGTACTTGCCGCGCACCGGGGCAAAGTTGACGGAGTTGATGATCTCCTCGCGCACGTTGTCTACGCCGGTACGGCTTGCGGCATCGAGCTCGTAGACGTCTGGGTGGTTGCCCTCGGCGATGAGCTCGCATTCCTCACAGGTGCCGTCGGGCATGCAGCCGCTCGCACCCTCGGCGCGCGCCGCCTCGGCATTGCGGCACAGCAGCGCCTTGGCCAAAATGCGCGCCATAGTGGTCTTGCCCGTGCCGCGCGGCCCGCAGAACAGGTAGGCGTGGGACAGGCGCCCCTCGGTGATGGCGTGCTCGAGCGTCGAGACGATATGCTGCTGGCCCACCACGGAGTCGAAGGTGAGCGGGCGATACTTTCGGTACAACGATTCCATGGGTGCTCCCCCGGGTATACTGAGTCTTGTTGCCGCGGCGGCCATGCGGTCGCACGGCATACTGCATTCATAATAACCCGTACGGCGAGCCCGCCGCGATAGGAGTCCAAAGAGCATGGCAGACGCAGAGAGCAACCTCGTCCCCTCCGAAGCAGCCGACCAGGTCGAGGTCGCGCTCGAGGCGCAGGCAGCAGCCGGCGACGGCATCCTGTACCTCAACGAGTATCAGTACGAAAACGACCTCGTCACCGACTTTGCCCGCCTGGTCGCCTCGCCCAGGCGCCGCGGCTCCCTGTACGTCGCCGCCGCGATTGCCGCGCTCATCGGCATCGGCATGCTGGTGGCCGGCGGCAACTGGATCAAGTTCGGCGTCGTCCTGATCGTATTCGGCGCCTTTTTGGCCTGGTGGAGCAAAAACCTGCACCATACGCTCGCCCGCGACTTTATCGACGCCGTCGAGGCCGACGAGTCAATGGGCGGCCGCTATCGCCGCGTCGCCGCCAACGAGGACGGCCTGATGGTCTGGGGCAAGAGCGGCAAGTCGCAGTTCTTCCCGTTTGAGAAGCTCGACCACGTGCTCGACGGCGAGCGCATCTTTGTGGCCATGTTCGCCGACCAGGGCGTGACGATCCCCAAGGACACCTTTGTGCGTGGCGATGCCGAGCAGTTTGGCTCCTTCCTCAAGGCGCGCATCAACAAAAAACTCCGCATCGAGACCAAACGCAAGAAGATGAAGGCCGAGAAGGCCGCTGCCAAGGCCAAGCAGGAAAGCGAGCCCAAGAACGCAAGGGCCAAACAGCGCAAGCAGAAGAAGAACAAGAAGAAGCGCTAAGGCCAAGTTCCCAGCCCAAGCTTCAGTCGCTTGCTTAGGCAAAACTTAGAATGACAGCGGAAACCGTATCCCGTTTTGGCACTCCAAAGTGGGATGCGGTTTCTTTTTGAGCGCCGGTTCGGAAAATGCATCCCGTTCTAGGCCAATATTCTGGGACACAGTTTCCGCAGCCCACCCCATCCGGAAAACGCATCCCACAATTTGGCCGAAAACTGGGGCGCGCTTTCCGGATGGGTCGAGACGAAGGCCAAGTCAGATAGGCCACCTCGCCCCGCTACCTTCACCATGCACCCGAGCGTGCTACACTAGCAGCATCTATGCCACCGCGAACGGCTCGGCTCCGCG
>CABPWH010000123.1 GCA_902461085.1 uncultured Collinsella sp. | reverse complement strand
CCGGTGCCGCAGACCGTCTCGCGCGACGCGCTTGCCGGCATGGGCGGAGCCGCCGCGACCGGTGCCGCCGTGGGCCTAGGCGCTGCAGCCGGCATCGCCTCCAACATGGCGAGCACTCGCGCCCCGCAGCGCCCGCTCGCCCAGCTCGTCGACGTCGTGAGCGGCGAGAGCCATAGCATCACCTCCGCACAGGTGACCATCGGTCGCGAGCGCTCAGTTTCCGACATTGCCCTGCGCGACCCCAACGTGTCGCGCCGCCACGCCCAGCTCACCTTTACGGGCTCGGATTGGTCGATCGAGGACCTCAATTCCACCAACGGCACGCTCGTCAACAACCGCCGCATTACGCGCTGCCCGCTGCGCAACGGCGATCTGCTGACGTTTGGCCTGAGCACCTTTGAATTTAGGGGATAGTCGCTTATGAACATCGATATCGTCCTTTTTGCAGGCCGCATCGTCCTGGTCGCCCTGCTCTATATCTTCTTGTTCGCCGTCATGAAGACCGGCGTGGGACTTGTGCGTAGACAGCGCCGCGACTCGGCTATCTGGACGATCGATGTGGACAAGGGTCCGCGCGGTATCCGCGGCATCCACGTAGACATGCTCGGCCCCGTCATCGTCGGTCGCTCGCCGTCTTCGGACATCTGCATCAACGAACCGTTCGTCTCGGCCTCGCATGCGCGCTTTTCGCTGCAGGGCCCGGCGCTCATCATCGAGGACCTCAACTCGCTTAACGGCACGCTCGTCAACGGCCGCCAGCTCGTGGAGCCCGCGACGCTGCGTGAGGGCGACGAAGTCCAGATTGGCGACGTGGTCATGAAGGTGAACCGTCGATGATCGACGAGGAGAACAAGTCCGCAACTATGACCGAGGCACCGGCCGCCGCCACAGCTGCGCCGGCCCACGCCGCTCCGGCGGGCTCCGCACCCGTGGAGCCCGAGGACACCGTGTTCTCCCTGCCTCTTTCGCATGTAACGCATGATATTTCGGATCTCGCCGATAACGAGGACGAAGAGGATACCGTAGCAGCGCCCATCGGCGCACACGCTGCGGAACAGCCCACAGCGCCCGAAGCAACCCCGGCGCCGGCTCACTTTGCAGAGCCCGTCGCCGCGGCAATCAACGAGAGCGCTGCGGTGTTTGCGGCACCCGAGCCCGCCGCGCCGGCGTTTCCCATAGCCCCGGCATCCGAGGTTGCGCCCGCGTCTACGCCGGCGCCCGAGCCTATAGACGTCAGCCCGCAAGACAACGAGTCGACCGCCCGCGTTTCCGAGGAGCCCGACTCCCCGGACACCGGCGATTCCGAATCAAACGCCGAGACCGACACCGTCTCTCCCGGTGACACCGCCGAGATCGACGTTGCTGCCGTTGAGGCCAAGCTCAAAGACCCCGGCTCGACCATGAGCTTTGAGCCCCTGACCGAGGAGCGCATCGAGACCGACTCGACCTATGATGCCGGCACCACCACGCAACTCATGTGGGGCGCCCGCTCCGACGTTGGCTGTGTGCGCCCGCACAATGAGGATTCCTACCTGGTGCAGTCGCCGCTCTTTTGCGTATGCGACGGCATGGGTGGTCACGCCGCCGGCGAGGTAGCCTCTTCTATCGCTGTCGAGACTATAGCCAAGACGGCCCCACAGTCCGCCGACGCAGCACGCCTGGCCGCAGCCGTCGAGGCAGCCAACGCCGCCGTAATCGAGGCCGCCTTGAACGGCCTGGGCAAGCCCGGCATGGGCTGCACAGCCACTTGCGCCTATATCGAAAACGACACGCTCGCCATCGCCCACGTGGGTGACTCTCGCGCCTACCTGCTCCACGAGGGCACGCTCATCCGCGTGACCCGCGACCACTCCTACGTGGAGGAGCTCGTGGACGCCGGCGAGATCACGGCAGACGAGGCTCGCGTCCACCCCAACCGTTCGGTCATCACCCGTGCGCTGGGCTCGGACCCCGCCATGTATGCCGACCACTTCACTCTGCATATCGAGGAAGGCGACCGCCTGATCCTCTGCTCTGACGGCCTTTCGAGCATGATTCCCGATAGCGATATCGAGAACATCGCCACGCAGTCCTCAACCGCGCAAATCTGCGTCGACAACCTAGTGGACGCGGCACTTGCCGCCGGCGGCCACGACAACGTGACCGTAGTAGTCGTTGACCTGGTTGACGATGGCGTTATGCGCGAGGCGCAACGCGTGCGTCGCCGCAACGTTACTATCGCCGTCATCCTGGCCCTCGTTTTTGTGCTGGCAGCTGGCATCTGGGCCTACACGGGTGTCACCGGCTCGTACTACCTGGGTACCTACCAGGGCAATGTCGCCGTCTGGCGCGGCCTGCCCGGCAAGCCACTCGGACTCAAGCTCCACTGGCTCCAGAAACAAACAAACAAAAAACCGTCCGTGGAGGCTTC
>CABPWH010000122.1 GCA_902461085.1 uncultured Collinsella sp. | reverse complement strand
GGACTTGCAGCGACGGACCTCAGGACGCTCTTACACCACGTCTGCGCGCGCGACCTTGGGGGCGGAGGAAAACGGACCACTTGTGGCTGGCAAGAGGCCTGGTTCGTAATGGTCTGGACAGTTAGTTCAGATACGTATAAATCTGAGGCAGCTTGGGATGCGTTTTGAGCAATTTTTGATTGGGATGGGGCTCGAATGGGTGTTTGGAAGGGAGAGCGGGACGTTTACATGGTCTCGAGGAGCCCAAATTAGTTGAAACAGGGGTGTTCGTGCCTGATTCAGCTCTAGGATTTATACGTATCTGAACTAACTGTCCACTCCAGTCTGGCGGCTGCCGATTCGGTGCGGTTCGAAAGGGCTATTCGGCCCCGTTGCGACCGGTGGTACTCTTGTATCCGTTTGAAATCGAGCGAAGGAGTGCCGCTATGGAGCAATCGAGCCTGTTTGGTGACGGCGTGGACATCGATACCGAAACGCCCACGAGCATGGATACCGCTGCACCGGACGATGCCCGTGCCCAGGCGGCAGCGCGTGCGGCCGAGCTGCGCCACGAGCTCGATTACCACGCCTATCGCTACTACATGCTCGATGCGCCCGAGATCACGGACGCCGCCTTTGACAAAATGCTCGTTGAGCTGCAGGAAATCGAGGCTACCTACCCCAACCTGGTGACGCCCGACAGCTATACCCAGCGCGTGGGCGGCTACGTGAGCGAGCAGTTTATGCCGGTCACGCACATGGCACGCATGTATTCCATGGACGATGCCATGGATCTGGACGAGCTCGACGCATGGCTCCAGCGCACCGAGGATGCGCTCGGCGCCGGCAGCGTCACCTATACCTGCGAGCTTAAGATCGACGGCCTGGGCGTGGCGCTTACTTACCAAAACGGCGCCTTCGTACGCGCGGCCACACGTGGCGACGGCACCACGGGCGAGGACGTGTCGCTCAACGTCCGCACCATCAAGGATGTGCCCATGCATCTGTCCGAGGCAGCGCTTGTCCACATGGGCGCCGACCGCGAGCGCACCATTGAGGTGCGCGGCGAGGTCTATATGCCCAAGGGCAGCTTTGTGCGCCTGAACGACGAGGCCGATGCCGAGGGGCGCGACCCCTTCGCCAACCCGCGCAACGCCGCCGCCGGCAGCCTGCGCCAAAAGGATCCCAAGGTCACGGCGCGCCGCGATCTTGCCACCTTTATCTATGCCATCGCCGATACCGACCCGCTGCACGTCCACAGCCAGCGCGAGTTTCTCGATTGGCTGCGTAGCGCCGGCTTTAGCGTCAACCCCAACGTGGCTCGTTGCGCCACGCCGGCCGAGGTCCACGAGTTCTGTGCCCAGGCGCTCGAGCACCGCGGCGACCTGGACTACGACATCGACGGCGTGGTCGTAAAGGTGGACAGCTTCCAGCAGCAGCTCGATCTGGGCTTTACCGCCCGCGCGCCGCGCTGGGCCATTGCCTTTAAGTTCCCGCCCGAGGAAAAGCAGACCGTTCTGCGCGAAATTCGCATCCAGGTGGGCCGCACCGGTGTGCTCACGCCGGTTGCCGAGTTCGACCCGGTGACGGTTGCCGGTTCTACCATCGCGCGCGCCACGCTGCACAACATCGACGAGATTCGCCGCAAAAACGTGCGCGAGGGCGATACCATCATCGTGCACAAGGCGGGCGACGTGATCCCGGAGGTCGTAGGCCCGGTGCTCGATAAGCGTCCGGCCGATTCGGTCGACTGGCACATGCCCGAGGTCTGCCCCGTGTGCGGCAGCCCCGTGGTCCACGAGGATGGCGAGGTGGCCTACCGCTGCGTCTCCATCGACTGCCCCGCGCAGCTCAAGGAGCGACTGCTTCACTGGGTGAGCCGCGGCTGCATGGACGTCGACGGCCTAGGCGACGAGATCGTCGACAAGATGATCGCCGCCGGGCTGATCCACGATGTCGCGGACTTCTACCAGCTCACGGTTGACGACATCGCCGGCCTGGACACGGGCCGCACCTATGCCAGCTCCAACAGCAAAAAGGGCGTCAAGAAGGGCGACCCCATTCCGGTAGGCCTCAAGACGGCCGAGAAAATCATCGCCGAGCTCAACAAGTCCAAGAGCCAGCCGCTCGGTCGCGTGCTGTTTGCCCTGGGCATCCGCCACGTGGGCAAGAGTGTGGGCGAGGTCATCGCCGAGCGATTCCTGTCGATTGACAAGCTCATTTTGGCGAGCGAAGAGGACATCGCCGAGTGCGAGGGCATCGGTCCCAAGATTGCGGCGAGCGTCAAGCAGTTCCTGGCCGTGCCCGAGAACCTTGCCGTGCTGGAGCGCCTGCGCCAGGCGGGCCTGTCGCTCGAGGTCGACTTGGGTGCCGCGCACGCGCAAGCCGCAGCCGACGCTGGCGTGGCGGGCGAGCTCGCCCGCCCATTATGCCTC
>CABPWH010000121.1 GCA_902461085.1 uncultured Collinsella sp. | reverse complement strand
TGAACGACCAGCCGGCCCCTCCCCGGCGCGCCCCCCCCCCCCCGCCATAAGGACTTCCTCGCTCGTGCCGTGGTAGATGGGCATACTCACGTCGATGGAAGGGATCTCGACCCAGCTCATCATGGGGTCGCGGTCAAAGATGAGCTGCTGGGCGTAGGGCTCGATCTGGTCGGCGGGAAGCTCGGTGGCCTCGCCGGCAAGTTGCTCGTTATAGGAGCGCGCCTGTAGCAGAATGCGCTCGCGCTCCTCTTCCGAGAGCGCGTCCACGGTGCTGGACACGGTGCTGATCTGGTTGAACACGCCCGAGGCTTCGAGCCGGTCCAAGATCCACGGCCAGGTCATAAGGCCCACACCAATAAGGATGATGACGATGGTGATGAGCCGATCAGCCCAGCGCGGCAGTCGCTTACGGCGACGCTTGGGCTTTGGTTGAGGTTTGGGCTGAGGGCTTGAGCCGCCGTTGTCCGCGGCGTTATTGCTCTTCATATGTTTGGCGCCCTGCACCATCGCCGGTCACTCCTCTACAACTCAAGTTGTCTAAACAAATAATAGCCGATTTGCAAGCTTCCACGCCGAACAACGCAGCTAGACCGCTCCGTCCAGTCAAGGATAAGCCCGCATTTGCGTTTTCAAAATATCCCGAATCGACAGGGCGATTCGGGATACAATGTCCATAGAAAACGACGCACCCCGCGTAAGTGTACGAGAGCGCGGGCGGCCTAGTTTTCTGGTTTTGTTAAATGCCCGGGATCCGACCCCCGGGCATTCTTATTTGCGCTTGTTGCGGCGCAAATGCCTTCTACCGTCCGCACCGCGCGTGCGCCTACGGACCTTAAACCGAACCTCATACGAGTCAAGTAACGCGATGACGAACGAGCCTACCGCCGCGAGGGCGGCGAGCGCGTTAAGGAATTTCAGCATTTGGGGACCTCCGATCGAGTCGTCGGCCGCCCGCGCACGGAATGCGTCGCAAGGGTATTTTACTGCGAGCACTCGCACTTACAGCTGGTAAACGCAATATGTGCAAACATTTGTTCGCTAATCATACGCTCGATCATACGAGCGACGGCGCCCCGGCTGCGCTGTTCAAAAAGAACGGGGCAAACTCCAGCGTGGAGTCTGCCCCGAAAAGAGAATGGCAAAGCAAGAACGTGGATGGACGAGAAAAGCGTCCGCAAGTCTCATGGCCATCACATCCCACCTGCCAAAGGGATGGGTAAGCGAGCGTTACTCCTGCTCGGACTCCTCAGCCTGCTTACGGCTGCGGATGAGGTGCGCCACGCCGATGCACAGCACCGCGCCACCAGCGATCCAAGTGAAGGTCACGCCGTTAAGACCGGTGAGGGGGAGACCGGAGCCCTGCTTGTTTTTGACAATCAAAGCAGCAGTACCGTTGTCCGTGTTGGTCGTGTCAACCTCGACCAAATTGGAACCCGCGGTGCTCGTCTTGACCGTGAGCTTGTTTTCTCCCACGCCCTCTGCTTTGTCGAGGCCAGTGGCTTTGATGGTGAAGGTGAAATCGGGGATGGTGTTGTAGCCGGCGAGCGTATGGGTTTCCTTGACGGTGTAGGTGCCGGCATCGAGGCCCTTGACGTTAATCTCGCCGGAGTCGGTGGTCGTGAACTCATAAGGCTCCTTATCGAGGGAGCCATCATCCTGGACATACTTGTCCTTGGATCCAGTATCGTCGGGAGTAGTGGCACAGATGGTGAACCTTACGCCGGTAAGCGCCTTATTCTCATCAGTCGCGTCCTTCTTGACGAGCTTGAGCGCATAGGTGTAGTCGCGCACGGTGTCGGACACAGACTCACCCTTGGTATCGTGGCCAGGGTTGTTGGAGTAGATGAGCTTGACGGTGTTGGAGTTGCCCGTGCCACCGACAACAACATGCTGGGACTTCTTCGGGTCGAGCTTGGCGCTGTACGTGACAACGACCCTTGTGTTATCGCCAAGAGTGACACCGGCCTTCCCGGCGGCAGCCTTAAGATCGTCAAACTTTACGCTCAAGACCATCTTGCCATTTGAATCGGGAGACACGGTCACAGAAGTAGGCGTGATAGGAGTCTCACCAATCACGGCCTTGACAGAGGACTTATCAACAGTCAAACCGGCAGACGGCTCATCGTAAAACTCATAATAGTAGGTGCCGAACGTGTCGACATTGTTTGCAACCGTGCCGGTCAGCTTGTACTGAACGGTCTGACCCATCTGGAAGTCCGCCTTGTCCGCCCACCCGACGCTCGTAGCATCGTCCTTGATCTTCTTCGTCACGGTCGGGATGCTCGTCTTCTCGGTAACGCTCACTGCGTCGCCGCCCACGACCGCAAAGATCGGCGAGGTGCCGGCCTGCTTCTTATTCGTATTGAGCGAGCCGGTATCGGTCATGAACAGGTAGTAGCCGGCGCTCGGAGTGGTGAAAGTGCAACCGGCAGCAAAGGAATTGCCCGTAGCGGTAACATTCTTCTCTACAGCCAAGGCAATCTTGT
>CABPWH010000120.1 GCA_902461085.1 uncultured Collinsella sp. | reverse complement strand
TCCGCACATGTACGGATGAATGCGGGAAGTGTTCGGATAAAGTTGAGAATCAAGGCTTTTAATAATAGCGCGGAAGGAAAGCTGCGCGTCCGCGTTACAATCTTTCAACGTTGGACCATGTTGCCAGATTCGTCGTGTACGGCGTCTGGCGTAAGTCTAGGGCTCATTTTTCGCCCTGGACTGTTCCTCTGGGGCGATGCGGCTGTCGTTCCAAGAGGAAGGAAATGCATGGGGAGCAAATCTCAGCAACAAGTTCAAGCAACGCCATCGGGCACTGCGGCGATTCTCGTCGTAATGTATATTGCAGCCTTTGTTGCCGCGTTTAACGAGAACATCATTAACGTGGCGTTGCACGACATTATGGCAGCCTTTTCGGTGAGTGCCACCACGGCGCAGTGGCTCGTCTCGGGCTACATGATCGTGACGTCGATCTTTACGGCCATCATGGCCTTCCTGTCCGGCCGTTTCTCGACGCGCAAGCTGTTGTTTTTCGCATGCGGATGTATGGTCGCCGGCGAAGTCCTGTGCCTGGTCGCTCCGTCGTTTAGCGTTTTGCTGCCAAGTCGTATTTTGCAGGCTGCGGGATCGGGCATCTTGTTTCCGCTCATGATGAACGTGGTGCTGTCTTGCGCCCCGCGCGAGAAGCTTGGTCTGTATCTGAGTCTGGGCGGTGCCTGCATTACGCTAGGGCCGGCGTTTGGACCCGTGATCAGCGGTCTTATGTGCACGTTGTTTGGCTGGAGGGCGGTGTTCGTAGTGCCGCTGGTGGACGGCATTGTGGTCGCTGCGGCGGGCGCAAAGCTCGTGCAAAACGTCGGCGAGCGCCAGGATGTTTCGCTCGATATCCTCTCGGTTATTTTGCTGGCTGCCGGCATCACGGCGTTTGTGTACTCCGTTGGTGAGTTCTCGTCCAACGTTATGATGGGTGTTGCGGCACTCGTCGCCGCCATTGTGCTGCTCGGCCTGTTTGCGGCCCGTCAGCTCAAGCTCGAGCATCCGGTGCTTAACGTGCGTCCCATGGCGAGCGTTCGCTTTTGGCCTGCGTGTTTGCTTGTGGTGGTGTCGATGATGACGACGTTCTCGATGAGCGTTTTGTTGCCGCTCTATTTTGAGGGCGCATACGGCATGACCGCACTTATTGCGGGCTTGCTCATTTTGCCGGCGATTGCCTGCAACGCCGTGACCTCGATTGTGGGCGGACGCGTGACGGACGCCCGTGGCGCATGGCCGCTGCTGCCGGTCGGTTTTGCCCTGATTGCCGTGGGGCAGACTGCCATCTCGATGACGGCGGCAAGCATGAACATCGGCGTCGTCGTGGCGCTGACCGTTGTGGTGTATGCCGGAGTCGGTTTGGTGCTGAGCCCCTCGCAAACGGCCGGCTTGGAGACGCTACCCGCCGCTGAACATCCTCACGGAACGGCATTGCTTAACACGTGGAATATGATTGCCGCATCGTTTGGCCCGTCGCTGTTTATCGGTCTGCTCTCGAGTTCTGCTGCGACCGCCGGCGCCGCTGGCGCTGCGACAGACGTTGCCCAGGCGATTGGATTTGCAGCTGCCGTGCGTGTAGCGGCTGTAATTGCCGTGGTCGGGTTCGTGGCGTCGCTGGTGTACGCTCATCGCGAGTCGCACATGTCGCATTAATGTGTGCACATAGATTCTGCAGCTAGATTGGATGGCGACACCATAAACTAATGGACGTTTTGCCGAGAGGCATGAATGTTTAAAGCGCAAAGAGTGCGCGACGGGCCCCGCGAATGGGGCGATGATGCCCGAGAGGGCCAAGAAGGAGTCTCATGTCTGAGAACGAAGAGATCATGAACGAGACCGAGAACGAGACCATGGCTGCCGAGGTCGAGGCAGTCGAGACCGTGGAGACCGAAGCTGCCGAGGTTGAGGCTGCTGACGAGGTTTCCGCCGAGGAGGAGGCCGAGGTTGTCGAGGCCGCCGTTGATTACGATGACGAAGAGCTGATGGACAAGATGCAGAAGGCCGCCCGCCTGCTGCGTAGCCGTCGCTTTGCTATTTCCAAGGAGGAGGAGGCCAAGGCCGAGCGCATGGCGAACATTGAGCGCGCCATCAAGCTTCTTGACCTCAAGCCCAAGATGGAGCAGAAGGAAATGTCCGACCTGCTGGGCATGCGCCTCCGTGAGCTCGATGGCCTGATGGCCGAGGCCGAGGCCGCCGATCTGGTCGGCCGCATCGACGACGCCGAGGGCGATATGCGCAAGATCGTCGTCTTCGCTGCCGAGGATGCCGCTGAGGGCCTGGTCGAGCTTGCCAACAAGAAGGAGAAGCTCCTGCCCGAGCTTTCTTACGAGGAGGCCACCGAGCTGATGGCCGCTCTCGATAAGGTTATCGCTCCGCTTGTCGCCATGGGCCTGGACGAGGACCGCGGTCCTCGCGGCGGCCGTGACGACCGTGGCGGTCGCGGTGGCGATCGAGGCGGCCGTGGCGGCTTTGGTGACCGCGGTGGCCGTGGCGGCGACCGTGGCGGTCGCGGTGGCGATCG
>CABPWH010000119.1 GCA_902461085.1 uncultured Collinsella sp. | reverse complement strand
GACCCATCGAAACACATCTCCACCGTTCCTTCAACTGGGAAAACGGCGCCCCCGGGTCCCGGATGGGGTCTCGGGGGCGTTCGGCTAACTGCGGGAGCGAGCCATCAGCTCAATGTGTTCGGCTGAGATCGGAAATCAACCCGCGTGTCACAGCGGAGCTGATTCAGTTGAGATTGCCTGAACATTCCGCCCCTCTTTACGCCCTCGGGTATACTCAAAAGCTACTGATTCGATTTGATGCCCAGCAACAGCAGAGGGGATAGTATATGTGCGGTTTTGTCGGTTTTGTCGGTGGGACGGATAACCAATCCGAGGTGCTCACCAAGATGATGGACCGCATCGTCCATCGCGGTCCCGACATGGGCGGTCAGTTTATCGACGGCCGCGTTGCCCTCGGCTTCCGCCGCCTGTCGATCCTCGACCTGACCGAGGCTGGCGCCCAACCCATGGCCAACGAGGACGGTAGCGTCGTCATTGTCTTCAACGGCGAGATCTACAACTTCCAAGAACTCCGTTCCGAGCTCGAGGCCAAGGGCTACAAGTTCCACTGCGGCGCCGACACCGAGAGCCTCCTGCACGGCTACGAGGAGTGGGGCGAGGCCGTCCTCGATCGCCTGCGCGGTATGTACGCCTTCGTCATCTGGGACAAAAAGAAGAACAAGCTTTTTGGCGCCCGCGACATCTTTGGCATCAAGCCGCTCTACTACTATCCCATGGCCGATGCGGGCGACGGCGCTCCGGGCGTGCTCTTTGGTTCCGAGATCAAGAGCTTCCTGGACTACCCGCACTTCCACAAGGCGGTCAACAAAAAGGCTCTGCGTCCGTACATGACGCTGCAGTATTCGGCAACCGAGGAGACCTTCTTCGAGGGTGTCTACAAGCTGCCGCCGGCGCACTACTTTACCGTCGATATCCCGACCGGCAAGATGAACATCGAGCGCTACTGGGATTGTGATTACTCTGCCGTCGAGAAGCCGTTCGAGGAGTACGTCGACGAGCTGGACGAGGTCGTGCACGAGAGCGTCGAGGCCCATCGCATCGCCGACGTCAAGGTCGCGTCGTTCCTCTCCGGTGGCGTCGACTCCAGCTACATCGCCGCTTGCCTCATGCCCGACAAGACCTTCTCGGTGGGCTTTGACTACAAGAACTTTAACGAGACCAACTACGCCAAGGAGCTTTCCGATAAGCTCGGCGTCGAAAACGTTCGCAAGATGATTACCGCCGACGAGTTCTTCGGTGCGCTCGAGGACATCCAATATCACATGGACGAACCGCAGTCCAACCTGTCTTCCGTGCCGCTGTGGTTCTTGGCCGAGATGGCCCGCAAGGACGTCACCGTGGTGCTTTCGGGCGAAGGCGCCGACGAACTCTTTGGCGGCTACGCCTACTACGAGGATACGGTCCCGGTGCGCAAGTACAAAAAGATGGTGCCGCTGCCCGTCCGTCGCGCGCTCGGTAACCTGGCGCTGCATATGCCGTACTTCAAGGGACATAACTTCCTGGTCAAGGGTGCCGAGATCCCCGAGAAGTCGTTCCTGGGACAGGCTCTGGTATGGCCGGAGCGCGAGGTCGACGGCGTGCTCAAGCCCGAGTACAACACCGGCGATGGCGCCTTCGAGCTTGCCGCTCCCATCTATGCGCGCGTGAAGGGTCAGCCCGAGCTGGTCAAGAAGCAGTACCTGGACATGAACATGTGGCTCCCGGGCGACATTCTGCTCAAGGCCGACAAGATGTGCATGGCACACTCACTGGAGCTGCGCGTGCCCTTCCTGGACCGCAAAGTCATGGAGTTCGCCGAGCACATTCCCGACCGCTACCGCATCAACGAGAACGGCAACAAACAGGTACTCCGCCACGCTGCCAACAAGTCGCTGCCCGATGAGTGGGCCACCCGTCCCAAGGTGGGCTTCCCGGTTCCGATTGTCTACTGGCTGCGCGAGCAAAAGTGGTACGACTATGTCAAGGAGTACTTCACCGCGCCGTGGGCAAGTGAGTTCTTCGATACCGACGAGCTCATGCACCTGCTCGACCTGCACTTTGCGGGCAAGGGCGATTTCCAGCGCAAGATCTATACGCCGCTCGTGTTCCTAGTGTGGTACAAGCGCTTCTTTATCGACGAGGGCCAGCCTTCTGTTCAGGCTGTCTAGTCTCGGCTTACGAATGCCTGCGCGTAACGGCTCCTCCGGGAGCCGTTTTTGCGCGAGCACGTTTCAGTTACTATGAAAACCGTCCCTGCCAAATGGCTGAGAAAGGTGAAAGATGCACCATTCGGATTCCGCGACCGTGACCACGGTCGATACGCTTGCCAAGCTTCTCGATGTGTGCGGCGAGCTGCGCGCATCAGAGCAGGTTGACGGGCGTGCCGTGACCGGCTGCTCGTTTGATTCGCGCGCGGTCTCGGCAAGTGACGTGTTCTTCTGCAAAGGTGCTGCCTTTAAGCCCGCGTTTTTGAGCATGGCGCTCGATGCGGGCGCCGTCGCATTTGTGTGCGAGGAGCCGCTGGTCGAGTCTCTGGAGCCGCTGGCGCAGGAGAGCGGTAGTATTGGT
>CABPWH010000118.1 GCA_902461085.1 uncultured Collinsella sp. | reverse complement strand
ACTGCGGGAATGGCCTATTTGCTCAATGTGTTCGGCTGAGATCGGAAATCAACCCCGTAACGTTCTTAAGGGCGTTCATGCCTAAGGCCATCTAGGGGCATTGCGGTACGGCATGGGGAATGCATTGGGAAACGTTTGATAAATGCTTATAAACACGTTTTTGACGGCATACGTTGACAGATATACTTGTTGAGTTCAAAAGCATGGGAACGGAGATGGTTGCATGACACAGCCGGAGACATCACACACGGTGGGGCTCGCGCTCGAGGGAGGCGGCTACCGCGGTATGTATACGGCGGGCGTGCTCGACGTATGGATGGAGCACGGCTTAACTTGCGACCATATGGTGGGTGTCTCGGCGGGCGCGGCGTTTGGCTACAACTTTAAATCGCGCCAGATCGGCCGCGCCATTCGCTACAACAAGGCCTATTGTGCCGACAAGCGCTACGCAAGCGTGACCAGCTGGCTGCGAACCGGCGATATGTTCAATGCCGACTTTGCTTATCACGAGGTGCCCATCGAGCGCGATCCCATCGACCTGGAGACATATCGCGCCTGCCCCATGCGGTTTACGTGCGTGTGTACCGATATCGAGACGGGCAAGGCCGTCTATCACGATCTGCCGTATGGCGACGAGCGCGATATCGAGTGGATCCGGGCGTCGTCGGCAATTCCCGTGGCGACGCGTCCTGTCGCCATTGAGGGCCGCAAGTACCTGGATGGCGGCGTGGCCGATTCTATTCCCAGTGCATGGCTGTTTGCGCAGGGGTATGACCGCAATATCGTGGTGCTCACGCAGCCGGCGGGCTTTGTGAAGCAGCCCAATAGCTTGATGCCTATGCTGCGCCGCGTGTTTCGCCGCTATCCAGAGTTTGTCGCGGCGCTTGAGCACCGGCACGAGGTTTATAACGCCACGCTCGATGACCTGACGCGTCGCGAGGCCGACGACGAGGTTTTTGTGGTGCGTCCGAGCGAATCGGTGAAGGTGCCATCGCTGTGTCGTGAGCCAGAGGAGCTCGAACGTATCTACCAGGTCGGTCGGCGTGATGCGGAGGCCACGTTGCCCGCACTAGAGGTGTATCTGGCAGGGTAGAGCCACGGTCGCTGACTCGGCGGAAAGTGTATCTCAGAATGAGCCTTCGAAATGGGGCATAGTTTCCCATGGAGACCGCTCGGGAAAGCGTGCCCCACTTTTCGGCCGTAGTCTGGGACACAGTTTCCCGCTGACTCTCTATATGGAAAGCGCGTCCCAGAATGGAGGTCCAAACTGGGATGCGCTTTCCGTTGCTGAAGATATGAGGCTGCGGAGCAGCTGCCCGGCATGCGTTTACGCCTGCTGCCAGGTGTCGACGAGCTCCTTTGCCGCGGCGTAGGGGTCGTCGGCGCTGCAGACGGCGCTTACCACAAAGAAGCCGTCGACGCCGGTGGCCTTGAGCTGCGGCAGGTCGGCCTTTTTGACGCCGCCGCCCACCACGATGGGCACAGGGCTGGCTACATGGAGCGCAGCCAGGTCCTCAAAACTCTTGGTGATGATAGAGCCGTCTGCCGCGCGTCCACAGTCGCGCTTGGTCTCGGTCTCATGGAGCGGGCCGATGCCTAGGTAGTCGACTAGGCTCATGTCGGCGGTCTTGACGTACTCGAGCATTTCCTCGCAACGGGCCGAAAGGCCCACGATGGCATCTGGCCCCAGAAGTTTGCGGCAGACTTCGACGGGAATATCGCTCTGACCCACGTGCACGCCGTCGACAGCGATACCCTGTTCGCGTGCGGCGAGTACGCAGTCCAGACGGTCGTCGATAAGCAGGGCGACCTTGCCGGTCTTGCCGGCGCGAGCGATAGCCTGCGCGGCATCGCCCGTCAGCGCGATGATCTCGCGGGCACTTGCAACCTTGGAGCGCACCTGGATGCAGGTAAAGCCGGCATCGAGCGCCTGCGCTACCACATCGCCCACGGGGCGTCCGAGCGTGTTTTCGGGGCCGAGTACCAGATAGGCCGAGATATCAAGGTTGTCACGGATGCTCATCGTGCTTCCTCCTGCTTTTTGATCTGCGCTTCCATGCGCTCGAGTTTGCCGGTCATGGTATCGGTAAAACCGGGTCGAATATCGGCTTTGAGCACCACTTCGGTGCGGATGCCCTTGCTCGCCAACACAAATGTCGCGTCGCGTACGACCTGCATGACCTCGTCCCAGTCGCCTTCGATCTCGGTGAACATCGAGGTGGTGCGGTTGGGAAGGCCACTCTCGCGAATGACGCGCACGACCTCGGCGACCTCGGCGGACAGCTCGTCGCCTGTGCCGCACGGGGCGATGGCTACGGCGACGAGCGTGTTCATGTCGGTAGCGGTTGCGGGTTCGGACATGGCTTATGCCTCCTCGAGTTCGAGGCGGTTATTCGCAATATCCTGAGCGGTCGCGCGGTAGAGCTCGTCGATAAAGGCGACCTTAAAGCTTGCCGGGGCGTCGGCGACAGCGGCGGCACGCGTGCCGGCAACGTTGTAGACGGCGGTACCGCAGACGGCTGCCGTAAACGGGTCGGCGGGGCAGGGGGACCCGGGCCAGCCGCGATTATCGCG
>CABPWH010000117.1 GCA_902461085.1 uncultured Collinsella sp. | reverse complement strand
AAAGGGAAGAGGCGGGGCATGCCCCGCCTCTTACACCACATCTCTGCGCGCTACCAGTTTCAAGTCCAGCATTGCCGATTTCGACCAAGAATCGCTGCTACTAAAAAGGTAACAGTACTCATATTTGCCCTTTTTTGGCCACAAGCCCTAAAACAAGCCTCGCCAGGGTCGGGAAACGGGCCAAATCGTCGGCCTCGAGGCTTATTCCACCGTTCCGTAGACGGCGCCCCAGCCGTGGGCGGCTAGGGCCGAGTTGAGCTGGTCACAAAGGGACTGGCGATCGAAATAGCCGGGCGGCAGCAGGTTGACGATCTCCATGAGATCGGGCGCCAGGTCCAAGATTTCGGCCTGTACGATCAGATCGAGGCGGTCGATGGCGTGGCGGTCGTAAAACAGTCCGTCGACCAGGCGCTGCAGGTCGCCGAATTCCTCGGCCTGGAACGATCCGTATTCCATAGTGCCTCCTTGGGCGCCCCATGCCGGCATGCGCGGCGATTCGTAATTTATTGCGATGGACTTAATCTATCACGGCTTCATAACGTTGCGGCGGTGGCGGTCTATACTTAGACAAACTGCAACGTACCGCTTCGCGAAAGGTCGCACCCCATGCAGACGATCTACCAGAAGATGGAAACCACCGAACTCGATGCCGCCATCGAGGCGCTCAAAGCCGAGGTCGCCGAGGTCAAGGCCAAGGGCCTGGCGCTCGACATGGCCCGCGGCAAGCCGTCGCCCGCCCAGGTGGACATCTCTCGCCCTATGCTCGATATCCTCAATGTCGATGCCGACCTGCACGACGGCAACGTCGACTGCTCCAACTATGGCTGCTTTGAGGGCATTCCCTCGGCACGCAAGCTGGCAGGGGAGTTCCTGGGCTGCCCCGCCGAGCAGACGCTCGTGCTGGGCTCGTCGAGCCTCCTGATCGAGCATGACATCGCCGGTATGTTCTGGCGTTGCGGCTCATGTGGTAGCGACCCTTGGGAGGCTTACGAGGCCGCGCACGACGGCAAGAAGGTCAAGTTCCTGTGCCCGGTTCCCGGCTACGACCGCCACTTTGGCATCACCGCCGATCTGGGTATCGAGAACGTCCCCGTCGCGATGACCGACAACGGTCCCGACATGGACGAGGTCGAGCGCCTCGTTGCCGCCGACGATTCCATCAAGGGCATCTGGTGCGTGCCCAAGTATTCCAACCCCACGGGCATCACCTTTAGCGAGGACACCGTGCGCCGCCTGGTTGAGATGCACACGGCCGCGCCCGATTTCCGCATCTTCTGGGACAACGCCTACTGCGTGCACGACCTGTACGACGAGACCGACGAGCTCGCCAACATCTTTGATCTTGCCCGCGCGGCGGGCACCGAGGACCGCGTGGTGGCATTCGCCTCGACGTCCAAGATCACCTTCCCGGGCGCCGGCATCGGCTTTATCGGTGCGAGCCCTGCGGTTATCGCGGAGTTCTCCAAGTGCCTGAAGGCCGGCCTTATCAGCGCCGACAAGCTCAACCAGCTGCGTCACGTGCGTTTCCTTCCCACCATCGAGGCGGTCAAGGAGCATATGAAAAAGCATGCCGAGTTCTTGCGCCCGCGCTTTGAGGCCGTCGAGCGCAAGCTCACCGAGGGCTTGGGCGACACGGGCTGCGCCACCTGGACGCACCCCCGCGGCGGCTACTTTGTAAGCTTCGATGGTCCCGAGGGCTCGGCCCGGAAGGTTGCTGCGCTTTGCGCCGACCTGGGCGTCAAGCTCACGCCGGCCGGTGCTACCTGGCCCTATGGCAAGGACCCGCGCGATACCAACATCCGCATCGCGCCGAGCTATCCCACGGTCGAGGACCTAGAGGCTGCGCTCGATGTGCTGGTGCTGGCCGTCAAGCTTGTCGCTGCCGAGCTCGCGCGTGCCGAGCGCGCCTAACGCGCGGCTTCCCGTACTATCCGCACCTTCGATACGTAAAGGAGCATATACATGGATTTGGGTATTTCCACCAACCCCACGCCAGAGCTCTACACCATTAAGGTAACCGGCGAGATCGATATCTCTAACGCCGATAGCCTGCGCAATGCCATCGACCTGGCGCTCGAGCAGCCCACCGAGGCCGTTGAGCTCGATTTTGCCCAGGTGAGCTACATCGATTCGACGGGCATTGGCGTGCTCGTGGGCGCCGCGCACCACGCGGTCGACCACGGCAAGCGCTTTAGCTGCACCAATGTGCAGCCCCCGGTGATGCGCGTGGTCCAGCTGTTGGGTGTCGACCAGGAGATTTCGATCACCGCTGCATAATCTTTGCCCCAAAAGGGCGTGCCGTTTGGCATATGTTTGTGATGCGCTCGGACGTTTTGGCGTCCGGGCGCTATACTTGACCGAATGAATAGACGAGTTCCGGCCGAATGGCGCGGTGCGGGCTCGACTCACATCGAGCCTTGGAGGTATGTGTGTTTGGTATTGGAGAGGGTGAGCTCGCGATCATCGTGGTCTTCGGCTTTTTGCTGTTTGGCCCGGATAAGCTCCCACAGATGGGCCGTACGATCGGCCGTGCCATCCGTCAGTTCCGCGAGACGCAGGAAAAGATGACGGCCGTTGTTCAGTCCGAGATTATCGATCCGGTAAGCGAGGCCGCATCGGCCCCGGTCAAGCCCAAGAAGGCTGCCGTCGATGACGATTCCGATGCGGACGAGGATGCTGCCGAGACGGAAACGCCCCCCCAAAAGGAACGACGGCCT
>CABPWH010000116.1 GCA_902461085.1 uncultured Collinsella sp. | reverse complement strand
GTTGGCCGCTACGATGGCCTGGTCGAGCTCGAGGGCGGCAAGCCCACGGCAGGCGTCGGCTTCGCTGTCGGTTTTGAGCGCGCCCTGCTGGCCCTGCAGGCCTTTGGCAGCGATTTGGGTGCCGATGAGGCCCCGTGCGTCTACGTCGCCAACGCCGGCAAGGAGCTGCGCCAGAACGTCTTTGCCATTACGCAGGAGCTTCGCGCCGCAGGCATCGTGACCGAGGCCGACTATCAGGGCCGTTCGCTCAAGGCCCAGTTTAAGCAGGCCGATAAGGTAGGCGCCAAGCTCATCTTGGTCCTGGGTGGCGACGAACTTGCCGCCGGCAAGGTCAAGGTGCGCGACATGGAGAGCCACGAAGAGGTCCTTGCCGATCTGGCCAACGTCGTCGAGGCGGTTCGCGAGCGCCTGTAGTGCATCTTTTTGAGCTGCGGGCCCGCTAACATGTCCCGCTTGCGCCGAGCGATTGTTACGGGGGTGTTTCGCATTTATGCGGAATGCCCCCGTTTGTGTATGCCGTCCACCGAGAAATACGACCATTTAGAGCAAAAACCCTTGCAATGCAGAAAATACTTTTGTGTGGTAAAGCGCAATCAGTGTCGAAAGTATTTCTCAAGCGCCTATAATGAATACCGCATGTTACGTGCATAGAAGGAGGAATGGGAGGAAACGTGGCTGAGAACCTAAGCAACCAGTCTGTACCCGAAGCCGCGGCGCGCGTCGCTGCCGTGGTCAACCGCCTCGTTAACCGAATCGGCTCGAATGCCGAGTCCAGGGAGCGTCTCGCCGAGATCGAGATCCCCGAGGAGCTGCGCGACAATCTGGCGTTGTTCCTGCGCCTGGAGCGTCGTGTGCTTAGCGAGTATGATCCTGAGATCGCGGACCTGTTCGACAAGATCCTGTCGGCCGAGATTGTGGCCAATGCCGGTAACCCCGGTACCCGCGCTGCCGACGAGGCCGTCGACGAGCAGGGCGTGCCCACCGCCGACGAGCCCACTGCCGTGGCATTTCGTGAGGTCGTCGATCTGATCGACAGCCTGCCGCTCGATAAGCAGCAGGTCATTGTCCGCGCCTTTACGAGCTTCTTCCATCTGGCAAACCTGTCGGAGGAGAACTACCGTGTGGCGCAGCTGCGCGAGCGCGAGGCCGGTGCGTCGACCGATACCGAGGTCGATCCCGCCAACGAGCTTACCGTCGCCTATCACCAGCTGGTGAATGAGCTGGGCGTCGAGGGCGCCAACGAGCTGCTCGGCAAGCTTGAGTTCCATCCCGTCTTTACCGCGCATCCCACTGAGGCCCGTCGCAAGGCCGTCGAGGGCAAGATTCGCCGTATCTCCAACCTGCTGGAGGAGCGTCCGCGTCTGGGCGGCTCCGACCTGGTGGAGAACGAGCGTCATATGCTGCAGGAGATCGACGCCCTGGTGCGTACGAGCCCCATCGCGCTCAAGAAGCCCACGCCGGTCGAGGAAGCCGATACCATCATCGACATCTTTGATAACACGCTGTTCGACGTCATCCCCGTTATCTATCGTCGTTTTGACGACTGGCTGCTGGGCGACAAGGCCGGTACCGTGCCGCCGCTGTGCCCGGCGTTCTTCCATCCCGGCAGCTGGATCGGTTCCGACCGCGACGGTAACCCCAACGTCACCGCCAAGGTGAGCCGTGAGGTCGCCGCCAAGTACTTTACGCACATGGTGCTCAAGCTCGAGGACAAGTGCCGCCGCATCGGCCGCAACCTCACGCTCGAGGCCACCTACAGCAAGCCTTCTGCCGAGCTCATTAACCTGTGGAACCATCAGGTCGAGATGAGCCCTCGGTACACGGCCCGCGCCGAGCTGATCTCCGAGCACGAGCCGCATCGCGCCGTCATGCTCGTCATGGCCGACCGCCTGAACGCCACCGTGCGCCGCATCACCGACACCATGTATCACAGTGCCGACGAATTCCTGGATGACCTGCGCGTCGTCCAGCGTTCGCTTGCTGCCTGCGGTGCCGTCCGTGCCGCCTACGGCCCGGTCCAGACCATCATCTGGCAGGTCGAGTCTTTCGGCTTCCATATGGTCGAGATGGAGTTCCGTCAGCACTCCGTGGTGCATGCCCGCGCCCTTAAGGATATCCACGAGAACGGTATCCATGGCGATCTGCAGCCCATGACGCGCGAGGTCATCGATACCTTCCGCGCTATCGGTTCCATCCAAAAGCGCTACGGCAAGAAGATGGCGCACCGCTACATCATCTCGTTCACTAAGAGCGCCCAGCATGTGGCCGATGTCTTTGAGCTTGCCCACCTGTCCTTTGCGCACGAGGAGGATGTCCCCGAGCTCGACGTGATCCCGCTGTTCGAGCAGCTCGAGGACCTCGAGGGCTGCGTCGACGTGCTCGACCAGATGCTCACGCTGCCCGTGGTACAGAAGCGCCTTGCTCAGACCAACCGCCGCATGGAGGTTATGCTGGGCTATTCCGACTCCTCCAAGGACGCCGGTCCTACCACGGCCATGCTCGCGCTGCATTCTGCGCAGGAGCGCATCGCCAAGTGGGCAGAGAAGAACGATATCGACCTGGTGCTCATGCACGGTCGCGGCGGTGCCGTGGGCCGTGGCGGCGGCCCGGCCAACAAGGCCGTGCTGGCGCAGCCCAAGGGTTCGGTCAACTGCTTCTTTAAGCTCACCGAGCAGGGCGAGGTCATCTTTGCCCGTTACGGCAACCGCACGCTGGCTCAGCGCCATGTTGAGTCCGTTGCCGCCGCAACGCTTTTGCAGTCGGCCCCGAGTGTCGAGAAGACCAACACCGAGACCACGCAGAAGTTCTGGGATATGGCCGAGAAGCTCAACGCCGCAAGCCACGAGCGCTATCTGGACCTGCTGAACACCGAGGACTTTACACCGTGGTTCTCGACCGTGACGCCGCTGACCGAGGTCGGCTTGCTGCCGATCGGCTCCCCTCCCCCCCACCCGGGGCAGATACATCTT
>CABPWH010000115.1 GCA_902461085.1 uncultured Collinsella sp. | reverse complement strand
CCGCCTCATCGGCAGCCGTCAGGTTAGCGGCACGGCGCTCGGCGGTCGCCCGTTCGTCTGCCAGCGCGGCCTCGGCCTTGCGCGCCTCCTCGACCTCATCGTTCCAAGGCAGCTCAACACGCTGACGGGCAGCAGCCTCGGGGCTCAGCACCTCGGCATCCAGATAATTGAGGACTTCCTCGACGAGCATCTCGGTTTCGGGGCGCGGAATGAGCACACCGGGAGCGCACGCGACGTCGATCATGCGAAACTGCGTGCTGCCCGTGATGTATTGCAGCGGCTCGCCCTTAGCGCGGCGGACAACGGCCGCATGCATGGTCTCGAGCTGGGCCGCGTTAAGCGTCTCGTCCATGCGCATATATAGGTCAATGCGCGCCAGGCCCGTGGCGGCGCACAGCAGCCACTCGGCAGAAAGACGGGGGTGCTCCTCGCCGCGCTCGGCCAGGTACTCCTTGGTCCACTCGAGACAACGCTTGATGGTCCAGATCTCGTTTGCCATGGGGCCCTCCCCTCTTAAGCGCCGGACGGCGCGCGAATGTCGGAGCAGATTGTACGCGAGGCCAGCGCTTGGCAAGGGGCGATTGAAGGCGATTATCGAGAATCAGCCCAGATTTTTGCTTGGAACCTGCCTGAAATGTTCATTCGTCGACGTCTAAATCTGCATTCGTCAAGCTTTTGGCAAGGTTGACCCAAAACTGACCAATATCTAACCAAGAACTTGCCACATCACTTGACGCGCGACGCATCAAAAATCGCCCCGCGACTTCTTGGACGATATTTCGAGCAATATTTTCAATATCAGATGAAGGCTGTTAATTACTTTGAGCAGGTAGGCAACTTAATTTCTAACAAAACAGATTAAATAAACTCGAAAAGTAATTTACCCAACCTAGTCATTTAAGAACGTCCCCAATGACTACTAAGCCAGGAGTGTCCCAAACTGCCGGCAGAAAAGGAACGTCCCTAGGTGCCAACTAACCAATTGCTGTCTTCGGCAGCGATGGCAACGCCGCAGGTAGAGGACGGACAGCGAAAACGCCCCTAAGCGAGCAAGGTGACGTGAAAGAGGAGGGAAGCGTACTTCGGTACGCGACCGACGATTGAACGTCAGATTGCCGCTTAGGGGCGTTTGCAGCGTCGAGCCGTTACGGCGTTTGGTAAAACGCCGTAACTTAAACTGCTTGCGCCAGCTTCTCGGCTCGCTCGGCGGCGGCAAGCGCCTCGATCACGGTGCCGAGCTGATCGCCCAGAAGGACGCCGTTGTAGGTGGAGTTGAAGCCGATGCGGTGATCGGTCACGCGGTCCTGGGGCTGGTTGTAGGTACGGATCTTCTCGGAACGGTTGCCGTGGCCGATCTGGCTCTGGCGCTCGGCACCAAGCTCTGCCTGCTGCTTCTCGAGTTCCATCTCGTACAGACGGGCGCGCAGCATCTGCATGCAGACCTCGCGGTTCTGGATCTGGGAACGCTGCTCTTGCGACTGCACCACGGTGTTGGTGGGCAGGTGGGTAATGCGCACGGCGGAGTAGGTGGTGTTAACGCACTGACCGCCAGGGCCCGAAGCGCAGTAGGTGTCGATGCGCAGGTCGGACTGGTTGATCTGAACGTCGATTTCCTCGGCCTCGGGAAGCACGGCGACGGTAGCCGTGGAGGTCTGAATGCGGCCCTGGGACTCGGTCTTGGGTACGCGCTGGACGCGGTGCACGCCGGACTCGTACTTCATAACGGAGTAGACGCGGTCGCCCTCGACCTTGAACTCAATGGACTTAAAGCCACCGGCCTCGCTGGGGCTGGAGTCGAGCACGGTAGTCTTCCAGCCGCGCGACTCGCAAAAGCGCTGGTACATCTTGTACAGATCGCCGGCAAAGATGGCCGCCTCGTCGCCACCGGCGGCGGAGCGGATCTCGACGATGGTGTTCTTGTCGTCGTTGGGGTCGCTCGGGATGAGCATGTACTTGATGTCTTCCTCGAGCTGGGGGAGCTTGGCCTCGTTTTCGGAGATGTCCATCTGGAGCATCTCCTTCTCATCGGCATCGGTGGTATCGTGCAGCATTTCCTTGGCAGCCTCGATGTCATCGAGCGCGCCGATGTACTCGCGCGAGGCGGCGATGAGGTCGGACTGGTGCGCGTATTCCTTGTTGAGACGCGTGAACTCCTTGATATCGGAGGCGACGGCCGGGTCGGAAAGCTTCTTCTCGAGCTCCTCGTAGGCCTTAATGATCTTTTCGAGCTTGTCGCGCATGGCGGGACTCCTTTATGTGCGTGAAGGCGAAAATCGGCAGAGTTGATGGGGCGCGCGGCGCCACTGCGGGGGTAAGCCCAGCTAGAACATGTCGATCTTCAGATACATGCGCATCCCTTCGCGTATGAGGTACATAGTTGCGGTCTAACCCATACATGATAGCGTGCGCAGGCATACCTGCATATAACCCGCACGGAATGCGACAAAGGGTCAGTCTCTTTCCTTGAATACAACTTCATCCGAACGCCTCCCGCATTCATCCGCACATATACGGATAAATTTGGGAATCCGATACCCTGAGGGCCGGATCGGCCGGCCCCGGGAGATCGGAGGACGCCATGTCCGGAAAGGGCGGGAAGGGCGCCGAGAGGGCGGTCCCGAGGACCCACGGCAGGCTCACCAGGTACGAGCGGGACACGGTCCAGAGGATGCTGAAGCGCAGGGTTCGCTCGGCCACTTCCTCGAGAGGTTCAAGGGCGTATCGACCCGCAGGCTCCACAGCTGCCTGATGTGGTTCAGATGGCTGCGCGAGGCCGCACGCGTCGGGGACAGGACGTCGCTCATGCGCGAGCAGCTCGACGACGGGCGCTACGAAAAGATCCGGAAGAAGATGATGGAGCCGGAGTACGAGTTCCATCTGGAGCCGGACGTGCAAACGGCGGGTTAACATAGCCTTTCACCAAAAAGGGCGAGCGGCCGCGCCCTGCGACCACCCGCCCTCAATCAAAGCCCTTCTCGGCCGCCGTAGCTACCGGTTCCGGCGCCGCAGGATAACGCCTGCGGCGATCAGCACCACCGCGCCGCCCGCGATGCCACCCAGGGCCATCGGCGACAAGCTGGTATCGCCCGTATACGGCAGACCCGGCTTCTCCTCCTTCGGCACCGGTGACTTGCTCGGCGGATTGGTGGGCGGCTCCGTCGGCCGGGGGGGGGGCGGGTGCAGACCGC
>CABPWH010000114.1 GCA_902461085.1 uncultured Collinsella sp. | reverse complement strand
AGCGGTCGGCGGGGCCATTGTGGCTCTTGACAGCGGATTGGGTCATATGAGCGAGCGGGCCGCATTTGAGACAAGGTGACGTGAAACGAAAGGGCGCTGACCTTCTGGTCGCGCCCTTGAAGTTGAACGTCAGATTGTCCAAATGCGGCCCGCGCAGCGTCGAGCCGTTACGCGGTTTGGAAAAACAGCGTAACCCCTACGGCCGCTGGCCCATGCCGCCCTCGAGGGTGACGGTCTCGCCGTTCATGTACTTAAAGTCGGGACCGCAGAGCTGAACGACCACGCGGCCGATCTCCTTCTCGACGTCGCCGTAGTGACCCGCCGGCGGCATGTGGACGTTGGCCTTGAACGCCTCGGGATAGGCATCTTGGAAGTTCTCGAGCGCAGCGGTCCAAGCAAGCGGGCAAACGATATTGACGTTGATGCCGTCCTTGCCCCACTCGTTGGCGGCAACGCGGGTCAGGCCGCGGATGCCCTCCTTGGCGGCAGCATAGCTGCACTGGCCATAGTTGCCAAACAGGCCGGCGCCCGAGGCAAAGTTGACCACGGAGCCCTTAGTCTCCTTCAGGTGCGGATAGGCCTTCTGCATGTACAGATAGGTAGCATACAGACCGGAGTAAATGGCCAGGTTAAACTGGTCCATGGTGTGATCGGCGATGGTCACGCCCGAGGCGCTGGCCTGAGCATTGTTGACGACGGCGTCGATGCGGCCGAACTCCTCAATGGCCTTGTCGATGACGTTCTGGACGACGGCCTCGTTGTCCTGGCCAGCCGAGACATCGGCCTGAACAGGCAGAACCTTGACGCCGTACTCGGCCTCGAGGGATTCCTTGGCAGCCTCGAGCTTGGCGACGTTGCGGCCGGTGATGACGAGGTTCGCGCCCTCCTTGGCAAATGCGATATCGATGCCGTAGCCGATGGAACCAGCGGAGCCGTCCTTAAGCGTGGCCTTGCCGCCGCCGGTGACGATCACGGTCTTACCAGTGAAAAGTCCCATACAAAGTCCTTTCAAATCGCGACGGGCACGCCCGCCGACTGCGCGTATCCAACTTCACGCGCCAAAAGCTGAGATGCAACTTTAGCGTGTTCAAGCGAAAATAAAAGACCGCGGTAGGCGAACGGCACCACGTCGTTCGGCGAAGGGATTGTCAAGTACAAACTGGATAAAACGACCGAGTTATTGTTATCAAATCGAGCCATCGAACACGTTTTGAAACTTTGCTGCGGCGCGTGGGATGTCGGCGCGAAACTTTATCATAGGGTGACAAACAACGATGAGGAGCACATGCCTATGACAGACGAGCTGGACCCCCAGACTCAACAGCATATTGATGATTCCGCAGACGTCATCGCAGATACTGACGTTGTAACCTGCGATGGTATCGACATCGACGACCCCATCTTGGACGAAAGCGCTACGGCGGAAACCCCTGCCGCAGAAAACGCCGATGAGCAAAACGACGATGCGCCCGCTCAGGACGACGCCCCTGTACAGGACGACGTCCCGCAAGCAGCGGGCCCCATCGAGGTCTCTTCGGAAGAAGAGCTCGATGCCGTCATGGACTCCATGATGGATGCTGTCAAAGCGATGAAAGACGCCGTGGCCGATGCCGATATTGATGCCGAAGAAGAGGAGGCCGCCGAGGCGGCCTCGACCTTTGTGCCCGGCGAGACTCCGGTTGCCGACCAAGGCAGTACCATGCCCTCGTTTCTGCAGCTCGAACATCCCACGATTGGCGCCGATGCGGTCGATCCGCACGCAGCAGGCTTTTCTGTGATCGAGGGCGGTACCGGCAATATCGCCGTGCCGCAGGCTGCCGATGCGGACGCTGCCGGCACCGCTCGCCCGACCGTCCCCCACTCCCCCGCCGCGAGTCGCGATCTGGGGACCGCTGTCTCGAACACCGCGAACGCCGTGGGCACCTTTATCGCCCAGGGTGCCTCGGCCATGCGCGAGATGAACGCCGCGAAAAAGGCACTTGCCGATGCCCGCACCCACCTGGCCGAACTTGAGCAGCGCATTGCCGATCAGGCCGAGGAACTCGAGACGCGCCAGGATATCGCAGGCCGCTACGACCAGATCGTCGCCGACCAGCGTCAGGCGATCGCCACAGCGCAAAAGACCGCTGCGGCAGCCGAGATTGACCGTGATGCCCACGCCGCCAAAGCGACAGAGCTCAAGGGTCAGTTCGAACAAATGAAGACAGAGGATGACGCGACTGAGCTCCGCCTGAAGGCCGCGCTCGACGCCGTGGAGGCCCGCGAGGCGAGCTCTCGCGAGACCGGCAACCGCCTCGTTCGACGTCTTGAGGATTCCAAGCGCATCCGCGACAAGGTGAAGGCCGAGCGAGACGCCGGCATTGCGGCCGCACAACAAACCGTCGACGCCACGCGCGCCCAGCTCGAGACGCTGCGTCATGAGTATGCCGAGCTGCAACGCAATCCCTCGGCAAATCCCGCCAACTATACGGTGCGCACTAGCGAGCTCTCGATGCAGATCTCCGACACGGCAGATGCCCTGCGAAAAGCCGAAGAAGATGTCCCGCGCATCACCGCCGACCTTGAGCACTCGCTTGCCGCAGCCGAGCAGGCCGTCGAACAGGCGCAGGCCCCCATTGCCGAAGCCAAACGCGCGCACCAAGCCGTGACGGCAGAGGCCGATGCCGCGCGCGACGAGCTGCAGACGGCGAAGACTGCCGCCGCAACGCGCCAGCGCGAACTGCGCGAGAAGATCACTGCCGAGGACAAGGCACGCCGCGACCAAGAGCAGAGCATCGCCAACGCCCAAGCAGATGCCGCACATGCGCAGTCGATCATCGAACAGGCGACAGAAGTACACGACCACCCAGAGATTACTGAGTCGCTTGCAGGATCCTTGGCCCGAGACAAAGCCGAACACGCCGAGACCGAGCAAGAAGTCACCCAGCTCGAGGCCACCGAGGACGCGGTGCGCGAGCGTACCCGCGACTCCCGCATCAAATTCACCGGCGCCATCGTCTGCATTATCGCCGTAGTCCTCGTGATCATCCTAGTCTGGCTGTTCGCGAGCAAGTAAACCGGCTGCCAAAAAAACGCTCACCGCAACTTATTAGATTGATGCAAGGTAGTCATTGGGGACGTTCTTAAACGACTGGTCGAACAAGAACGTCCCCAATGACTACATCGACAACCAAAGAAACGCCGATGTAATGGCAGAGTCAGACACTATGACCCAATCCGAAGGCACGGAAACGACAGGAGCCCCCGCTCGTGA
>CABPWH010000113.1 GCA_902461085.1 uncultured Collinsella sp. | reverse complement strand
ACTGCGGGAATGGCCTATTTGCTCAATGTGTTCGGCTGAGATCGGAAATCAACCCTGTTGTACAGCACGCCCTTGACGCCATCGATGTTCTCGAGCTCGGCCTTGTTGTACTTGCTCGTATCCTTGAGCACCAGACGCAGACGCGTAACGCAATGCGTGGCGCCCTCGATGTTCTCCAGACCGCCGACGTTATCGACGACTTGCTGAGACACTACTTTGTAGTCCATGTTCCTCTCCATTCCCTTACGAAATCATAAAACGTTTTGATGCCATTACAGAGACGCGATCGTTGCATTTGCGCACTTGAGCGTACCGTCGGTGACCGTCAGTGCCACACCCTGGCCCTGCTTATTGCAGAAGCGCGCGTTAAGCGCAACATCATCGACAAAGATGGTCGCGATATCGTCGTCAACGACCAGGCGCACATGATGAGTGCCCTCGCCCTTAAAGAACAACGGACGCTCGAGGCCCATGTTGTTGACCTGGAACCACGGATACTGGGGGGCCGCCGTAAACTCGAGCTTGCCCTCACGCAGGTTGGCGCGGAACTCATAGGCAAGACCAGACTCGGCGTCCTCGGCAAGCTTCACCGAGAAGCCTGCAGCGTCACCGGCGAGCTCGATGTCAGCGTCGAGCATATAGGTGGAACCGGCATCCGCGGCGAGCATCTGCTCGACCTTGCCCGACTCGCAGGAAAGCTCAAAGGCCTCGACTGCTTTGGCCTCGCCAAAGGCGCCAAGCATACTGTCGGGAAGCTTGGTGCCGAGCGTTCCGTCAGCACGCTGAACGATCTCGAGGGGCATAAAGGTGCCGCCCCACAGGTAAGAGCTGGGGTCGCCGCCCTCGTCACGCGTAGGAACCCAACCAAAGAGAACGCGGCGCTCGCCATCAAATGCGGTACGCGCGGCATAGTACGCACGGCCATCGAAGGAATCGTCCGCAGGAGTGATCCAAGGACCGTTGATGGAGCGAGACATGCGGTAACGGGTCTTGTTGCCATCACTGTACTCGGAGAACACCAGATACCACCAGTCACCCATCTTAAAGAGATCGGGCATCTCGAACATGGTGTACAGGCCCGGATTCCACCAGTCGCCCTGGAACTCCCAGGTATTCAGGTCCTTGGAGGTGAACTTGACCAGACGACCGGTCATCAGACGCTTGTCCTCGCCCACGCGCGTGCCGAGGATGAGCATGTACTCTTCGTTCTCCTCATCCCAAAGCACAAAGGGATCGCGCCAGTTGCGGTCATCGTAACCTTCCTGGGGCGGAAGCAGCGTCTCGGCGATGTTCTTCTCCCACCTGACGGCGTCGTCACTCGTTGCGTGAAGAAGAACCTGCTTCATCAAGCGTGCGCGGACCTTATCGCGATTGCAACCAGTGTAGAGCGCATGGTACTTGTCGCCCACCTTAAACACCGTGCCGGCATAAACATACTGGTCGACTTCCTCGTCGCCGCCACGCTCAAGGCTCTCGCCAAAGTCTTTGTAATTGACGAAGTCCTTGGTTGTCGCGAGTGCCCAGCCAAACGGCTCTCCGAAAGGTCCGGGGTTTCGCGTGTCACGCTGATGATAGAGATAGAACGTGCCGTCCTCGCCGTACGGCATGATGTCGCCTACCCAAATTCCCTCAGGCTGGTAATACACCTTGTGCATCCGAGACTTCCTTTCCACGAGATACTAACTCGGTACAACTGCAAGATATGTCAATCGTTTTTATATGTCAAACGTTTTCACACCAATACGTCTTTTCGCAGTTCCAGTCGTCGGCAAACGGTTGACATATGCCGGCGAACGGTCATCAGAAGCGTTTGAGGAATTCTTTTGGCACGGGATGAACTACGCGGTTTTGCCCTCGATAAGTTCAACGGGAAGCTTGATATTCGATTCGGGCTTTTCACCGTTAACAAGAGCGATGATGGATTGCGCCGCGAGCTCTCCGATGCGATCGATATCTTGACGTACGGTTGTTAAGTCAGGCATAAACGTCATAGTGCGGCGGGCACCATCCGCGCCCACGACCTTAATATCGTCCGGAGCGCTCAAGCCGCGCTGCTTCATAACGTTGAGGCAGATGGCCGCCATTGTGTCGTCTCCCGCAAAGATGCCGTCAATATCGGGGTTCTCATCGAGGATCTTCGCAACGACCGCACTCTTTTCGTCGTCGGGCTTAACGAACTCGACCTCACGGACAAGCGCGGGCAAACCGGCCTGCTCAACAACATCGAGGTAGGCATCGGTACGCTTATTGGCAGGCATGCGCATGCGGCTATTGCTGCGCAGACACAGGATGCGTGAACATCCGTCATCGATCAGGCGACGCGTGGCAAGTTCGCCGATGCTATAGCTGTCGCTCGCAATCTGAACAGAGGCCTCGCCAAGGTCGCAGTCGATACCAACCAGGCTCAAGCCCATCTCGGCATACGCCTCGGCACCGATATTAAGCGAGTTGACGATGACGCCGTCAACCATATTGCGCCGGAGCATATCGATATAAGAACGCTCAAGATCAGGTCGATTGGCGCTATTGCACAGCAACATCTTAAAACCGTTTTCGGCCAGGGTACGCTCAACGGCTTGAACCGCTTGTGCATGAAACGGGCTGCTGACATAGGGGACGATCATACCGATAAGATTCAGGCGACCGTTGAGCATGGCACGGGCGATATCGTTGGGCGTATAGTTGATGCGCTCCATCGCGGCATGGACCTTATCGCGGGTCTCTTGGCTAATATAGCCGCGATTATTAAGCACGCGAGATACCGTAGTAGGCGAAACCCCCGCCACCGCTGCAACTTCCTTGATGCCAGGCTTAGCCGTATCCTTAGAACGAGCGCCCTCGCGAGCCATAGCACCCTCCCCCATCAACATGTCATACGTTTACATACGAACAAAGCATACCCCAACAACAGCGGGATGACGGTAACAGTACAAGTAAGTAAACGACTCATCCAAATAATTAGGAGAGTTCCGCCTAAAGGGTGACTACACAGGACCCCCGCCGGGGCTGTTTGGGCTATCTCCCAAAACATTCCGCACTGATATTTTCTGTATTGAAGACGTCGATGATGCACCCGTATACCATTGACGTCGACACCATCAGATGCGGACCGCGCGGTGACCCCACATTCCGCTGGCGCCCACAGGGCTGCCCTCGTTTCCTGACATGTCCCGCGCGGGCCGCGGCGAGCCGAGACCGCCGCATGACCTAATAGGAGCATGGAGCGATACCGCGGACCCGAACAACCGCATTCTATCGCGCCCCGTCAGTGTGCCGTCTGCCCGGTCCAGGCGAGCACGGAAAGAACGGAGCGAGACATGCAAAACGAATCGACACCCGGCGCCCGCGGGCCGGTCTTCTGCGGGGTCGACACCCACGCCGACTCGCACTGGCTGTGCGTCCTGGACTGGAGGGGCCGCAAGGTCCTGTCCCGCC
>CABPWH010000112.1 GCA_902461085.1 uncultured Collinsella sp. | reverse complement strand
AAAGGGAAGAGGCGGGGCATGCCCCGCCTCTTACACCACATCTCTGCGCGCTACCAAGATATTAAACAAATGTGGAATATCCTGGCATCAATTTGATGTTATAGAGCGCGAAAACTGCTTGCAGATCCAAAAACTCCTGCTACTAAATTGGTAACAGTACTCATATTTGCTATATTTTGGCCACGGCACCCTGAGACGGGTGCCCCGGAGCTCCCCGTAGGGGAGCTCCGGGCTTCATGGGGGCACGAATAGTCCGTTCCGACCTGCAAAATCTGTGCTCACGGTGCGAATGACGCCCCTAACCTTAAACTTTAGCTTGAACTTAGCTATAATGCGCTACGTTCCTGCCAGGCTGTGGTTGCGGACGGACGAAATGTCCATCCTAGTCCAAGACAGACGCGGTCAAAGGGATCCACGTAAGCGACCGCGTGCGCGCGGCGCGATCATGGCGCGTCCTAGATGTAAGCCGTACCGTCCGTTCTACTTTCTTTGGGGCAATACCGCCTCGCGGGCGAGCGGGCCAGTCGTGAAGGTGGCTACGGCCTCCCGAGCAAACACCCCGGTGCGCAAGTGTGGGGTCAAATACCAGGTCAGCTGGTGGGAACACCCGTTATTCCGCGCAACGCACGGATTGTATACGACACAGAAGGCAGGGTAGTGGACATGGTGAGGGGCAGCTTGATGCACGCGGCTCGGTTAGGTGCTGGGACCGCGGCGGTCATTGCCGTATTGGGTTTGAGCGGATGCGCGTTTAACCCACTGTCCACGTTCACGACACCCACGATTGACCAGATCGAGCGCGAGACCGTTACCCCTACGGTGTCGGACGATGCCCTGGTCACTCCCGGTACCCTGACGGTTGCCCTCGATACCTCCGATGCTCCGCAGGCCATGCAGGGCGCCGATGGTAACCTCACGGGCTACGCGGTCGACGCTGCCCGCGCCCTTGCAAGTCGCATGGGCCTCAAGGTTGCCTTCGTCGATGCGTCTTCTGCCGATTCCGCGCTTGGTGACAAAAAGGCCGACATCTTCATTGGTGACATCAATTCCACGGATGGTGACATCAGCACGCTTGGTACGTGCCTGTACGATGCTGCGGCAGTGTTCGGGAAGACGAGCGACGGCGAGTCGCTGAGCGTTTCCACCGAAACGCTTAACACTGCTACTCTGGGCGTTCAGACTTCCTCGGCCTCGCAGGAAGCGCTCGCTAAGCAGAGTATCACGGCCAACCAAAAGACCTTCTCCAACATCAACGAGTGCTTTGAGGCGCTCGAGTCCGGTGAGATCGACTACGTGATTTGCGACTCCACGGCCGGCGGCTACCTTGCGCGCCTGATGAGCCAGATCTCTTACGTCGGCGCGCTCGAGACGCCCTCGACGCTCGGCGTCGCGGGCCTCGCGGCCAACGATGAGCTATGCCGTGCCGTGAGCGATGCCCTCGACGGTATCACGGTCGATGGCACGCTCGAGGCGGTCCACTCCGTCTGGTACGGCACGATGCCCTATGACCTCACCACCAAGACGGTCTCGGGCGCCGATGTGCAGTCGACCGACACCGGATCCAGCGAGTCCGCATCCTCCGATTCGAGCAGCGAGGGTGCAACCTCCGAGGATAAATCGTCCAGCCAGGAGGGCACTATCACCGACGACGACATTAACAAGCTCAATAGCTAGTTATTGCTAGGGGTGGCGTCTCCTATGCGCTAGGAGAGACGCCTCTTCACGGTTTCAACACGCATTGCCGGGCTTTCCCAACAGGGGAGCCCGGCTTTTTTATCCCAATAAAACCAGCAGGTCAAAGCCAATTTTCGGGATCAAATACAAAGCCGCCGTCGCCCTCCCATAGCGCACTTTGCCACAGAAAAGTGCGAGACTTCGGTATGCGGTATCAAGCAATCGTTATTCGGGTCTTTGGGAATCCGCGTGATTAAATGCACGGCAATGGGTACATAGCCAGTACGGTAAGTCCCCGAGGCAGATTGGAGCCACGTATGGATATCAAGGTTTCTGGACGCAAGACGACGGTAACCGATGCTCTGCGTGCGCATGTGGATGAGAAGATCGGCGAGGCGCTCAAGGTTTTCGATATCGAGCCCATGACGGTCGACGTTGTACTTCGCTATGAGAAGAACCCCTCGAACCCCAACCCGGCAATCGTCGAGGTCACGGTTCGTGCCCGCGGTTCGGTGATTCGCGTTGCCGAGCACGGTGCAGATATGTACGCCGCCATCGACCTCTCCGCCGATAAGGTCACCCGCCAGCTGCGCAAGTTCAAGACCAAGGTCGTGGACAACCGCCAGGGCGGTGCCAGCGCGGCGGATGTCGCACCGGTCGAGCGCGTCGAGGATCTGGCCGACCTGCTGCTGCCCGAGGAGGAGGACGACCTGCTCGTCCGCGAGAAGGTCATCGATGTCACCCCGATGACTGAGGAGCAGGCACTGGTGCAGACCGATCTGCTCGGCCACGACTTCTACGTGTTCGAGAACGCGACGACTGGCCTCATCAATGTGGTGTATCACCGTAAGAATGGTGGATATGGCATCATCAAGCCCCGCATCGAAACACTTGACGAGTAAAATACGTTAACTTGCATGAGTTAACGGTTGGCGGCCATCCCATGCGGGTGGCCGCCTTTTTACGTAAGGAGTCGCTTTGATGGACAAGGCCGCATCTACCGGTCATTCGGACCGTTGCCGCATCGTCGTCGATACCTGCTGCGACTTTAGCCCCGAGGTCGCCGCGAACCTCGATGTCGATATCCTGGGTTTCCCCTTCATTATCGATGGCGAGGAGCGCACAGACGACATCTGGTCGAGCATCACACCCAAGGAGTTCTACGACCGCATGCGCGCCGGTGCCCGCGTGTCCACCTCGGCTGTGTCGCTCGGTCGCTATATCGAGTTCTTTACCGAGTGCGCCAAAGAGGGTACGCCCACGGTCTACCTGTGCTTTACCTCGGCGCTGTCGTCGAGCTACAACTCCGCGTGCCAGGCGGCAGATGCCGTGCGCGCCGAGTATCCCAACTTTGAGCTCTACGTGGTCGACAACGCTCTGCCCTGCGCGACTGGCGCGCTCTTGGCGCTCGAGGCCGTGCGCCAGCGTTCGGCGGGACTGACCGCCAAGCAGCTGGTCGATTGGGCAAACGAGGCAAAGACCTACGTCCACGGCTACTTTACGCTCGAGAGCTTCGACGCACTGGCTGCCGGTGGCCGCATTCCGCCCGCGGCGGCACAGCTCACGGCAAAGCTCGATGTCAAGCCCGAGCTCTCCTACGACCTTGCCGGCTCGCTGTCGCTGATCGGCGTCAACCGCGGCCGCAAGAAGGCGCTCAAGTCCATCCTCAAGTCGTTCCGCGAGAACTACGTGCCCGACCGCACTATGCCCATCGCCATCATGACGGCCGATGCCGAGAAGGACGGCGACTGGCTCCCCGCCGCCCCCCGCCACGGGGGAAGCGGCTCACCGCGCA
>CABPWH010000111.1 GCA_902461085.1 uncultured Collinsella sp. | reverse complement strand
ATGGCATGCATCTCGGGCATTCGCCGCTCCGACATTCCCGAGATGGCGGCGCATGCCGATGCCGAGGCCAATCCGCTGTACCCCGTTCCGCTTTTGATGGACCGCTTGGAGCTCGAGCGTATGTACGAGGTCGTCGCGGGTGGTATGTTTGAGGACGAGAACTAGGAGGGTGCCATGAACACCGAGGAAATTGCGCGCATCGTCGGCGATCAGCGCACTTACTTTAAAACGCACGCTACGTTTGATGTTGATGCCCGACGTCGCGCGCTCGTGAGTTTACGCGATGCGGTACGGGCGCACGAGGCCGATATTGCCCATGCACTCAAGACCGATTTGGGAAAGTCGCATGACGAGGCATATATGTGCGAGATCGGCACGTCGCTTTCCGAGATTCGTCATCAGATCGCTCACGTGGCTCGATGGAGTCGTCCGCGCCTGCGTCCGTGTGACCTTGCCAACGCCGTGAGCGCGTGCAAAACGCAAGCCGTGCCCTATGGCGTCACGCTCATCATGGCTCCGTGGAACTACCCGTTTTTGCTAACACTCGAGCCGCTCGCCGGCGCCCTTGCCGCGGGCAATACCGTGGTCATCAAGCCGAGTGCCTATGCTCCGGCATCGAGCGCGGTGCTCAAGCAAATCTGTGAAGAGGCATTTGATCCGCGCCTGGTGACGGTTGTCGAGGGCGGGCGCGCCGAGAACGAAGCGTTGCTCGATGAGTGCTGGGACAAGATCTTCTTTACCGGTAGCGTTCCGGTCGGCAAGCTCGTCATGGAGCGCGCGAGTAAAAACCTCACGCCCGTGACGCTTGAGCTGGGCGGCAAGAGCCCCTGCATCGTGGATGCGACGGCAAACTTGAAGGTCGCGGCACGGCGTATCGCCTTTGGCAAATGGCTCAACGTAGGGCAGACCTGCGTGGCGCCCGACTACCTGCTGGTCGATACGCGCGTGCACGACGAGCTGCTGGGCCTCATCAAGGAAGAGGTCCGCCGTATGTTTGGCGAGCATCCGCTCGATAACGAGGATTACGGGCATATCGTCAATGCTAAGCATTTTGCGCGCGTGCGCGGGCTGATCGATCCCGATAAGGTCGTGCTGGGAGGCACGGCGCGCGAGTCGTCGCTCAAGATTGAGCCGACGATCCTAGACGGCGTGACCCCCGATGACGCCGTGATGCAGGAGGAGATCTTCGGTCCCATCTTGCCGGTGCTGACGTTTGAGAGCCTAGACGAGGCCGAAGCGTTTATTACGGATCGTCCGACGCCGGTGGCCCTGTATATCTTTAGTCAGGACCGCGCAGTTCAGCAGCGCTTCGTGCGTTACGTGCCCTTTGGCGGTGGCTGTGTCAACGACACGATCATGCACTTGGCTACGAGCCATATGGGCTTTGGCGGCATGGGCGCGAGCGGTATGGGGCAGCACCATGGACGCGAGAGCTTCGATACGTTTAGCCACAAGAAGAGTATCGTGAACAAGGCAACTTGGCTGGACGTGCCGTTTCGGTATGCGCCCTACGCAAGCTGGAAGCACAAGTTCGTGCGCATGTTTGTGCATTAGAAAAGGGCGCAGGTAATACGAACAAGTGTTCCTATTACCTGCATTTTGCGTTAGACTACTGTTATGGAGCACGGATGGGCCAACTCCCTTTAGAAGGGATTTGGTATGAACGTAAGCGATGTTATTTCGTTATTGGCGTTGTTGATTGCGGCTATCGAACTCGGTCTGTTTATCGGCCGAATGAAATAGCCGCCCCCGCGTAAGCGAAGACGGCCACTTCTCACGATGAAAACGTGTATCGGAGTTGGCAAGACCCGCGGCAACGGGTGCCATCCGTGTTCCTATCTTATCTGCAAGCGTTCTGTCGCGCAAGCGTTGAGGCAAACGATTGAAGGACGCAGACAGGATGTATTTGTGTCCGCACGGGACCGTAGACTTCTCAATAAGGTTACACACCGGTTTATCCGGCCGTTAGAGGAGCTGCTATGTACGAGCCTTCGCGTGTTCTTCTGTCATTTCACATTGCAGGATTTCAGTATGCCGATGGCGCCTTGGTCTTGGGCGATCTTAAAGCGGGCGATAAGCTGACGCTGTGTGCCGAGCGCGATAATCCCCATGACCCTGAGGCGGTTGCGATTTATTACGGCAACACCAAGCTTGGCTATGTTCCGGGAAACGAGGTCGGCCCACTGTCCTTGATGATGTATTACGGCCACGAGGACGTATTTGAGGCCCGCGTGCAACAGGTTGCTCCCGAGCGCAGCCCGTGGCACCAGGTGCGCGTTGGCCTCTATGTGGTGGATGCTCGCTAGTCGGCAAGGGAGGCGGCCATGTTTGATGACGACGGCCTATTCAATCTGACAGACGATTCGTTTGAGTGGGATCTGCTACTCGATGACGATGAGTTGGAGCAGGATCGTAGGAAACGGCAGGGCAAGAAAACTCAGGGTGACGCTTCGAAAAGCAAGACAAACGCCGTCGAGGTCTGTTCGGCGGGCTCTTTGGCTAACCGACGCGCCAGAGCGTCTGTATACTAGGCACGTGTTAGACGCGTTGCGAAATGAGGACACAGACGATGATGTGGTTTACCGCCGACCTGCACCTGGGCGATACGAATATCTTGCACGACATGGATCGGCCGTTTGATTCGGTCGAGGAGATGAACCGCAAGGTCATCGATGCCATCAATGAGTGCGTGGCTGCGGACGACCGCCTCTATATTCTGGGTGACTTTACCTATCGTTTGCCCCTGGCGGAGGCGGTGCGCCTGCGCGAGCGTATCGAATGCCAGAACGTGACGCTCATCCGCGGTAACCATGACGGCGACTGGGAAGATCCCGACACCCCGCAGATTTGGGAAGACGTGCGCGATTACCTGGAGATTGCTCCCGGCTATGCCAAGGGCCATCGTCTGGTGATGAGCCATTACCCCATGCTCAGCTGGAATGGTAAGGCGCGTGGCGCCATCATGCTACACGGGCATATCCACAGCAGAGGAGACCGCACCAACGTGCGCAACCGCGACCGCGAACGCCCTATCTTTCGCTACGATGTCGGTCTCGATGCCAACAAGTACAAGCCCGTAAGTCGGGATCAAATCCTGGGCTTCTTTGGACTGTAATGCTCGAACCACCACACAAACCACCACAAAGGGGACAGGCACCTTTGTGGTGGTTCTGGCGCCGTTGCCATTATGGCGGTGGCGTCTTTTTTGTCCGTGCGGCGCGGTAGAGTGTAGGCGGTTGAAATTTGCGTCCATCGAGGAGCTGCTATGAATGAGATCAAGTGCCCGCATTGTGGCGAAGTTTTTAAGGTCGATGCGTCCGGCTATGCGGATATCGTCAAGCAGGTGCGCGATGCCGAGTTTTCGCGCGACCTGGATGAGCGTGTGAAGGCGGTCCAGCGCGAGGGCGAGCAGGCGCTGGAGCTTGAGCGCTCGCGTTCGGCGTCTGCCTTGCAAAAGGCAGAGTCTCAGCGCAATGCTCAGCTTGTCGAGCAGAAGAACGCTGCGGCGCAGGAGTTGGCACAAGAGGTTGCCAAGCGCGATGCCGAGCTTGCCGAGCTGCACGCCAAGCTCGAGGGCGCTGCCGCAGAGCGCGAGAGCGCAAGCCAGCGCGCGGCGGTTGAAGCCCGTGCCGATGCCCAAAAGGAGAATGCCGAGC
>CABPWH010000110.1 GCA_902461085.1 uncultured Collinsella sp. | reverse complement strand
CCTCGAGCGGCAAGACCGTGAGGCACAGGCTCAACAGGGGCGGCGACCGGCAGGCGAACAGCGCTCTGCACGAGATCGCGAGGCAGAGGGTCATGCGCGACCCCGAGACCGCCGAGTACGCCGAGAGGGCCAGGGCGCGGGGGAAGAGCGACAGGGAGGTCATGAGGTGCCTCAAGCGCTACGTGGCCAGGGAGGCGTACCGGGCGCTGATGCGCCCGCACGAGATCAGGAGGCCCGAGGACGCCTCGGAGCTCGTGGCGGCCAGGCGCGCGGCGAGGGTCAGCCAGGTGAGGGCGGCATCCATACTGGGCACCAGCGAGAAGTACATCTCGATGCTGGAGAGGGGCCAGAGGGAGCTCAAGCCCATAAGGAGGGCCTACGAGGCATGGGTCGAGGCGGGACTTCCGCTCGATTGGGACAGGCAAGCCTTCGAGGCTGAGCGCAAAATGAATTCTAAAAAACACCTTGCCAAATAGGAGCGTCAGGACGCAAAGAGGCTCGCCGCACGAAGTGCGCAGCGAGCCTCTTTGCATGTCCGAGGACACCAATTTAATTTAGCGTGGTTCCCTAAAGGACGACAACGCAGGAGACCCGGCAAGGCCGGGAGCACTTTGTCTCGCAAACATTCCGCAGCCGCGAAGCGGCGAGGACGTTTGAGAGGCAAAGTGCGTAGGCCTTACCGGGTCTCCGGTGGGAGTTGAGTCCCTTTAGAACTTGTCGTGGAAGGTACGCGCAATGACCTCGTCCTGCTGCTCCTTGGTGAGCGTGTGGAAGTTCACGGCATAGCCGGAAACGCGGATGGTCAGCTGCGGGTACTTCTCGGGGTGAGCCTGAGCGTCGAGCAGCGTCTCACGGTTGAAGACGTTGATGTTCAGGTGGTGGCCACCCTTCTCGGCGTAAGCGTCGAGCATGTGGACCAGGTTATCGGCCTGAGTCTCGGAAACTTCAGAAACCTTCATAATATGTCTCCTTCGATCGATAGGCGCCGGCCGAAACCGGCGCGCAATCAGTAATCGTTATTGTTAGTATAGCACTAACAATAGTTACTCGCCCAGCTGATCAAGGTCGATATCGCCAAAGAACACCTGGTCCTCCTTGCCGAGCGCACTCGGAATGATGGAGAAGGTGTTGGAGATGCCGTCCTGAGCATCGCGGAACGGGAGCTTGGAAACCGAAGACAGCGAAGCGATGGCGCCATGGCTATCGCGCTTGTGCATGGGGTTAGCACCCGGGGCGAACGGCTGGCCAGCCTTGCGGCCGTCGGGCGTGGAGCCGGTCTTCTTACCGTACACGACGTTGGAGGTAATGGTCAGAACCGAGGTCGTGGGCACGGAGTTGCGGTAGGTGTCGTTCATGCGGATGTACTCCATGAACTGGTGCACAACGTCGTGAGCGATCTGGTCGACGCGGTCGTCGTCGTTACCGTACTTGGGGAACTCGCCCTCGGTCTCGAAGTCGACGATGATGCCGTTCTCGTCACGGACGGGGTGGACCTTGGCGTACTTGATGGCGGACAGGGAGTCAGCCACGACGGAAAGGCCAGCGATGCCCGTAGCGAACCAGCGGTGCACGTGCTTGTCGTGCAGAGCCATCTGGATGCGCTCGTAGCAATACTTGTCGTGCATGTAGTGAATGATGTTCAGCGAGTTGACGTACACGCCAGCGAGCCACTTCATCATGTCGTTGTACTTGGCCACAACGTCGTCGTAATCGAGCGTATCGCCCTCGACGGCGCGATACTTGGGGCCGACCTGCTTCTTGGAGACCTCGTCAACACCGCCGTTGAGTGCGTACAGCAGGCACTTGGCCAGGTTAGCGCGAGCGCCGAAGAACTGCATCTCCTTGCCGATGCGCATGGAGGACACGCAGCAGGCAATGCCGTAGTCGTCGCCGTGATAGACGCGCATGAGGTCGTCGTTCTCGTACTGGATCGAGGAGCTGGCGACGGAAGTCTTGGCGCAGAACTTCTTGAAGTTCTCGGGCAGGCGGGTCGACCACAGAACGGTCATGTTGGGCTCGGGGCTGGTGCCCATGTTCTCGAGCGTGTGCAGGTAGCGGTAGCTCATCTTGGTAACGAGCGTACGGCCGTCAACACCCATGCCGCCGATGGACTCGGTGACCCACTGCGGGTCGCCGGTGAACAGGGCCTGGTACTCGGGGGTACGGGCAAACTTGACCATGCGGAGCTTCATGATGAAGTGATCCACGAACTCCTGGATCTGCTCCTCGGTGAAGGTACCGTTGGCAAGGTCGCGCTCAGCATAGATGTCGATGAACGTAGAGGTGCGGCCGATGGACATAGCGGCGCCGTTCTGCTCCTTGACGGCAGCGAGGTAGGCGAAGTACATCCACTGGATGGCCTCCTGCGTGTTGGTAGCAGGGTTGGAAATATCGAAACCATAGGTCTCGGCCATCATCTTGAGCTCGCCGAGGGCGCGGATCTGCTCCTGCAGCTCCTCACGATCGCGGATGTTGTCGGCGGTCATGACCGTCGGGGTGGAAGCCTTCTGGGCCTCCTTGTCCTTGATCAGGTAGTCGACACCGTACAGGGCGACACGACGGTAGTCGCCGATGATGCGGCCGCGGCCATAGCCATCGGGCAGACCGGTGATGATGTGAGCCGAGCGGCAAGCACGCATCTCGGGGGTGTAGACATCGAAGACGCCAGCGTTGTGGGTCTTGCGCTCGAAGGTGTAGCGCTCAACAACGTTCTCGTCGACCTTGTAGCCGTGCTGGCTGGCAGCCTGGCAAGCGATGCGGATACCACCGTTGACGTGCAGAGCGCGCTTGAGCGGCTTGTCGGTCTGGAGGCCAACAATGGTCTCCTTGTCGCGATGGGCATTATCGATGTAGCCAGCGGGGTGGCTCACGATACCCGTGACGGTCTTGGTGTCCATATCGAGGACACCACCCTGCTCGCGCTCCTTAAGCAGCAGGTCGAGAACCTCGCCCCACAGCTCCTTAGTACGCTCGGTCGGACCTACGAGGAACGACTCGTCGCCCTCGTAGGGGGTGTAGTTCTTCTGGATGAAGTCTCGGACGTCAACCTCTCCCGTCCAGATACCTTCCTTGAAGCCTTCCCATGCCTCCTGCATTGTGTAACCACGCTCCTAGTTACGTGTAATGCGGCGCTCTCTCACACCGCTGCTTATTGAATTCTTGAATTTTCGGCTTGCACTACCGGCTTCTTCCGTTCTTCACCACACGTTGGTGCAGGAAAAACGTTTGTCCACCTTGGAACTACAACCCAAAACCCAAGATTTCACCCGTCTGAGAAGGATAACATAGCCACCCTCTCCATCTGGGCTGTTATATGTTTCTTTTTTTATATCATAAGGGCGTTTTTTACAAACCCGCAGGAAATACGAGCGCGAACAACTACCGTTCACCGATTTGTATGTTATTTTTCCTTGCCTTTGTACGACGTTCGCTCTAGCTGTTATGCCAGCTTTAGCAGGGTAAAGTGTCTCAGAGACCCTACAGAAACATGCAGGGCGACCACGGGATCCCCCGTGGCCGCCCTGTGGCGTAGCTAGTTTTTAGCTTTGATTGCCGCTTGGCATTAGGCGGCTGCGGCGGCCTTGTCGGTCGTTGCCTTGCTATCGCCGTTGCCCTGGCCCTCAAAATGCTTGTAGCACCAGCTGGTGACCAGCGGGGTCAAAATAGCCGTCACGATTGCGCAGGCAGCAACCTGTGCCGTAGCCGTCGCGAGCACCGCACCGCCGTACAAGGCCTCGTTGACGCTTGCCATGGCAGCAGGCGTGGCCACATTGGCTCCAGCGCAGCTCGAAATGGCCGCACCTGCGACACCCGTACCACCCGTGAGCTTATCGACCGCGATGACGGGAATTGCAAAGACCACCGAGCAGATCACGCCGAGCAGAATACCGGGGAGACCGCCATTAATGAGCTGGCCAAAGGTCATGGTCGAGCCCATGGCAAAGAAGACGAGCACGATGATGGCGGAAAGTGCCGGTGCCATCATCTTCTTAAAGCTCGGGAAGAGGTTGCCCAGAATAATGCCGACGACGATCGGCAGGGGGGGCCCCCCGAGGGACCCACCCAACGGATCGCCGTCTA
>CABPWH010000109.1 GCA_902461085.1 uncultured Collinsella sp. | reverse complement strand
TCGCACGAAGAGCACATTAAGTGCTCTTCGGCTCGTGCGGAATCTACGAAAACCAAGCAGGCGGACACGCCTTAGGTATCGATTACTTCAGTCTGAAGGTACTAACTTGACAATCTCACAGAATAGCACAGGCATACCTGCCGAAAAGGGACAGGTTTATTTTGGTAGGTTTTATCAGGGGAAACGACATTTGCTCATATAAAACCGACCAAAATAAACTTGTCCCTAAATGGCAGGCCCCGCGGTGGTTGCCGCGGGGCCTGGATTCAAGCTATTTACCCGTAGATGCGCTGGGGCTGTTCTTCGCCCTTTACGGCTGCTTCGGTTACGACGACCTTGGCAACGCCCTCCTCGCTGGGGAGGTCGAACATCGTCTGCTGCAGCACGTCCTCGCAGATGGCGCGTAGACCGCGGGCGCCGGTCTTGCGGGCAAGCGCCATGCGGGCGATCTCATGCAGGGCGGCGTCCTCAAACTCAAGCTCAACGTCCTCGAGCTGGAACATCTTGCGGTACTGGCGCACCACGGCGTTCTTGGGCTCAGTCAGGATCGACACCAGGTCGTCCTCGTCGAGCGCCTGCGTCTGAGTGACGACGGGCGTACGGCCCACAAACTCGGGGATCATGCCAAAGGCGTTGAGGTCTTGCGGGAGCACCTGGCGCAGCAGGTCGTTCTCGTCGACCGAGGTGGGGCCGGCGATCTCGGAGTTAAAGCCCACGCCCTTGTTGCCCACGCGGTCGGCGATGATCTTATCCAGACCCACAAAGGCACCGCCGCAGATAAACAGGATGTTCGTCGTGTCGATCTGTAGCAGCTCCTGCTGGGGATGCTTGCGGCCGCCGGTGGGCGGAACGCTGGCCACCGTGCCCTCAAGAATCTTAAGCAGTGCCTGCTGAACGCCCTCGCCCGAGACATCGCGGGTGATGGAGAGGTTCTCGGCCTTGCGGGCAATCTTATCGATCTCGTCCACGTAGATAATGCCCACCTGCGCGCGCTCAATATCGCCATCGGCGGCGTTGATGAGCTTGAGCAGGATGTTCTCCACGTCCTCGCCAACGTATCCGGCCTCGGTAAGCGCGGTGGCGTCGGCGATGGCAAACGGCACCTCGAGAATGCGTGCGAGCGTCTGGGCCAGCAGCGTCTTACCGGTACCGGTGGGGCCGAGCAGCAAGATGTTGGACTTGGCGAGCTCCACCTCGTCCATGTCATCGTTAAACTGGGCCCCCATACCCGAGGCCTCGTCAAAGGCGGACACCGCGGCACCGCCCTCAATCACGCGACGGTAGTGGTTGTACACGGCCACCGACATGGCGCGCTTGGCGTCCTCCTGGCCCATAACATAGGCCGAAAGCTCGTCATAGATCTCGTGCGGCGTCGGCACGTGCGTAATCACCTGACGGTCGTCCTCGAGCTCAAAACCCTCCGTCTCGGGGTCAACGGCGGGCTGAGACGCAGCCTGGCCGTGGTCGTTGAGGAAACCCGGAAGATTGCCGTTGCGGGCGGCGTCCATAAAGTCCGAAGCCAGCGACTCCTCAAGGATCTCGGAGCAGGCGGCGACGCACTCGTCGCAGATAAAGATGTTGGTCGGACCCTTAACAAGGCGGCGAACCTGGCCCTGCTCTTTTCCGCAGAAGGAGCAGCGGATGGGGTTGCCGTTCTCGTCAAAGTTGTCCTGCATGTTACCTGCCATCCTAGGCGTCCTTCGCGGCGAGGTCGCGCGAGGTGACGATACGGTCGATCAGGCCGTAGTCGAGGGCCTCGGCAGCGGTCAGGTAGTTGTCGCGCTCGGTATCGGCCTGGACCTTCTCGATCGGCTGGCCCGAGGCGTCGGACAGGATCTGGTTGAGCTCGCGACGAGTCTTCTTGATCTCCTCGGCCACGATCTCGATCTCGGTCTGCTGGCCCTGGGCACCGCCGCTGGGCTGGTGAATCATGACCTTGGAGTGCGGCAGGCAGAAGCGCTTGCCCTTGGCGCCGGCCGAAAGCAGTACGGCGGCCATAGACGCGGCCATGCCCACACAGATGGTGGATACCTGCGGCTTAATGAAGTTCATGGTGTCCAGAATCGCCAGGCCGGAGTAGACCTCGCCTCCGGGCGAATTGATGTAGAGCGAGATATCCTTCTCGGCATCCTGGCTCTCAAGATGCAGCAGCTGGGCAACGACCAGGTTGGCGCTGACGGAGTTGATCTCCTCGCCCAAGAAGATGATGCGGTCGTTGAGCAGGCGCGAATAGATATCGTAGCTGCGCTCGCCGCGCGGCGTCTGCTCGATAACGTATGGCACGAGGGCGGAATCGAACTTAGCGATCATACGCATCTCCATTTCTCTTACGGACCAATAGTGGTTCTAGACAAACGTACGGTGCCCGCATGCTATGCATTGGCTGGCACCGTACGAAGCAACCGGATAACCGGCTTATAACTTTACCCCATCACGGGCGCATCCATGCGCTCGCGGAAAAGGTGGCGAGAATTACTCGGCGTCCTTGGCGGTCTCGTCGACCTCGGTCACCTTGGCGTTCTCGACCAGGTGATCGACGGCCTTGGAGCGACGGATGGACTCGCGGACGGCAGGCATGCGGCCATCGGCAATGAACTCGGCCTTGGAAGCCTCGACGTCCTTGACGCCGGCCTTCTCGAACTCGGCGTTGATGTCGTCCTCGGTGACCTCGATCTTGAGCTCACGGGCAAGAGCGTCGAGCGCCAGGGACTCGCGGGCAACGTCGTTGGCCTGCTTGTGCAGGTCGCCGATGAACTGCTCCATGGTCAGACCGGAAGCGGGCAGCCAGGTATCCAGCGTCATGCCGCGGGCAGCGAGGTTGGACAGGAAGTTCTGGCCAAGCTCCTCAAAGACGGACTGCTCGTAGTCGGCGTCCATCTCGTCGAGCTGCAGACGCTCGGCGAGAGCGGAGACGCAACGGTTCTCCTTCTCGGCCGGGAGGCGGGAAGCCTTGTCCTGCTCGATCTCGAGCTTGATGGCGTCGCGCATAGCGTCGATGCTGTCGAAGCCAAAGTCGGACTTGACGAGCTCGTCGGTGAGCTCGGGGGTGTTGCGGACCTTGATGCCCTTGACGGTGACCTCGACGGTGTGGGTCTCGGCCTCCTCGCCCTCCTCGACCTCGTCGGTCCAGGTGACGGTCTTGACGTCGTCAACGTTGGCGCCGATCAGGGCCTCGTTGAACTCCTTGGGGTTGCTGTCGCTACCGGCGATGAGCATGCGGCCCTCGGCGGCAAAGTTGTCGGCGTTCTCGACGGCCTTGAGGTCGACAGTGACGTAGTCCTCGGCCTCGACGGCGCGACCCTCGACGTCCTCGAAGGTGGCACGGTAGTTGAGGAGCATCTCGACCTGGTTGTTGATCTCGGACTCGGTGACCTCCGCGGGAGGCATCTCGATCTCGACAGCGTCGAAGGAGGAGAGCTCAGCGGCAGGACGCAGAGAGAACTCGACGGTGTAGGTGTAGTCCTCGTGATCCTTGGCGAGGTCGAGCTCCTTGTAGTCACCGTTCTTGGTGGGGACGATGTCCAGCTCGTTGAGGACGGCGGGCTCGTTGGCGGCAATCAGGTCGTTGGTGGCCTGAGCGAGGGTAGCCTCGGCGCCAAGTGCGGAGTCGATGACCGGACGGGGAGCCTTACCGGCGCGGAAGCCCGGGAAGCGGTACTTCTTGGCGGTGTCCTTGTAGGCCTTCTTGATCGCGGCGTCGACGTCGGCGGCCGGGATGGTGACCGTAGCGGTGAGCTTGGCGTCCTTGACGTCAGAAGCGGTGATGTTCAACACGTTCCTCCTCATACTGCCCAGCTTATCTGAGGTGCTGGTACCTTTATGCAACAAAGAGTCGCGACGGCAGGAGCCGACGCAGGTGCGTTGGTGCGGGCGAAAGGACTCGAACCTTCACGGGAATCCCACCAGAACCTAAATCTGGCGCGTCTACCAATTCCGCCACGCCCGCATGAGCGCACAGACTAGGAATGATAGCAGATACGAACGGCAAGCGCACGCACACGTTTTACAGGCTCACGACCTCACCACGAGTTACAGCGGAACAGGGTAGCTAATTTGGGACGGGGCTTTTTTAGCTACCCCCACAAGCGGGGTAGCTAAAAAGCCCCGTCCCAAATTAGCTACCCCCATCGGCTATCTCCC
>CABPWH010000108.1 GCA_902461085.1 uncultured Collinsella sp. | reverse complement strand
GGTCCGCAAACGCGTCCAGCTCGGCGGGCGTTACCTCTAAAGCCTCGGCCATTAACGATTCCTGCCGTGGCAGTACTTGAACTTCTTGCCGCTGCCGCAGGGGCAAAGGTCGTTGCGGCCCACGTTGACATAAGGGTCATCGCTCTCGGACTTGCGGTAGGTGGTCACCTTGCCGCCGTTGTTGACAGCAGCCGGGCCTCCCTGAACGGCCGTACGAGCCTGCACCTGTGCCTGCTTGCGCAGCACCGAGTTGCCGTTGTCGCCATCGACATCGGCGGGGCCGGAGAAGCGCGCACCCTCGAGCGCGGGGTCCTCCTTGTGCTCCACGGCGTGCGGGGCGGCCTTGATCTCGATGCGCAGGACGGTGCGCAGGTAATCCTCGTACATGGTGTCGACGAGCATCTGGAACGCGCCATAAGCCTCGGTCTTGTACTCGACCAGCGGATCGCGCTGACCAAAGCCGCGCAGTCCGATACCGGTCTTGAGGTAGTCCATCTCCTGCAGGTAGTTCATCCAGCGGGTGTCGATGACGCGCAGCATGACCTGGGTGTTGAGCTCGCGCATGAGGTCCTCACCCAGGCGCTCGGCCTTCATGTTGTAGCACTTCTCAACGTAGGCCAGGACATCGGCAGCAAGGGCCTCGAAGTCCTCGTCGGGGAACTTCGGCGTATCGATATGGCCGGTGAGCTCAACGACCCACTTGCGCAGGCCCTCGAGATCGCGCTCGCCCTCGTGGCTGTCCTTGGTGCAGAACTCCTGCACGCAGCGGTACACGGTGTCGTGCATGACCTCGGTGATGTGGTCGGTCAGGTCCTTGCCGTCCAGAATCTTGTTACGCTCGGCGTAGATGACCTGGCGCTGCTTGTTCATGACGTCATCGTACTCGAGGACGCTCTTACGCATGGAGAAGTTGATGCTCTCGACCTTGTGCTGGGCGCTCTCGACGGCCTTGGAGATGATCTTGTGCTGGATGGGCATGTCGTCGCCCATGTCGGCGGTGACCATCATTTTGGAGACGCGGTCCATCTTGTCGCCGCCGAACAGGCGCATGAGGTCGTCCTCGAGCGACAGGTAGAACTGGGTCTCGCCCGGATCGCCCTGACGACCGGAGCGGCCGCGCAGCTGGTTGTCGATACGACGGGACTCATGGCGCTCGGTGCCGATGACGGTCAGGCCACCGGCGGCAAGCACGCGCTCGCGCTCGGCCTTGCAGGTCTCCTTGGCCTCGGCGTTAAACTGCTCGAGCTGCTCGGGCGTCACGTCCTCCATGGTCAGGCCCTCGTACTCAAGGCGCTCGCGCACCAGCTCGTCGGGGTTGCCGCCCAGCAGGATGTCGGTACCACGACCGGCCATGTTGGTAGCGATGGTCACGGCGCCGTAGCGTCCGGCCTGGGCAACGATATGAGCCTCGCGCTCGTGATGCTTAGCGTTGAGGACCTCGTGCGCGATGCCGCGCTTGGTAAGGGCGGCCGACAGCTTCTCGGAGCTTTCGATGGAGACGGTGCCCACCAGGACCGGTTGGCCCTTGGCGTGACGTCGCTCGACGTCGTCGGCAACGGCGTTGTACTTGGCCTGGATGGTGCGGTACACCAGGTCCTCATGGTCAACACGCTGAACGGGCTTGTTGGAGGGGATGACCTCGACGGGCAGCTTGTAGATCTCGCGGAACTCGGCGTCCTCGGTGAGCGCCGTACCGGTCATGCCGGAGAGCTTGTCATACAGACGGAAGTAGTTCTGCAGGGTGATGGTTGCCAGCGTCTGGTTCTCCTCGCGCACGAGCACGCCCTCTTTGGCCTCGATGGCCTGATGCAGGCCCTCGGAGTAGCGGCGGCCTTCCATGATGCGGCCGGTAAACTCGTCGACGATCTTGACCTCGCCATTGGTGACCACGTACTGCTTATCGCGGTGGAACATGTACTGGGCCTTCAGCGCCTGTTGCAGGTGGTTGACCAGCTGGCCGGAGAGATCGGCATAGATGTCATCGATACCCAAGCGGCGCTCGATTTTCTTAAGGCCGCGCTCGGTGGCGGCAATGGTGTGCTTGGCCTCGTCCATGACATAATCGCCCGTGGGCTCCACGTCCTCGGTGGCGGTGAGCATGTCGTGCGAGATGTCCTCGCCGCGCTCAAGGCCGCGCACGGCGCGCGCGAAGTCCTTGTAGGTGCTGGCGGACTTGGTGCCGGCGCCCGAGATGATGAGCGGCGTTCTGGCCTCGTCGATCAGGATGGAGTCAACCTCGTCGACGATGGCGTAGTTGTGGCCGCGCTGTACACGCTGCTCGGGGCGGGTGACCATGTTATCGCGCAGGTAATCGAAACCGAACTCGGAGTTGGTGCCGTACGTGACGTCAGCCTGGTAGGCCGGGCGCTTGAGCTCGAGCGGCATGTTGTTCTGCAGCAGACCGACGGTCATGCCCAGGTACTTGTAGATGCGGCCCATCCACTCGGAGTCGCGCTTGGCCAGGTAGTCGTTGACGGTAACGACGTGCACGCCCTTACCGGCGATAGCGTTGAGATAGCCAGCCAGCGTGGAGACGAGGGTCTTGCCTTCGCCGGTCTTCATCTCGGCGATATGGCCCTCGTGCAGCGCCATGGCGCCGATGAGCTGTACATCAAAGTGACGCATGCCCATGGTGCGCTTGGAAGCTTCACGCACGGTGGCAAAGGCCTCGGGGAGCATGTCGTCGAGCGACTCGCCGTTGGCGTATCGCTCGCGGAACTTATCGGTCTGGGCGCGGAGCTCTTCCTCGGTCATCTTCTCAAACTGGGGCTCAAGACCGTTGATCTGATCGACGATCTTGTAGTAGCGCTTAAGGTCCTTATCGGATCCAAAGGACAGCAGCTTTGACATGAATCCCATGTGGTTTTCCTTTTTGGCCATCGCCCACGCCGTGCAGCTGCGGGCGAGTTAAACACAGATGATTGTACTTTAGCCAAACAAGGCGCGGCCTATACGGTCGACCTCAACCGCCACGTAATAACTACGACCAACCTGCCAAAAAGGGACTGGTTTAATTTGGCAGCTTTTATCTGGGAAAACGCTGTCTCTCTGCCATTTGGCGCAATGGGGACAGGTTGGTTTGCACCAATAAAAAGAAAAGGGCCGCCCACCCAAACGGATGCACGGCCCTTATGCCATGAATGCGAGCGATTCCGCGGCGAACTATTTACTCAGCAGCCTCGGTGGTCTCAGCCTCGGCAGCGGCCTCCTCGACGGGAGCCTCTGCGGGAGCCTCGGCGGCCTGCTTGGCAGCCTCCTCGGCGAACTTAGCGGCACGCTTAGCCTTCTCGGCAGCCTTAGCCTCAGCGGCGGCCTTGCGAGCGGCCTCGGCCTCAGCAGCCTTGGCGGCCTTGGCAGCCTTGGCCTCCTCAGCCTTCTTGAGCTGGGCGGCAGCGGCGCCACCGAACTTGTCGGCGAAGCGCTGGACGCGTCCACCGGTGTCGACGAACTTCTGCTGGCCGGTGTAGAACGGGTGGCACTCGTTGCAAAGCTCGACCTTCATCTCGGACACGGTAGCGTGCGTCTTGAAGGTGTTGCCGCAGGAGCACGTCACCGTGCACTCGACATACTGGGGATGGATACCCTGCTTCATGGTAGGACTCCTTATTAGTCAGGCGCTGGTTACCGATCAGCGCATAAGGCGTCTTGGTTTCCGACCAAGACAACAAACTCGGCTATGGTACCACGGCGCCGCGTGTCCCACAAAAGGTTCACGGTCTTTTCGGAACGACACGAATCTGACCCATCGAAACGCATCTCCACCGTTCCTTCAACTGGGAAAATGCCGTCCCCGGGGCCTGAGAAGGGCCCCGGGGACGTTCGACTGACTGCGGGAACGGCCTTTCCGCTCAATGTGTTCGGCTGAGATCGGAAATCAACCAAACTGAACTAGGTTCAGTTGACATGGTTAAAAACGGGGGCGACGCTTTTGCGTCGCCCCTCGTCCCAGCCGGTTGCTTTAGTTGTACACACGGTAGTTACACTTGAACTGGGTTATGTGTCCATAGCTGGAGCGGTACCAACCCGATGTATAGCTGATTACTTCTGGGCCTAGATATTCGTATCTCTTGTTGTAGCGAAGCTGACGGTAGGTCGTGTCGTACTCTGCTACGTAAAACGTGTCTCCAGAGAAGGCTTTGTACCGGTCTTTAACCGTCGAAGCCATGTACGCGGGTTCGACATCGCCTTTCTCTCCGTTGAGCGCATAGACGGGTGCCGCGATTCCGCATAAAGCGGTTGCCACGAGGATGGCGTAGACAGCCATGCGCGACGCATTGGACTTCAGCTGTTCAAATAGTTTCATGTCATTCACCTCCCTCGTATGTATCGAGGTATTCCTGCTTGAGCGTCTGCGAGGACGACTCGGTCTTTTC
>CABPWH010000107.1 GCA_902461085.1 uncultured Collinsella sp. | reverse complement strand
GCTCGACCTGCCCCCCCCCCTTTGCGGCCCGACGCGTCCGAGCCGCTAAAGAACGGCAGGCCCGCACCGGGACGCCCGGCACCGGCGCCGGCGAGCGGACGCTTCTTGTCCTGGTCCTTGGCGGTAAGTTTCTCGATAGCCTTTTTGATGGAGGCGGACGACACACCCAGGCGCATGAGGATGTCCATGGCCATGCCGTTACCCTCTTCGACGATGCCAATCAGCAAGTGCTCGGTCGACACGTAGGTCTGGTTGTTCTCACGTGCCACGCGGAAGGAGCGCTCCATCACGCTAATGACGAGCGGTGTAAAGGCAAGCTTGGCAGCCTCGGTCTCCTCGCTGGGCTCGGGAACCGTGGTCTGGACCTCCTTGAGGGTGTCCATGATGTCGTCGTAGGAGATATCAAGCGAGCGCAGCGCCTCGGCAGCGATGCCCTCGTCCTCCTTGGCGAGTGCGAGCAGCAGGTGCTCGGTGCCCACCTTATTTGAGTGCAGATCGAGCGCCTCCTGTTTGGCCATCGACATGACCTTGCGCGCTCGATCGGTAAATCTATCTAACATGCTCGTTTCCTTACATGAGTTCATCGAAATCAAAACGCCCGCCCGTCGGCGGCGCTTTTGTCTCTTTACCCACAGGTTGTCTATGTTAACAGCTGGAGGAATATCTATAAACCCGGCTCACATGAATGCAGGTTATGACCGCATCGCGGGACTCACCGCGCGATGCGCGACAGGCGCCCCGCAAGAGAAACCCTAGGCGTCTTTCACCACGTCGGGACTCGTCGCACGCGATGCGCGATAGGCATCGGCCTCCTTGGAGACGCGTTCGAGCAGCTCGGATGTATCGACGCCCTCGACTTGCGCGACCGTTTCCACCGCCTGCATGGCGACCGCCCTCAGGTACGCGCACGCGCTGTCCCCCAGCTGCTCGAGGTCTATCTCCTCGCCGCCCTCCCGGGCAAAGCCGACCGCCATCACAAAGCCCATGATGCCCGAAACCAGAAAGCCCACCGCAAAGCTCGAATCTGCCTTGAGCTCTTCTCCGTCGGGGTGGACGATCTCTCTCACGCGGTCGATGATGATCGTATGGATGCCCTGCACGACCTGCTCGGCGGCACCCGCCCTCATGGTGATGACGATGCGCCGCAGCAGGCAGCGGACGTCGCGCCGGTCGAACGCCGAAAGGTCGCCCTCGCTCGAAAAATGCCAGAGGGCATCGGTGATGAGCTCGTTATCCTGCAGCAGCTGGGCTATGGCGATGGCGACGAGTTCATCGAAATCGTGAAAATAGTAGTAAAACGTTCCGCGATTGCACTGGGCGGCGCGGGTCACCTCGCCGACCGACAGCTCGAAGATGCTGTTGTTCTCGATGAGCTCCCAAAACGCCTCGATGATACGGGTGCGTGCATCGGGCGCATCGGCGTCCTTACGCGGTCTCGCCATGCGCCTCACCGCACCCCTGCGCCTTGGCGTTCATGATGAGCATCTGAAGACGGTTCTCCACGTTGGCGAAGCTCACGTCGGGATCGTAGTCGAGCGGCAGGAACTGCGCCGTGGGATACTGCTCCTTGAGCGCATGGATGAGCCCGCGCCCCACGACATGGTTGGGCAGACACCCGAACGGCTGCAGGATCACGAAGTTGCGGCAGCCGCGCTTGGCGTGCTCGAGAATCTCCGCCGGAATCAGCACGCCCTCGCCCGCATCGAACGTATGGTGCAGGATCTTATCGCTCGCGCGCACGAGCTCGGGCATGCGCGTCGGCGGCTCGTAGAGCGGGCTCGCCGCGCCCAGGCGGTCGCAACGGTCGTGCGCGAGCTCGAACAGGTTGTCCGCCGTGGCGTACCAGGCCTTTTCGGGCAGCGACAGGTCGACGTGGAACTCGCGCGACTGCGCATGCTTGTAGAAATAGGTCTTGCGGATCACGTCGGTCATGCGCGCCTCGATGACCTCGAGCCCGTTGTCCTCGAGGTAGCGCTCGATCTCGTGGTTGGCGCCGAGATGGAAATTGAGCAGGTACTCGCCCACGATGAGAACGGTCGGATGCGGGTTCGAGCGGTCGTACGGAACGGCGTCCATGATCGCAAGCGCGCGTTTGAAGCCCGTCGCCTGGCCTCTCAGCCCGGAGCGCTCCATGCCCTCGATAACCTCATCGAGCGCGCGGTCGAACGCAGCGTCCGCCGCGCCCTTCTCGAGCTCGTAGGGACGGATGCGCCTAAGCATGGCCTCGAGGGCATCGATCATGGGAAGACCGTAGGCGATCTGGATGCTCGGGCCAAGGCCGAGCTTGAAGCCCGGATGCGCATTGTGGGCATCGACGTCGTCGTTGGTGAGCACCGGGACATAGTCGTATCCCGCGTCGTCGAGCGCGCGGCGCAGCAGGGGCATGTAGTGCGTCAGGCGGCAGTCGCCGATATACTTGCCAGTCACCACGGCGACGTCGTGCGGGTCGTACTTACCGCTCTCGAGTGCCGCGAGCGCCTCGCCGATCACGATTTGCGCGGGGAAGCAGATGTCGTTGTGCACATAGCGTTTGCCCAGGCGGATGGCATCCTCGCGCCCGATATCAAGGGCCTCGGCGCGCACGCCCTGATTGCGCATCGCCGCGGTCATGAGCCTGCAGAACGCATGGGAGGTGTTGGGGACCAGCGCGATCTTGTCGTGCCGGTCGCGCTTGGTGTACTTGACCTTATACGGGTCGTCGAGCGGATGGACCGCGTGCACCCGGGCGCCCTCGGCACGCTCCTCCGCGCGACGACGGTTGACCGACTCGATAAACGAACGCACGCGAATGCCCATGGGACCGGCGACGTCGCTCTCATCGAGCTTGATCATCATCGGAACCTTGGAGCCCATCTCGCCCATCATGCGCGCGATCTCGTCGGTGAGATACGCATCGTGGCCGCAGCCGAAGCTGCCCATCTGCACGAGCTCGAGCTCGGGCGTCGATGCGACGATGACCGCGCACGACAGCATGCGCGCATGGTAGTTGTTCACGATGTCGATGCGGCTGTTGGAAAGATCGACGTTGCAGACCCCCGGCACCGCATCGGGCGTCAGCACGGGGATGCCGCGCTCAGAGAAGAGCTTGGGCAGCCCGTGGTTGACCAGCGGGTCGTTGTGGTACGGGCGCGAAGCGATCACCACCGCGTAGCCGCCGTCCTCGCGCACGTTCTCGAGCACCTGCCTGCCGCGCAGCTGCAGCTGGTTCTCAAACGTCTGCTGCGCGCGGTCCGCCTGCTCGGTCGCCTTGGCAACCAGGTCGGCATCGATATCGAAGGTCTCCTTGCACCACGCCTTGAGCTGGCGGTTTCGGTCGCCCTCGTCGTACCAGTGGAACAGCGGCGTATCGAACGGAACGCCGAAACGCTCCTCCGGGTTATCGGAATTGCGCATCACGTAGGGGTATCCCTTTACGACGGCGCACATCCACTCGCTGGTAGAGGCGGTGTTTTCGGTGGGCACCGTCGTGATGATGGGCATGAAGATGCGGTCGACGCCGGCGTCGACGAGATTGCGGATGTGCCCGTGGACGAGCTTGGCCGGGAAGCACACGGTGTCGGATGTGACGTGCGCCAGACCGCGCTCGTACATCGCCTTGGTGCTGCGTCCCGAGACGCGCACCTTAAAGCCGAGCGTGCTGAAGAACGTCGACCAGAACGGCATGGTGTCCCAGAACTCGAGCACACGGGGAATGCCGATCGTGACATCGCGCCCCCCGCAGACGGGAACCGTGGGGTACGACTCGAACAGCAGCTCCTCGCGGTCGACAAAGAGATTGGGGGCAGCCGCGGTCCGGTCGCGCCCCGTGCCGGGTGCCTGTGCCTCGCAAGCACCCTGCGGACGCAGCTCCTCCGCCGCGGGAACCTCGCGCACGAGCTCATCCCATGAGATGGCGCCGCCGCGCGGGCAGCGATTGCCCGTGACGTAAAGCGAGCCGTCGCCAAATGCCACGACCGCGCGCTGGCAGCGGTTGTTGCACCGACGGCAGGTAACGCCGCCGAACTCGCGATGCTCGAAGCGCTCCACGGCATCGAGCCCGATAAACGACGTGTCGGCGTCGCCCTTGCGGCATTCCTCGCGCGCGAGCAGGGCGATACCGATAGCGCCCATCAGCCCCGGGTGGGGCGCACGCGTGACGGGTTTGCCCAGATACTGCTCGAATGCGCGCAGCACCGCGTCGTTTCGGAACGTGCCGCCCTGGACGACGACTTTGTCGCCCAGACGGTTGAGATTTGAAACGCGAATGACCTTGGTGAACACGTTCTCGATAATCGAACGGCAGAGACCGGCCATGATGTCGCCCGGACCCTTACCGCGCCGCTGCTCGGAAACGACGCTGCTGTTCATGAACACCGTGCAGCGGCTGCCGAGGACGGCGGGGGGGGTGGGGTTCCACGCC
>CABPWH010000106.1 GCA_902461085.1 uncultured Collinsella sp. | reverse complement strand
CGCCCCACCCGGCTGCTGTCCATGAGCGCCGCGCCGCGCCTGCCGAGAACGGCGGGGGCTTTGGACGAAAATGCCTCGGTCGCGATATCCTCAACGGCTATTCCGAGGTTTTTGGCAAAACCCTCGAGGAACGAGCCGCAGCCCGCAGAGCACGCCTCGTTGACGACGATATCGGTCAGCACGCCGTGGTTGAGCCAGATGGCCTTCATATCCTGTCCGCCGATGTCGAGCACGAAGGTCGCATCGGGAACGCATGCGCACGCGGCGCGGGCGTGCGCGACCGTCTCGACCGTATGGTAGTCGGCGTGGAACGCGCGCGCGAAAAGCTCCTCGCCGTATCCCGTGGTGCCCACGGCATCGATCGCAAGCGTGACTCCCGCTGTCTCCCAGCGGTTCTTCAAGCTGACAAGACCCTGTTGGGCGACGTCGAGCGGTCTGCCGTTATTAGACGCGTAGAACGAATCGACAAGCTCACCCGCCTCATCGACCAGGGCGAACTTGGTCGTCGTGCTCCCCGAATCGATACCGAGCGCCACACGCACCGTCTCTCCGGGCGCATACGCATCCGGACCCTTTGCCGGCGTCTCTTTGCCATGGCGTGCCGTAAAATCCGCCTGCTCGGCAGGTGTGGCAAAAAAGGGCTGGGCAAGACGTCCCTCCCCGCTTGCGGGCGCGACCGTCTCGAGCTTATCCAGCCGGACAAAAGCGTCGGGAAGGTCGATCGGTTGGGACGATGCGAACATGTCGGTCAGCGACAGGGCGGCACCGCGCGCGACCATGATCTGCGGATCGCGCGGGACGATAACCTGATCGTCCGATAGATTCAGTTGCTCCCGGAACACGCGGACCAGCGTGGGGTTGTAGGCGAGCGTACCGCCCTCGAAGATTACCGGCGGCTCGATGTCGATACCCTGGGCCAGACCGCCGATCGTTTGGCGGGCGACCGCGTGAAGCGCCGAAAGCGCCAGGTCGGTGGTAGGAATGCCCTCGTTGAGCAGCGGCTGGATATCGGTCTTTGCGTACACGCCGCAGCGGCCCGAGACCTCGTGGACGGTCGTTCCCCGGCTTGCGAGCTGCTCGAACTCGCCCGATTCGGTGCCGACCCCCATGAGCTTTGCCATCTCGTCGATAAATGCACCGGTACCGCCTGCGCACGAGCCGTTCATGCGCATGTCGGCAACCTCGATGTCTCCCTTATCGTTGGTGCGGAAGAAGATTATCTTGGCGTCTTGGCCGCCCAGCTCGATGGCGCAGCGCGTCTGCGGATAGAACCTGCTGATCGCGAGCGCGTTGGCGACCACCTCCTGAACGTACGAGGCGCCCAGCGCGGTCGCGATATCGCGCGCACCCGAGCCGGTCACCGCAACGCGCAGCGACTCATGGGGAAAGCGCTCGGCGAGCTCGCCGAGCATGGCGCGCACGCTCGCTGCCTGACACGCCCCGTGGCGGCGATATCCCCACCACGCCTCGGTCATATCCTCGTGCATCGCGTAAACTTTGGTCGTCGTCGACCCTACGTCCAGTCCTACTAGCAACGCCATAATGCTCCGTCTCTCGCATTTTTCCTGCTAGAGATATACCACTCTACGTAATACAACAGACTGTTGTATTTAAACTCCGTATAAAAAGCGGCTGCCGAAACGCTTCAGCAGCCGCCGAATGCACCAACAGATTGTTCTGCGCGCTAGCACGTCGGGCAACGGAGCAGCACGGGCCCTCCGGTCATGCGCACCGCTCACGCCCGCAATGTCGCCGAGAGAGCTATCCACGCTTAGGGCTCCAACCAAGCAAGTCGCCCGCGCTCAGCAGATCCCTAAGCGAGCTACTCGCACTCAGAAGCCATAGCCTGCTCCAAGAGCTCGGCATGCTCCTCCTCGAAAACCGTCCCCACAGGGAAGGCGCGACGGAAGACGAAGTGGGAAATCGGACCGGCTACCAAAAGGTTCCACGGCAGCGCCATCACAAAATTATGCGGAATGTTGATCATCCAGATCGCGGGCACGGAATACAGGTTCGCAAGGATGCCGCCGGGCATGTGCGTCAGACCCTCGCAGGCACCGTACAGCGACATGATGATGACCATGGGAACGACCATGCAGGAGCTGACGGCGAGCGTCATGGCGAGCGGCGAGCTCTTGCCCGGAGTGACCAAGTACTTAAAGGCGAAACCTTTGGCGAGCGGGCTGGCGACGAACCGGTCGCAGCACATGGCAAAAATGTAGGCAACGGGGAAGCCGAGCCACGCAGCGGCAACGACCTCGCCGTTGATGGCCCCGTGCTGCAGGGCAACGTTGTAGACGCTCATCCAGAGCACCATGCAAAAGCACATGATAAAGGTGAACAGCAGGCTTTCTCGTTTGTTGATAGGCATGAAGGGCAGATTCCTTTCCGTGTTGCGTCGCGGCGCCGCCAACAAAAACGGGCGGGCGAGATGGAGTTACTGAGACTTCATCTCGCCCGCCCGTGTTACGCGCGTCTGCGACTACTTATGTGGTGGAACTACCCTAACACGAACGGCGCGCGCTTCGTAAGCGTTGAGTTTGTGGAGATGCAGGGCACCAAAACCCCCGACCCCATAAGTTGCGGTGGAATACGGACTGTTTTGACCCTTTAAGCAGCAATTCAGTCCCTATTTCACCGCAACTCATTGGGGGTGCAAAGTAACCTGTCCCCCTTGCACCAATTAGCTGGTGTGGCGCCAGCGAGGGTCGGTGAGCGTACGCGCCACACCCAGGCCAACGGGCAAAAACGCCACGATGAGCACTGCGCGCACAAACCAGCCGAGCATATTGACTGTGTCGAAGGTGCACATGTAATACATCGAGCGGTACAGATACAAACCCGGCACCATAATGACAATCGAAGGCACCGTGAGGGCGATACGCGGGTAGGTGAGCTTGACTTCGGCCAAGCTTGCCAGCAGACCCGATACCAGCGCGCCGATAAACGCTGCTGCCTCGGGAGGCATTCCCGTGCTGAGGCCCAGGAAGGGAATCATCGTCGGCGCATCGACAAGGGTCAGACGCAGGGTATTGGACACGGCGCCGATCAGCCCAGCTGCCGCGGCCATCTTTACCGGGCTGTTGAACATCACCGAGAAGCCGAATACGCCAACGAAGCTCATCACCACGCGCAGGAGCGTAAGAGCAAGCGGCGAAAGGCCGAGCGGCGCAAAGTCGTCCGGCGCCAGGCCAACACACTCGGCAACCATCCAACCTACGAGCGTCGCCATCACAATAATCGATACGGCATATGACAGGCGCTCGATACCACTTCGCATGTCGAGCTTAGCGATGTCGAGGCCTGCCGTAATGAGCGGAAAGCCGGGAATCACAAAGAGCATGGCGCCGATATAGCCTTCTTGGTGCGACATTGCCCCCGGTACGACCTGGCCAAGGCCGAGCAATGCCAGCAGATACGAAACGCAAGCGAGCGCAACGCCGGTCGTCAGCGCGCTGAACTGACCAAGGCCTTGCTTGAGAATATGGGAGCGGGCAAAGTTGCCGACACCCGCGCCCACAAACGCGCAGGCCATCTCGATAGGGCCGCCGCCGAGCAAAAAGACGAAGGCGCCGCAAGCACAAGCTGCCGCAAGGCCCTGTTGCCAGGGAGAGTAATCGGGTTTTGAACTCTCAACGGTCTTGAGCATCTCGTGATACTCGTGTACCGTGAAGCGACGACCATAGGTCTCGATTTCCTTGAGGAAACTCTCCATCATCCAAATGCGATGGGTATTGACTCCCGTTGTGGGCAGGCTGACAACCTCGTTAAAGCAGTGGCCATCTTCGATGCAGGTGCACTCAAACGACAGAAGACTTAAGTCAACGTGGATGGTGACACCGAGTACGGCGGCAACACGATTCATGGTATCGCGCACGCGCCAGGCACCCGTTCCGCTTGCCAGCATAAGCATGCCGGTGCGGCAGATGATGGATGATTTATCGGTGAGCGGCGCATCGACGGCAAGCTCATCGCCTGCCGTCACGATCTGGTGCCAGTCAGTTTTCATATGGAGCGCGCCGGCACGAACGCCGTGGTGCATGGGGGCTCTCGAAAGCAGCGAGTCAAGGCGCGAAGGCTGTGGGGGCTCCGTTGATTCGTCCTCAACCTCATCAGTCTCTTCATCGACCAGATCAAAGGAATCAAGCGGCGCTGGCTCGCGACGGTCGATCAGCTCCTCGTCCTCATCATCAAAGTAATTGAACTGATCGAGCATGTCCTCTTCGATTGAACGCTCGCTCGCGTCGTCCATATAGACGCTCCCTTCCTACCGACTAACCCCCATCCTAGGCAGCAACGGCTAAAGGAAACATAAAAGAGACGGCTGTCATGCGAGCCATGTGCTCAACAGCCGTTGGGCAGTCGTTTAAGAACGTCCCCAATGATTACATCGATGTTCTAAGTGTCAACCAAGTCAACGCCGCAGGTAGAGGACGGACAGCGAGCGACGTCCAGGGCGAACAAGTTGGCATGAAAAAGGCAAGGCATAGACCTTCTGGTCATGCCTTGCC
>CABPWH010000105.1 GCA_902461085.1 uncultured Collinsella sp. | reverse complement strand
GGTTGTGTCTCGTCGGGGGCGGCGCCACGCGAAGCCTTGGCAGCCGCTCCCCCACCATCTCCGGGGCGACGACGTGTGACCTTGACCTCGCCATCCGAGACCTGATCGGCCACAGAGGGCACCGAAGGCTTTTGCTGCGTGCCCGAGGAATGGCGACGACGCGGACGCGGGGCGCGCTCGTCATCGTTGCGCTGCTTGCCACCCTTGTCGGCAGGCGTATCGGAACCCGAGCCTCCCTTGGGGGCAGCGCCGGCCTCGCGAGCGGCTGCGGCACGGAAGGCGTCCTCGCGCTCCTCGCTCGACAGGTGACGGCGGCGACGGCGCGTGGGATTCATGCCACCGCCGCGGTTTTGCTGCTGAGGCTGCTGGGCCTCGCGCTCGCGGGAGGAATTCTTGCCTGCGGGAGCAGCCTCGCCGGCATTCGCCCGAACCCGAGCGCTTGCGGCGGCGACGTCCACCGGCAGCTTCCTCGGCCTCGGGTGCCTCGGCCTTGCCGCGACCCTTACCGCGGCCGCGACCCTCGCCCTGGCTCTGACCCGCACGGGTATCGGCGTCCGCATCGCGACGGCGGCGCTTGGGCATCGTCGTCCCCGCCAGACGGTCGGCGCTCGACAGGCCATCGCCCACGTCGACGCCATTCTCGCGGTCGAGCTCCATAAGCGCCAGGCGCATCTCGGGCGACTCGATGCGCTCGAGCACGTCGCGTGTCACGCAGTCGGGGCGGCAGTTGCAGCCCTGCTCGGCGGCCTTCTTTTTGCAACCCTCCGAGCACGTCATATCGGCTAGGTTGACCTTAAAGACTTTGCCGTTCTCCAGGCGCAGCACCAGCTGCTCACGCGGCGTGTCATATTCCTGAATACGCGCCTTGCCAAGCGGCGTATCGATGAGCGTCTTCTTTTTGGGCGCACGGCTCTTAAAGTCCTTGTACGCCTCGAACTCATAACGCAGGCAGCACATCAGGCGGCCGCACACGCCGCTGATCTTGGACGAGTTGAGCGGCAGGTCCTGCTCTTTTGCCATGCGAATCGAGACGGGCTCAAACTGTCCGCCAAAGCGCGTGCAGCAGAGTTCCTGTCCGCACTGGGCATAGCCGCCCACCAGGCGGGTCTCGTCGCGCACGCCGATCTGGCGCATGTCGACGCGAATGTGCAGCGTCGAGGACAGATCCTTGACGAGCTGGCGAAAATCGACGCGCTCCTCGGCCGCAAAGTAGAACACGGCCTTCTCGCCGCCAAACAGGTACTCGACGCCGACCGGCTTCATCTCGAGGTCGAGCTCCTTGACCAGGCGGCGGAAGTCGACCATCGCCTCGTCGCCTTGGATGGCCAGGTCGTCGGCAAGCTGCAGGTCGATGTCGCTCGCCACGCGCAGCACGGGCTTGAGCGGCTGACCGATCTCATCTTGCGGCACCTCGAAGGGGTCGGCCGTAACCAGGCCGATCTCGGTTCCGCGTTCGGTGGAGCAAATGGCATAATCGGCCTCGAGGATATCCAGATCCTGCGGGTCGAACCACAGGTCGCGCGAGGCGTAGGTAAACTTAACGGGTACGACTAACGGCATTTCAGTGCCTTCCTGATATCGAACAGCATGACCTCGATGGCCAGCTGGGGAGTAACGTTTCTGGCGATGTTGCGCTCGGCGGTCGCGACTGCCTCGAGCGCCTGGGTGGCACCCGCAACATTGGTCGCGGCGGCAAGCCGACCGATCGTGTCGCGCACGTCTTCGTTCACCACGTCGGCTGCCTCGTCCTGAAGCGTCAGTAGCACGTCGCGCATGAGCGTCCGCGCGCTCGCCAGCGCTTCCATGATACCCGAACGCTCGCGCGCGTTGAGTTCGCGCTTGTTGCGGTCCTCAAGCTGCTTCAATGCTCCACGCGACAGGTAATCGGCATTTTGCTCGAGCACCTTTTCCTGCGTGGACTTGACCTCGGCGAGCGGCGCCTTAACGGCGACGATGAGCGACTTGGCGCGGCTGAGCACGTCGGCCTCGTCGGCGGCGATGAGCGAATCGATGGCGCGAACCATCTGACGGCGGGCGTCCTGACGCTCGGCGCTCTTGAGGAACTCGATGCCACGCGTGGGGCTTCCCGCTACGGCGACGGCCATGCGGCAACGCGCAGGGTCCTGACCGGTGGCGCGGCTCACGGCCTGCGCGGCGACGGCGGGCGACACCGGCCGAAACGGCACGCACTGGCAGCGGCTCACGATGGTGGGCAACATCACGTCTGCCGAGGTGCCCAGCAAGATAAACATAACGCCCTCGGGCGGCTCCTCGAGTGTTTTGAGCAGTGCGTTGGCGGTGTTGGCGCGCAGCTGCTCGGCACGGTCAATGATGTAGACCTTGGCCTTGGCGCGGATGGGCGCCAGGGGCACGTCGTCGAGTAGCTCGCGCGTCTGGGCGATGAGGTAGCCCGTAGCGCTCTCGGGCGTGTAATAGTGCACGTCGGGGTGCGTATGGCGGGCGACGCGCACGCAGCTATCACATGAGCCGCAGCCATCCTGCTCGCACAGGAAGGCTTGGGCGAGCGCCCATGCGGCATCGAGCTTGCCGGCGCCGGGAGCGCCCAAAAACAGGTAGGCGTGCGATGCGCGGCCGCTGGCGACGGCGTTGGTCAAAAAGTCGCGCACGCGCTCTTGGGTGTCGAGCTTGGCCAGCAGGCTTGCCTGAGCGGGGGCCATGTTACTCGGCCTCCTGGGCAAGCGCGGCGGCGACGGCGTCCTGGGAAATGTCGAGGCCGTAGACGCGAACCTGCTCGACCGTCCGCGCGAAGACGTCCTCGATGGACGCGGTCGCGTCGATGAGCTTTACGCGGTTTGGTTCCTCGGCGGCGATGGCGCAAAATCCCTGGTAGACACGCTCTTGGAAGGCCATGCCCTTAGCCTCCATGCGATCTGCCGCACCGCGGTCGGCCATGCGCAGCGCCGCCTGCTCGGGCGTGATGTGATAGACGAGTGTGAGCGCCGGGTGCGTACCCGCGACGGCCAGGTTGTTGGCGTCGCGCACTATCTGGCGATCGAGGCCATCGGCAAACGCCTGGTAGCAGGTCGTGGAATCGTAGAAGCGGTCGCACAGGACCACCTTGCCGGCCGCGAGGGCGGGCGCGATAACCTCATGCACTAGCTGGGAACGGGCGGCCTCATACAGCAGCAGCTCGCAAGTGTCGCCCATCGCCGTATTGGCGGGGTCGAGCAGCAGAGCACGGATCTTTTCGCTGATGGCGGTACCGCCCGGCTCGCGCAGGCTCACAACCTGGTAGCCAGCGAGTTCGAGCGCGCGGGCAAGCAGGCGCGCCTGCGTGGACTTGCCGGCGCCATCGACGCCCTCGAGCGTGATAAAGCTATGTTGAGCGGGCTCAAAAGCCATGGGCGCAGCCCCTTCCTACAAGGCGCGTAAATGCAGATATATCAACCAAGCCATGATACCCCAGTGCTCGGCGCGTCCCAAATCCAACCTAGCCATCGAGGCATCCCCGAAGTTGCGGTGAAATAGGGACTGATGAAGCTCTGAGACCGCCAAACAGTCCCTATTTCACCGCAACTTATGATGGGGAATTTTGGACGCTGGGTATAATCGTCGTATTGCATTGAAATGTGGCGAAAGGAGTGGCAATGTCTCGGTATTGCGCCTCGTGCGGCAAGCTTCTTGCAGATAATGCCAAGTTCTGCACCTCGTGCGGTGCACCCGTTGAGCAAACAGCCGCGAGCGATAGCCAGCCCGCTTTCGAGCAGACCGGTTCCCTCGATACGCCGCAAGCCAAGGCGGACGAGCCCCTCGCCTATCGCCCCGACCCCGCCGCAGGCCCCGCGGCCGTCGAGACCACGCAGCGCATACCCGTCGCGAGCGGCTCGCCCCAACAGGAGCCGGCTCCCGCATACACGCCCGCTTCGCCACAGACCCCCGCCCCCAAAAAGAGCGGCACCGGGCCGCTTATCGCCGTTATTGTTGTGCTGGTGGCGATCATCATCGCCCTGGTCGTTTTCTTTGTGATCAAGCCTTTCGACAACGCCGCCACGCAGACGACTGCCGAGATAGCTAAGCTGCACCATGACGTCGACGACGATGACCTAAAGCCTCTCGGCAATCCCAACAGCCTGTACGACGACGATGACGATGACGACGAGGATGGCGGCGAAGCAACGCTCTCCGAGCAGAACCTCTACCGCCGACTGAGCGAATACTACGACTTGCTCGAAGACCTCGACAACTACGTCCGTGGCTGCGCGCAGAACTTCAATGGCAGCTATCTGGAAGAAGATCGCACCACCCGTCAAAATCTCGCCGACGTCGCCGAGCGCACAGAGGACACCATCGAGCAGTATTACGACATCGTCGAGGACCTAGACGTCCCGACGAGCTCCAAGAACTACAGCTCCTGGAAGGACATCATCGCCCTGTACGACGACCTGGATCACCGCATTGACGCAATCTGTGATGCCTGGGAGATCAGCCTGAAATACGCCAAGCCTGCGGACCACAAGAATGAGATCGTGGCGCCGCTGTCACGCGACAACGTGGCGGGCACCAATGACAATAAGTACCGCCTAGACTTTGAGGAGCGCTATCCCGGCGCCAAGCCTGTCGAGGTGAAGTAATCCCAACAACTGATCAAAACTTGCGGTGAAATAGGGATTAATTAGGCCTTTTGCCAGCAAAGACAGTCCCTATTTCACCGCAACTTAGAAGTGGGGCCGGGCGCGCATTTGCATTTGCGCG
>CABPWH010000104.1 GCA_902461085.1 uncultured Collinsella sp. | reverse complement strand
AACACACATAGGGGGAGGGGGGTGCGGGGGGGGCGGGTGGCGCCCGCCAAGAAGGAGACCTTTGCCGAGCGTCGTGCCCGTCTTGCTGCCGAGAAGGCCGCAAGCGAGGGTGCCACCGAGGGCGAAGGCGCTGCCGAGGGGCCTGCGACCGAGGGCGCCGAGCCTGCCGCTGCCGCCGAGCCTGTCGTCGAGCCCGAGCCTGCTGCAGAGCCGGAGTCCGAGCCCGAGCCGGCAGAGCCCACGACGGCTGACCTCTACGCCCGTCGTCCCCGCAAGCGCAAGGCCGTCGTCGACCAGCTCGCTCGCGAGCTCGAGGCCGAGGACGAGGCCGTTGCCGAGGTTGCCACCGCCGATGCCCCGAAGGGAGGCGATGAGTAATGCCTATCGGACCTGCGCGCATGCCGCTCTTCGATCACCTGGGCGAGCTCCGTCGCCGCCTGACCATCGTGGTCGTGTCGGTGTTTGCCGCCGCCATCGTGCTGTATTTCGCCACGCCCGTGGTGCTCGACATCCTGGAAGACCCCATCCGCTCCTTTGTGCCGGACGGTAAGTTCTACATCACCACCACGCTCGGCGGCTTTGGCCTGCGCTTCTCGCTGGCCATCAAGATGGCCGTGGTCATGTGCACGCCCATGATCATCTGGCAGATTCTGGCATTTTTCCTGCCGGCACTGCGTCCCAACGAGCGCAAATGGGTCGTGCCCACGGTGCTCGCCTCGACGGTGCTGTTCTTCCTGGGCGCCATCTTCTGCTATTTCATCATCATCCCGGCGGGCTTTGAGTGGCTTATCGGCGAGACCTCGGCCGTCGCCACGGCGCTGCCCGACCTGGAGAACTACGTCAACATGGAGCTGCTCTTTATGATCGGCTTTGGCGTGGCGTTTGAGCTGCCGCTCATCATCTTCTACCTGTCCGTCTTCCACATCGTGTCCTACGCGGCCTTCCGCGGCGCCTGGCGCTACGTGTACGTGGGCCTGCTTGTGGGCTCGGCTGTGATTACGCCCGACGGCTCGCCCGTTACGCTGGGCCTCATGTATGGTGCCCTGCTCTCGCTCTACGAGATTTCGCTCGCCATTGCCCGCGTGGTCATTACCGCGCGCGAGGGCAAGGAGGGCTTGTTTGTGAGCCGTCTGGACCTGTTCTCGGACGATGAGGACGACGAGGAGTAAATCGGTATGCACGAGGTTGGCATTGTCAACGGCATACTCGATACAGTGATTCGCGCGGCGCGTGGGGCGGGGGCCTCGCGCGCCGTTTTGGTAACGCTGCGTATCGGGGATATGACCGAAGTTGTGCGCGAGGCGCTCGACTTTGCGTGGGAGACATTTCGCGATGAGGACCCGCTCACGCGAGGCTGCGAGCTTGCCGTGGAGGAAGTCCATCCACAAAGCGAGTGTCTGGACTGCGGGGAGGTCTTTGAGCACGATCGCTTCCATTGCCGCTGTCCCCAATGTGGCGGCGCCAACGTGCGTCTGCTGCACGGCCGCGAGCTCGACATCGCAAGTATCGAAATCGAAACCCCCGACGATTAGCCCGCTAGCCATCTGGTGATGGGGTATAAAGGGGCCAAAGTAAGGAGTGCCGAGTATGGCTGAGAAAACGATTGATATCGCGTCGCCGATTCTGTCGCGCAACGAGCGCCTGGCAGATCAGCTGCGACAGCGATTTAAAGAGACAAACACCTATGTGATCAATGTGCTGTCGAGCCCCGGTTCGGGCAAGACCACCACGATTTTGGGCACCAACGAGCGCCTGCGCGACAAGGCTGGCCTGCGCTGTGCCGTCATCGAGGGCGATATTGCCTCGGATGTCGACGCCATCACCATGAAGGAAGCCGGCATGCCCGCCATCCAGATCAACACGGGTGGCCTGTGCCACCTCGAGGGCAACATGATCATGGAGGCCGTTGACGCGTTCGACCAGGCCGTCGGTCTGGAGAACATCGACGTCATCTTTATCGAAAACGTGGGCAACCTGGTCTGCCCGGTCGACTTTGACTTGGGCGAGAACCTGTCCATCATGATTCTCTCGGTGCCCGAGGGCGATGACAAGCCCATCAAGTACCCGGGCATCTTCCAACACGCCGGCGCGCAGCTGCTCAATAAGGTCGACGTGGCCCCGGCTTTCGATTTTGACATGGATAGGTATACTAGGACACTCGATGACCTCAATCCGCAGGCGCCGCGGTTTGCCGTGAGCGCGCGCAAGGGCGAGGGCATGGATGCCTGGTGCGATTGGCTCATCGGGCAGATCGAGCAAGCAAGGGCGTAAGTCGGCCGCCATACGGGCGGGCGTAGCCGCAGAGATACGAGATAGGAGCCTCTTTTGAAGCTCATCATCGCCGAGAAAAACGACGCCGCGCGTCAGATCGCCGAGCGTCTGTCCACGGGCAAACCCAAAAAGGACAAGGTGTACAACACCGCCATCTACCGTTTTGAGTGGAAGGGCGAGGAGTGCGTGACCATCGGCCTTGCCGGTCACATCCTTGCGCCCGATTTTTGCGACAGCGTGCTGTTCGATAAAAAGCTGGGCTGGTATTCGGTCACCGAGGACGGCGAGATGCTGCCGGCCGACATGCCCGATGGCCTGGCTCGTCCGCCCTACGACACTAAGCGCAAGCCGTTTCTTGCCGACGGTATCTCCATCAAGGGCTGGAAGCTCGAGAGCCTGCCGTATCTCACCTGGGCACCCGTCATTAAGCTGCCGGCCGAGAAGGAGCTCATCCGCTCGCTCAAGAACCTCGCCAAAAAGTCCGACAGCGTCATCATCGCTACGGACTTCGATCGCGAGGGCGAGCTGATCGGTTCGGACGCCCTCAACAAGGTGCGCGAGGTTGCGCCCGACCTGCCGGTCGCCCGCGCCCAGTATTCTTCGTTTACCAAGGCCGAGATCACGCAGGCCTTCGATAATCTCGTCTCGCTCGACCAGAACCTGGCCGACGCCGGCGAGAGCCGCCAGCACATCGACCTTATCTGGGGCGCGGTGCTCACGCGCTATCTGACGCTCGCCAAGTTCGGCGGCTTTGGCAACGTGCGCTCCGCCGGCCGCGTGCAGACGCCGACGCTTGCCCTGGTGGTCGAGCGCGAGCGCGAGCGCATGGCGTTTGTGCCCGAGGACTATTGGCAGATCCGCGGCATGGGCGCCGCGCAGGGTGCTGCCGAGGACGACCGCTTTAAGATTGCGCACAAGACGGCACGCTTTACCGACAAGGATGCTGCCGAGACGGCATACGGCCATGTCGACGGCGTCGCGACGGCAACCGTCGCCGCGGTGACCAAGCGCTCGCGCAAGCAGCAGCCGCCCACGCCGTTTGCGACCACCTCGCTGCAGGCTGCCGCCGCAGCCGAGGGCATCTCGCCTGCGCGTACCATGCGCATCGCCGAGTCCCTTTACATGGCGGGCCTCATCAGCTACCCGCGTGTCGACAACACCGTGTACCCCGCGACGCTCGATCTGGGCGCCGTGGTGAGCGACCTGGCAAAGATCAACCCGGCGCTGGCGCCCGTGTGCAAAAAGGTGCTCGCCGGCCCCATGAAGCCCACGCGCGGCAAAGTCGAGACCACCGACCACCCGCCTATCTACCCCACGGGCGAGGGCGATCCGTCCACGCTTGATGGCGGCCAACGCAAACTCTACGATCTTATCGCCCGCCGCTTCCTGGCGACGCTTATGGGTCCCGCGACCATCGAGAACACCAAGCTCGAGCTCGACGTGAACGGTGAGCCGTTCGTGGCTTCGGGCGATGTGCTCGTGACCCCGGGTTTCCGCGAGGCATACCCGTACGGACTCAAGCGCGACGAGCAGATGCCGCCGCTGGAGCAGGGCGATACGGTTGATGTGTTCGACATTAAGCTCGAGGCAAAGCAGACCGAGCCGCCCGCACGCTACAGCCAGGGTAAACTCGTGCAGGAGATGGAGAAGCGCGGCTTGGGCACCAAGTCCACGCGCGCGAGCATCATCGAGCGCCTGTACGCCGTGCGCTACCTCAAAAACGATCCCGTGGAGCCGAGTCAGCTGGGCATCGCCATCATCGATGCACTGACGCAGTTTGCCCCGCGCATCACGAGCCCCGATATGACCAGCGAGCTCGATGGCGACATGACCCGTGTGGAGCGCGGCGAGGATACCGAAGAGCATGTCGTGGCGCACTCGCGCGCGCTGCTGGCTGGCGTGCTCGACGAGCTGCTCAAGCACACGCAGGAGCTGGGCGACGCCATCAGCGACGCCGTCACGGCCGATGCGCGCGTGGGCGCTTGCCCCAAGTGCGGCAAGGACCTGGTTATGAAGACGAGCGCCAAGACCCGCGGCAGCTTCATTGGCTGCATGGGCTGGCCCGACTGCGATGTGACCTATCCGGTGCCGAGCGGCGTCAAGGTGAGTCCGCTCGAGGGCGAGGCGGCCGTGTGCCCCGAGTGCGGCGCGCCGCGCATTAAATGCCAGCCGTTCCGTCAGAAGGCTTTCGAGATCTGCGTGAACCCCACGTGCCCCACCAACTACGAGCCCGACCTTAAGGTGGGCGAGTGCAAGGTGTGCGCCGAGGCCGGACGCCATGGCGACCTGATCGCGCACAAGAGTGAGAAGAGCGGCAAGCGCTTTATCCGCTGCACCAACTACGATGACTGCGGCGTGAGCTATCCTCTGCCGGCGCGCGGTAAGCTCGAGGCGACGGGTGAGACCTGCCCCGAGTGCGGCGCCCCCATCGTGGTGGTCAACACGGCGCGCGGCCCGTGGCGCATCTGCGTGAACATGGACTGCCCGACCAAGGAGAAGAAGCCCGCCCGCGGCCGCAAGACCACGACCAAGGCGAGCACGGCAAAGAAGACGACGGCGGCAAAGAAGACTGCTGCCAAGAAGACGACCGCCAAAAAGACGACGGCCAAGAAGTCGACTACCAAAAAGACCGCTGCCGACAAGTAGCCGAGCACATATAGACGCGGCGGGGCCGGGCGCGCAAATGCAAATGC
>CABPWH010000103.1 GCA_902461085.1 uncultured Collinsella sp. | reverse complement strand
GGGCCCGCTCGGACATGTGTTCCGAGCGGGCCCCTGCTGTTAGCTTGTGGCACTGAATAGTTTAGGCTTCGTCGACGATCTTAAGGGCGCGCGTGTGATCGATCTCGTTGAGGAGGTTAACGCGACGCTCGTGACGACCACCCTCAAACTCGGCGTCGAGCCACTCGTCGACGATCATCTTGGCGAGCTCGGAGCCCACGACGCGGGCGCCAAAAGCGAGCACGTTGGTATTGTTGTGCATGCGGGAGAGCTTGGCGCTGAAGGGCTCGGAGCACACGACGGCGCGTACGCCCTCGACCTTGTTGGCAGCCAGGCTGATACCGACGCCGGTGCCACAGATCAGGATGCCTAGATCGACGTCGCCGTTGGCTACTGCCTTGCCCACCTTGTAGCCGGCGATGGGGTAGTCAAAGCTCTCGGAGGTGTCGGTGCCAAAGTTCACGACCTCGCAGCCGCGCTCCTTCAGGTGCTCGGAGATGATGTTCTTGAGCTCGACGGCGGCGTGGTCGTTACCGATACCGATCTTCATGGATAGTTCCTCTCTGGTCTGTGCGGCGAGATTGCTAAAGGTTTTACCGCGTTCGACTGCATGATAGCGCGACTTTTGTGTAAAAGCTTGGGCGTTTTTTGGTCAAACGCTTTAGCATGCAACAAGACCGGTTTCTCATGAATGAATGCCGTCAGTTTGCGCCTGAATGCCGTCTACCGGAACCTGGGTTGCGGTTTTTGATGCATTGTTATCAAATAAAAGAGCTAATTATTATTGAGAGCCCAGCCCGTTATACAAGTAGGAGATACCTATGCCTGCCGATTCCCTTCGTGATGCCGCGTTTTGCGATGTTTTGAACCGCGAGCTTGTCTGCGCGCTTGGCTGTACCGAGCCCATTGCCGTTGCCTATGCAGCGGCGCTTGCGAGCCAGACGCTCGGTTGCGAGCCCGATCATATGGATGTTGCCTGCTCGGGCAACATCATCAAGAACGTTAAGAGCGTGACCGTGCCCAACTCGGGCGGTATGCACGGTATTGAGGCCGCGGCCGTGCTGGGTGCCGTGGGCGGCGACGCTAAGAGCGCGCTCGAGGTGCTCGAGAGCGTTAACGATGAAGACCGCGCTCGCGTGGCCGAGCTCCTCGCCGACGCCGGCTACTGCGATGTGTCGCTTGTCGAGGGTGTGCCCAACCTCTACATCAAGGTGACTGCCACGGCCGGGGGCCATACCGCGGTCGTCGAGATTACCGATCATCACACCAATGTCACGTGCCATACGCTCGACGGTATTCCGGTATGCGGCAGGCCGGCGGGGGAGTGTGCCGCCTGCGCCGAGCGTGTGGTGGCCGAGCGGGCGGCGGATAAGGCCGACACGCCCATGTCGATTGGGTCCATCATCGACTTTATTGAGGACGGCGACATTGAGGACGCCCGCGCTGCCGTTGAGCGTCAGATTGAGCTGAATGGCGCGATCAGTGCCGAGGGCCTTGCGCACGCTTGGGGCGCCGAGGTGGGCCGCACGCTGCTGGGTGCTCGTGCCGATGACGTCGCCTGCCGTGCCCGTGCCCGTGCGGCCGCCGGGTCCGACGCCCGCATGAACGGCTGCGCGCTGCCGGTCGCCATTGTGTGCGGCTCGGGCAATCAGGGCATTACCTGCGCATTGCCCGTCATGGAGTATGCCGAGTACCTGCGTTGCGACCACGAGCGCCTGGTGCGCGCCGTGATGCTGTCCGATCTTATCGCCGTGCATATCAAGAGCTATATTGGTGCGCTCTCGGCGTTTTGCGGTGCTATTTGCGCCGCGTGCGGCGCCGGCGCTGCGATTACCTGGCTGTGCGGTGGCACGCGCGAGCAGATTGGCGCGACGGTCTCGAATACGCTCGGTAACGTGGGCGGCATCGTGTGCGACGGCGCCAAGGCGAGCTGTGCCGCCAAGATCTCGGCTGCCGTCGATGCGGCGATTCTGGGCCATGATATGGCCATGCAGGGTCGCGGCTTCCGCGCCGGCGAGGGCCTGATCCAAGATACCGTTGAGCAGACAATCGCCAGCATGGGCTACGTGGGCCGTGTGGGTATGAAAGATACCGACGTCGAGATCCTCAACATCATGATCGGCAAAACCCAGGTGTGCTAGATATTAAGTTGCGGTGAGATAGTTCCTAAAATTACCCGGGTGAGGGGCAAACAGGAACTATCTCACCGCAACTGCGCTAGATGTTCTGGCGCCTACGATAGTTCGTCGGCTATTTGGTGCTCGTAGAAGGCCTCGTTTACGGCGTTAAAGTCGTGGGCGAAATCTTCCATGGTTCCGCGCCAGGTGGCGCGTCCCGGTTTTCCTTGGCCCACAAAGGCGGTTTGGATGCCGCAATCGGGGGACGGGAAGTCGCGTTTGGGATCGTTGCCCACCATAAGGACCTCGTGCGGCTCGAGTCCCATCACCTGAAGCTGCTCTAGATAGTAGGTGGCATCGGGCTTGCAGCGGGTGGTGTTTCCCATGTGCGTGACGAGCTCAAAGGGAGCGTCGGCCAGGTCGCCCCAACCCATGCGGCACTCGATGGCCCCCTGGGGAAAGCTGGGGTTGGTAAAGAGCGCGCAACGCAGCCCTGCGTCCTGTACGGCCTGGAGCGCGGCGTGTGCGCCCGGCATGGCGTGGGCGTTAATGACATCGTCGTTCTTGTACGGAAGAACTTCGCGGTCGTAGTAGGTAAACGCCTCGTAGATGAGGGGATCGGAGAGGCGGATCCCGCATCGGCGCTCGACCTCTTCTTGGTAAAACTCAAGATTGGTGCGGTTGTCCGTGCCGCTGCGGCGATTGGCGTTGAGGTCGACCAGGATGGTGCCGAGGCGTGCCATCGTGCCACCGCGGCTGCGGCGCCCGATATCCGCGAGCATCGAAGAGACATCCTTAAAATAGCGAAGGATGAACGCGTTGAGGTTGATGCTGAGAAGCGTCTCGTCCATATCGAAAACGACTGCTTTGAGCACGCGGGCACCTTTCTCGAAAAATCGATCTAGAATCGTTGGCTCCGGATACTTTACCCCAAAGCCGAATGCCTAGCTGGTTATCGTCAAGTTGCGGAGACGTGTGTTCATAAGATTACGAAAAAGTCTCCACACGAGTAAAAAATCGCAGTTCACGCTTGAAATCGAACTCATTTCCCCGTAACCTATACGAACGTGATTGCATAAGCGTCACATTAGTATCTGTCGGCTCCCGAGTGTTCCTAAACGTTGTGTGCTTGTCGCACCCTTCTGTAGGTCCTAGCAATCGGGGCCCCGTAGTTCGAAAGGGGTCCACCTTTGAGTGAGATTCAGAACTCGTCCATTTTCTCTCTTGACGATGTCAACGAGGAGGAGATGAACAACCTCATCGACGGTACGATTACCGACTTTGATGAGGGCGATCTCGTTAACGGCACTGTCGTTAAGATCGAGCATGACGAGGTGCTCGTTGACATCGGATTCAAGTCCGAGGGCGTTATCCCGGTCCGCGAGCTGTCCATCCGCAAGGACGCTAACCCTGCAGACATCGTTGCACTCGGTGATCCCATCGAGGCTCTGGTTCTCCAGAAGGAGGACAAGGACGGTCGTCTGGTCCTGTCCAAGAAGCGTGCCGAGTACGAGCGTGCTTGGAACCGCATCGAGGAGAAGTTCAACTCCGGCGAGAACGTCGAGGGCGAGGTTATCGAGGTTGTCAAGGGCGGCCTGATCCTCGACATCGGCCTGCGTGGCTTCCTGCCCGCTTCCCTCGTCGACCTCCGTCGCGTCAAGGACCTCACCTCCTACATGGGCACCCGCATCGAGGCTCGCGTCATCGAGATGGACCGCAACCGCAACAACGTCGTCCTCTCCCGTCGCGTCGTTCTCGAGGAGTCCCGTAAGGCCGAGCGCTCCGAGATCCTGTCCAAGCTCAAGTCTGGTATGCGTCTCCAGGGCACCGTTTCCTCCATCGTCGACTTCGGCGCCTTCGTTGACCTCGGCGGTATCGACGGCCTCATCCACATCTCCGAGCTTTCCTGGAACCACGTCAACCATCCTTCCGAGGTTGTCAAGGTCGGCCAGGAGGTCGAGGTCGAGGTTCTCGACGTCGACCTCAACCGCGAGCGCATCTCCCTGGGTCTCAAGCAGACCACCGAGGATCCGTGGCGCGCACTGGTCAAGAAGTACCCCGTCGGCGCTATCGTCGAGGGCACTGTGACCAAGCTTGTCCCGTTCGGCGCTTTCGTCGACCTGGGCGAGGGCATCGAGGGCCTGGTGCACATCTCCGAGATGGCCAACAAGCACGTCGATCAGCCTTCTCAGGTCACCCACGTGGGTGACAAGGTTCAGGTCAAGGTCATGGAGATCGACCTCGACCGTCGTCGTATCTCCCTGTCCATGAAGTCTGCTGCTGAGACTCTGGGCGTTGAGATCGAGGTTACCCCGCTGCCTTCCGAGAAGAAGGACGAGGAGACCGACGCCGAGTAAATCGGTTTGACGATCACTTGTTTTAAGGGATCCGTCCGCAATGGACGGGTCCCTTTTTGCATTTGCTGCTGAGGTGCGCGATGCTATCCGTGCACGATGCTGCCCGTGCTGTCCACAGGCTATTGGGTTGTCGGTGCGTGAAAAATGCCGACATCCCGCCTCGGGGAGGAGGCGGGAACGCACCGAGTAGACGGAGGGGTGCGGAGCGCGGTCGCGTCTCGACTGACGACGTTGCCCATCGACAACCCTATTGTACTGCATGGCGTGGTTCTTGGTTTATCGTGTCGAACGCTTGTGTTGTGCCATTGCCTGTGGTGACGGTGTGCTACACTCTTGCACTGCTGAGTGGGCCAGACGGTCGCGCGATGTGCTGCTTGCAGTACGCGTGAGGAAAGTCCGGGCTCCAGAGGGCGGGATGCCGGCTAACGGCCGGGCGGAGTGATCCGACGGAAAGCGCCGCAGAAAAGAAGACTCCCACCTGCGCCGCAAGGCGTAAAGGGAAAAGCTGAAACGGTGGTGTAAGAGACCACCAGCGTCGTGGCAACACGGCGGCTTGGCAAGCCCCATCCGGAGCAAGCGCGAATAGGAACGCTATGGGCCGGCCCGGTCCGCGTTCGGGTAGCGTGCGTGGAGCTGCACGGTAACGTGCAGACAAGATAAATGACCGTTCACGACAGAACCCGGCTTATAGGCCCACTTGGCAACTATGTTGACGCTGCGACGGCGTCAGCTGGCCGATTTGGCGCTCATTCGTCGGTCGCCGCCAT
>CABPWH010000102.1 GCA_902461085.1 uncultured Collinsella sp. | reverse complement strand
GGACTTGCAGCGACGGACCTCAGGACGCTCTTACACCACGTCTGCGCGCGCGACCTCATGGACGCTCTTAACCGGCTAATTGTTTGAGGCGACCTTTGGATTATGGCTGTTTGACGCCTCTGGAAAGGATTTCCGAGAGGGCTGTGGTCAAAAAAGGGCAAATTTGAGTACTGCTACCTGTTTAGTAGCAGCGATTTTGATCACTTCAGGAACTATTCAACGTTCCATACGTCCGTAGACGACGCTATTTCTCCTCATATGTTAAATAAAAGTAGCTCCTAATGGGAACAAATCTCATCAGGAGCTACTATTTATAGCAAAATAAATGTAACTATAATGGCAACAGTACTCATATTTGCCTTTTTTGACCACGACCCTCCAGAATAGCCGCTGAGGACGACACTAAATGACATAATCCGGCACTTGGACGGTCTTATATGACTAGCCATTGAAGGACACCTAACGACTACTCCCATTCGCGACACACTGTGTCGCGAATTAAGCTGGTCCCATTATCGAAGACCAGTGAGAGCTCCTGCCCAGAATCTCGATAGCTTAATAAAGCGCTCCCCTCCGGAAGTTCAATGAGCATCCAAATTCCAGGCTGAAAAGCAAAGGAGTATCGAAGCCGTCAATGCTCATTTCCTATCGAACACGCGGGTCAAAACAAGCTAATTAGCCTGATAAACTGTTTATATTTTTGTCTACAAAACTGTATACAAAAAGAGTATCCGTTGACCTGTGCTCGACATTATGCCGATCGATAGGAGGCGCTATGGACGCAAAGCAACTCGAAAAGATGATGGGATTTGCCCCTGGAGAGTTGGAGAAAACCGCGGAAGCCTACGAAAAAGATGAGTGGCCGAAGGGTCGCACCATCAAGCTGGGAAGGCCGCCGATTTCTGACGAGCCAAGCGTTGTTTTATCCGCACGCGTAGGTGAATCGGTCCTTGAAGCCTTTGACGCAAAAGCAAAGCGCCATGGGCAAACACGCACGGAGCGACTCAGGGAGCTCATCACGCTTGATGCAATGATTGCCTAGTTACCCACCACACCCAAACATGTACACCAGCATCCAAAGTCGACATTTTTCGACATCTTTGGATGCTGACGTACAGCTTTTGCAACATAGTCATTGGGGACGTTCTTAAATGACTAGTCGTTAAAGAACGTCCCCAATGACTAGCTAGCCGTGGAAGCGGGCTATGGGCGCAAGCGGCTGCTCGCGAAAGACGCGCTCGACGGCGGCTCGGTATTCGTCGACCTTTTTGGTCTTACGTACGAGCTTGTGAACGGTAGTAGGGTCGGCGAAAGCGCACTTGGCGTAGAACCACCACTCCTTCATGCGAAAGACCGCGTTACCGCCAATCTCTTCTGCATAGGCAGCAAACAGCGTGTCATGGAAACGCTGAAGCTCAGCTGCCGTTGCAGCAGGACCGCCGTTGACCATGCGAGCCAGAGCGGGGTTCGCGAGCAGGCCACGCCCCAACATCACATGGCGCGTGCCGGGATAGGCCTCCACCAGCGCGTCCATATCCTCAAGATCAAAAATATCGCCGTTGTAGGCGACCGGGAACGGCGCACGATCCAGCGTCTCGCCATAACACTCTTTGCGCGGCGAGCCCGCATAACGGTCCTTTTGTACGCGCGGATGCACGATCAGCTCCGCCAGCGGCATGCGGCAATACAAATCGAGCACGCGCTCGTATTCGTCGTCGCTCTCCAGCCCCAACCTGGTCTTGACCGATACCGGCAGCGGAGAGCGCTCACACACGTCACTCAAGAACACCTCGAGCTCGTCCAAGTTGCGCAAGAAGCCCGATCCTTTACCCTTGGCAACAACCGTACCCGAGGGACAGCCCAGGTTGAGGTTGACCTCGCGGTAACCCATGTCGGCGAGCACCTGTGCCGCCCACACAAACTCATCCGCATTCTTAGACATCAGCTGAGGCACTACGTTGAGCCCCTGGTTGTTGGCAGGATCGATCTCCTTAAGCGCCTTGCCGCCAAAGCGGTTTCCCACCCGCGGCGGCGGCAAAAACGGCGTGTAATAACAATCGAGCGCGCCAAAGCACTCCGCATGCACGCGACGGAACACATGCCCGGTAATCCCCTCCATGGGGGCCAACGATAGAATCATCAACATCTACTCTCAGATCAATGCGGCAAAGGGGCTGCCCCTTCATCACATACTATTCAAGCGGTTCAGAAACTCTTCGCAGGCGCGGGAACGCAGGCGATATTTTTTCCACACCAGATACGACGCAATGGTAAGCGGCGGCTCAAATGGAACAAAACGCAGGTCGCTACATTCATCTATCTGCAGCAAGCTTCCAACGCTAACCGCACACGCGGCGCCCGAATGCACCAGATGCGACGCGTTGCCGATAAGATCGAAATGCCCCACGATGTTGAGCTCGTCGACACTGAGGACGCCACTCGACCACGCTTCTAGGTCCAGCGCTCGATTCGTGGTGCGCGAACTCACCAGCAGCGGCATATTCGCCACGTCCGCAGGCGTCAGCACGTCCCGGCCACCCCATGGACCGCTCGCGGCGACAACGGCACCAACTCGATCAGCCTCGGGCATGCGAATCCATTCGTATTTCTCGACGTTAACGGGTTCCAGCAACAACGCAAAGTCGAGCAGGCCACGCTCCAAGCGTTCCTCCACTGCATCGGCGTTACCGGTATAGAGCTCAATCGTCACTCCGGGATAATCCCGACGCAGCTCTGTAAAAGCATCGAGCACCCTCCGCATCGATTTGGTTTCGCCGGCGCCAATGCGGATAACGCCCGCAATGCCGAGCTCCCGATCCGCCAACTCCAGCTCGGTTTGCTCTACCAGCGAGACGATCTCCTCGGCGCGCTGGCGCAGGCGCATGCCATCGCTCGTAAGCACGCACGATCGATTGGTGCGCTCGAACAGCTCCACACCCAGCTCGCGCTCAAGATCGGCAATCTGACGTGACAGCGTAGGCTGTGTCACGTGCAGCACATTTGCCGCCTCGGTCATGTTTTCTTCACGCGCCACCGCCAAAAAGTAACGCAAAGTCCGTAGCTCCATTGCACCCCAACTCAATCAAGGAATCCCGCCTGCTAGCCATTTGATTTTCGCATACCCAGCAAGTCGATATAAGCAATATACATTATCAACCTATCAACGTACGCTATAGCCATCCCCTCAAGAACAAGGAGAACGGCATGCAGTACACAGCCCTCGGACATTCCGGCATCAAAGTCTCTAAACTCTGCCTGGGAGGCATGAGCTTTGGCGAGCCCGACCCCGGCCATCACCAGTGGACCATCGGACCCGACGACACACGCGCTGTCATCAAACGCGCGCTCGACGTCGGCATCAACTTTATCGATACCGCCAACTGCTACGCCTCTGGCACGAGCGAAGAGTACATCGGCGCCGCACTTCGCGATCTAGGCATTGCGCGCGAAGACGTCGTCCTTGCCAGCAAAGTCCACTTTAACGAGGGTGGCCTTTCCGCCGCGGCCATCAAGCGTGAGATCGAAGGCTCGCTCAAGCGCTTGGGCACCGATTATCTGGACCTCTACATCATCCACCGCTTCGATTACGACGTTCCCATGGAAGAGACCATGGAAGCGCTCAACGACCTGGTGTGCGAGGGCAAGGTCCGCGCGCTCGGCGCCAGCGCCATGTATGCCTACCAGCTGCACAACCTGCAGATCGTCGCGCGTGACCACGGATGGACGCCCTTTACGAGCATGCAGTGCCACTACAACCTGCTGTACCGAGAGGACGAGCGGGAGATGATTCCGGTGTGCCGCCAGTTCGACATGGCCCTTACGCCATACAGCCCCATGGCGTCGGGACACCTCTGCCGCCCCACATGGGAAAGCTCGAGCATGCGTGGCACCACCGACATGACCATGGCCAGCAAGTATGACCATGACCGTGCCATCGACATGCCCATCGTTGAGCGCGTGGCCAAGGTTGCCGCCGATCACGACGTGCCGATGCCGCAGATTGCGCTGGCATGGCACTGGGTGCGTGGCGTCGAGGCGCCCATCGTGGGTTGCTCCAAGCCCGAGCGCGTCGATGACGCCGTGGCCGCGCTCGACATAACGCTCTCCCCCGCCGAGATTGACTTCCTCGAAGAGCCCTATCAACCGCACGCGCTCGTTGGTCCCAAAGCCCGTCCCGGCGAAAAGCCGCTTGCCGGCACTACCAAAGTCAAAACCGCAAAGTGACGACATGGACGACAACATCATCAACGGCCTGCACGACGCCGACTGCAGCGAAGAACTCATCGAGCTGTACGGCTCGGCCACCAGCGACTGCGCGCGGATTTGTCTACTAAAACGGTATCGTCGCGAATTGCTCGACGATATCCACTCGGGACAACAGAAACTCGAGCGCCTTGACTATCTCATCTACCGGCTACGCAACGCTTCAACCGAATGCAGGACAAACCGCACGGCATCGCGGTCATGAGAAAGCGCCAAATGCACCTCAGCATAAGGTCCAAACCACAGCAACGAAAGGAACTCCATTGGTTAAGACACTTGTAGCATATTTCAGCGCAACGGGCACCACGAAGGACGTTGCATGTCGCCTGGCTCGTGTAGCGGACAGCGACCTGTTCGCCATTGTGCCCGCCAACCCATACACAAGCGCCGACCTCGACTGGCGCGACAAACGGAGCCGCAGCACACTCGAGGCAGCCGATCCCTCCTGCCGTCCCGCCATAACCTCCAGGGTCGAGCGCATCGAAGACTACGACACCATCTTTTTGGGATTTCCCATCTGGTGGTACGTGGCACCGGCGATTGTCAATACAATCCTCGAGTCTTACGACCTGACAGGCAAAACAATCGTCCTGTTTGCCACCTCGGGCGGGAGCGGAATGGACAAGACAGCGTCGATCCTTAGAGCAAGCGCTCCAGGCGCAAAGATCGTTGACGGCGGCGTCCTCAACAACGTAAGCGACACCGAACTCGAGAAGCTCGCGGCAAGGTACCTCTAGCACGGCGCGTCGGAGGCCCAAGTCGACAATCCGCCCAAGACAGAAGCGGTCACCCGGTACCAACTACCCCTCCAGCCGTCCCTGCGCAACGAAGGTGAATACTTTCCCGCGAAGTGAACGAGTGAAATCGGACTCCCGAAGCATCGACATTTTTGGAGAGCCATTTCCTGCGGTTTTGTCACTCAAATCCTGCGGTTTTTTCATCCAAAAGTGCGAATGCTTCAGGGGTCAAGAATAGGTCGCTCACTTCTCGTAAAACCATTCACCTTCGATTTACTGATGCTCACGAACGACAAGATCGCAGCGATTGCGCTCATCATGGCATTCGTAGCATGTCTGCTGATCCTGCCACTCCAAATGATCAACGACATTGTGTTTCGCCAAAGGGAACTCCAGCC
>CABPWH010000101.1 GCA_902461085.1 uncultured Collinsella sp. | reverse complement strand
GTCCTAAATCGGAAAAAAGCTATATGTCAATTTTGGTCTAACAGAGCCTTTTGTTTTGCGTCTGTACCGTTGACGCATCTGAGTGTGCCATTCGCTCCGACGCGTAGGTTTTGGCGGTAATTCCGAGGATAATAACCGCCAACGTTAGCATCCCAACGGCGGCAATCTTCGTCACGCGGATGCGAACGTCAGCGAGGCCACGCGAAGGCGTGCCCTTCGTCTCATATCTGCTGCCATGCTGCGGCACATACTCGTCCCGCGATGCGTTGCTTCGCACGTGGTCTCCTGACTGCTACCGTTTATATACGAGCAGCATAATACCGAGCAGGCATTTCTTTCCAAAGATATTCAGCAGCGTTTAAGGTGTCTTTAAAGCAACCACAAGCGTATTTATCCAAATGGCACGATTCTGTTGCGCATCTCTGTCCAAAACGCAGTTGCGGTGAAATAGTTCCTGTTTGGGCGGCATAAGCCGATACACAAGAACTATTCCACCGCAACTTGACGGGGCTCTTTAGCAATCAACTAGGTGCCCGGGGGCACTCATTTAAGTCTGTCCCCAATGAGTGCCCTTGGGGGCGAAAATGGATCGCTAGCCGATGGCGTTTTTGAGTTCCGCGCGGCGCTTTTTCATGCCCGTCATGACAGCGTTGCGCAGCTCGGGCATGCGCGCGGTATCCATCTGTGGAACGCCCTCGAGCTTATAGGGAATGCCCAGCTGCTCATACTTGACAACGCCCATCGTGTGATACGGCAGCATTTCCAGGCCCACCACGTTGTGCCATGGAGCGATGAGGCGGCCGAGCGCCTCGCACTCCTCAACCGTATCGGTAATGCCCGGCACCACCACGTGGCGGATAACGACCTTAATCTTGCGGCGCGCGAGCTCATCACCAAACGCCAGGATGCGTGCGGGATCGCAACCGGTCAGCTTTTTATGCTCGACGGGATCGGCGTGTTTAATGTCGAGCAGCACCATATCGGTCTCATTGAGTACGGCATCGAACTTCTCGGGATGCGCGGGATCGAACGCATAGCCGCAGCTATCCAAGCAGGTGTGCACACGACCATCGGGGTTATTGTGCATGGCGCGGAACAGGTCGGCCAAAAACTCAGGCTGTAGGAGCGGCTCGCCGCCGGACACCGTAATACCACCGCTGCGGTAAAACTCATGGTTGCTCTGGAACTCGTCCATCAGGTGCTCGACGGTCACCATGGTGCCGCCGTTAACCGACCAGGTATCGGGGTTGTGGCAATACGCACAGCGCATGGGGCAGCCCTGAACAAACACCACAAAGCGGATGCCCGGTCCATCGACCGTTCCCATCGTCTCAATCGAATGCACGCGGCCCAGGGCAAACGCAGAGTCCTCGGGACGAGCGTCCACACCCTCGAGCGTCATCTCAGCCATTCCCGCTACCTTGCCTCTCATTAGTTTTAGCTACATAAATGCCAGAGTCATTCTAGCCCATATGCATGATGGCGAAACGGTTTAGCGGTCAATTGGGTTGTTCTATTTGGCCCCACGCAAGAGCGGCGGGAAGGTTGTCGCACCCCGCCCGCCGCCGAGGCAATAGAAATCGATAGACGCCAGGTCTTACGCTTTAAGCGTGAGCACCGCACCGAAGGCGGTCGGGCCGCAATGGCTCGAGATGACACCGCCGACCTGAGTCCAGGTAACGTCCTTAAAGCCCAGGTCGTGCGCATAGACTTCCATGTCGTCGCGCAGCTCCTGGGAAAGACCTACCGAATACGCCAGGCCAATGTGCGAGTAGTCAATCTCGCCCTTCGCAACCATGTGGTCAATAAAGGCACGAGCGCACTTGAGCATAGAGCCGCGGAACTTCTTGGTCGCCACAAACTTACCGCCCGTTACCTCAATGCAGGGCTTAATCTTGAGCAGGTGGGCGCTAAGGAATGCCACGTTGGACAGACGACCGCCTGCCTTAAGGAAGGCTAGGTCGGTAGGAACAAAGCCCAGCAGCACACGGTCCATGACGGAATTCGTAAAAGCAAAGATCTCGTCGACGGTGGCATCGGGGTGAGCCTCGATGTATTTGGCGGTCTCGACGACAACGAGCGACTGGCCCACCGAGACAAAGCGCGTGTCCATGGAGTAGACGTAGTCGCGACCCTTGGCGGCGATCTTCGATGATTGATGCGAGCAGGTCGTGGCCTCGGAGTACGCAAGATGCAGAATGGTCGCATCGGGCTGCTCGGCATGGATACGGTCATATACGTGCGCAAAATCCGCAGGCGCACAGCCACTGGTCTTGGGCATTACGCCAAACTCGTTGCAGCGTGAATAAATCTCGAGCGGATCGATCGAACCGTCCTCGACGGTCTCGTCACCAATCGTGACATGCATGGGCACGCGCACGATGCCGTAGCGCTCGCAAAGCTCCGGCGTCACATCCGACCCAGACTCAACCACGATTACGTACTTGTCCATTATTATCACGACCCATCTCAACATTGGCTTTTCAATACATGGCACGGACCGCCGCACTGTTGCACAACAGCGTCCAAGCGCCAAAGAGACGCCGCCCCTTGCACACAACAAAGGACAGCGTCTCCCTGGAAAACTCCGTGCTTGGCTGAGATTTTACACGGTTTATAAATGAGTGTTACTTATCCCGCAAACGGTAGCTATACGCGATAAACGGTAGTTCGCTGCGGCAACTGCAACACATTCCGCCCAGCAAGTCCAATCCTGCCCCATGCACGGTTAATGCACGAGGCGGTAGAAATTCATCGATGCCGCGCCCTCGGCGTGCAGCTCCATCGCCGGAACCGCCGGCGAATAGGTACGGCTCGTAAGTGCCGCCTCGCCGCCATTTGCAAAAATCTCGACCATCGTAGTGTCCGAAAGCACGCGCAGGTCGCGAAGCTCGCTGAGCTCGATCGACCTCTGGTCGCGCCCATAGCCTTCGTCACCCATGTCGAGGGTAAGCATCCCGTCTGCATAGCACACAAAGACACCCTTGCGGATTTCGAGCTCGACCATCTTGGCGCCCTCACAGGAAACCACAAGATCAAACAGGCGGCCCGGCTCCTCAACGGTTTCACCGCCTGTCGCGCGAACGCAGTCGCCGCGCATCCTCTCAATCTCGTGCGCCGGTTGCTGGCAGAGCTTGCCATCGCGCATGCTCAGCTCTCGCGGCACCGTCAACGCGCACTGCCACCCGCGCGCCACCGTCGGGTTTTCTGCCGTCGCATCGGGGCAACCCGACCATCCGATCATCAAACGCCGGCCTGCAGTATCCTCAAAGGACTGCGGAGCATAGAAATCAAAACCGGCATCGACCATCGGGGGCATGCCCTGCCCGACGATTTTAAAGCTCGGCGCCTCCCAATCGGCCTCGATGGGGAACCACACGCACTGATGCGGATTGCGGTAACGCCAACCATCGGCAGGCACACCCTGCGGACAGCAAACGAGAATAAGCTCGCCATCGAGCTCAAACAGATCGGGGCACTCCCACATAAAGCCAAACTTCTCGCCCAACTCAATGCGCGTCGCATAGCTCCAGTCCTCAAGATTGCGCGAGGTATAGACAAGCACGCAGCCACGGTCGTCTTTCGTACGAGCACCCAGAACCATGTAGTAGATACCATCGTGCTCAAGGATCTTGGGGTCGCGCACGTGCGTACCGATATCGTCGGGGTAATCGACCGGTCCAACAGCTATGCACTTCTCGCCCAATTCGTCGGGATTCTCGGCAACCATATGAATCTGGTTTTGCTCACGGCCCGTCAACACGTAGTCGTAATCATCGCGGTCAAAATGCTTGACGTTGCCGGTATAGAAGTAGTGAATCTTGCCATCACGTACAAAGGCAGAACCAGAATACGCTCCGCTCGAATCCAAATCGGAATCGGGGAACAGCACGGGGCCGTGATTCTCGTACGTCACAAAATCCTTTGTCGTCAGATGGTTCCAAAGCACTGGACCGCCATGCGCAGCATCGAACGGATCGTATTGATGATAGATGTGATACGTATCACCAATCTGAACCAAACCGTTGGGGTCGTTGAGCCAGCCAAGCTCAGGCTCCACATGGAACAGAAGCCTATCGGGGTCGGACGCGATGCGAGCCGCCGTCTCATCCTGTCCGACACGCCACTGCTCATAGTCCGCGCGTGTCACCTTGTTTTTTTGATTTAACATCGCCGTTGACTTTCTCGTCTATGGGGAAGGACGCTCGACTCACACGAGTCGAACGCCCTTCCTCAAATGGACTTATCCTCAGATTACGCTGAACGGCTCAACTAAAAGCTGACATCAAAGCCAGCACCAGCGCCCTCTTCATCAGTGGTCGGCACGCCCTTTGCCTTGTTGTAGGCAAAGATCAAGACGATCGGCACGATAAAGGCGATGAGATTGCCAGCCACATACCACACGAGCGTCTCGGGCGTGACGATGAGCAGGCCAAGCATGCCGGTCAGACCCTGACCGATGGCGCGCACCTCAAAGAGCTTCACGAAGGCACCGCCGCAGCCTGCACCGATGCAAGCGCAGATGAACGGGATGATCGAGTAGCGCATGTTTGCAGCAAAGATTGCGGGCTCGGAGATACCGACCAGCGTCGGGATAAAGGACGACATGCAGATGTTGCGCTCTTTGGAATGCTTCTTGTGAATGAGGTACATGCCGATGGCGCCGCCGCCCTGGGCGATGATGGAAACCGACCAGATGGCCTGGATGTAGTTGAAGCCAGTCGTGGCGACGAGGTTTGCCTCGATACCCTGGATGAACTGATGCGTACCGGTAACGACGAGCGGCTGCAGGAATGCGGCAAAGACAAAGGCACCAAAGACGCCCATCCTGTTGTACAGGATATCGATTACACCGGCGAGGACGTCGCCGATCAGGTTGCCGAGCGGGCCGAACACGGTGAACAGGGCGACGTTAGCAAGAATCAGGGTAACGGTCGGGACAAAGACGAACGAGACGACCTCGGGGATGTACTTCTGGGCAATCTTTTCGACCTTGGCCATAAACCAGGCAGTCAGGATTGCAGGGAACACGCCGCCCTGGAAAGCAACCATGGGAATGGAGAGCGGACCAAAGTTCCAGTACTCAGCACCCGTCGGATCCATAACGAACGTGTTGCGGTTCATAAGGCTCGGGTGAACCATGACGATACCGACGAGGATGCCCAGAATCGGGTTACCGCCAAAACGCTTCACCGCGCTGTACATAACCAGGACAGGCAGGTAGTCAAACGTGGTGGCGATAATGGCAAAGAAGCTTGCGAGGTTCTTGAGGAACTCGCTGTGGTCGGCAAGGCTGCCCTCCATGCCAAAGAGGCCGTTGGCAACGATCAGCGACTTAAGGCCGATGATGATAGCAGCGCCGACGAAAGCGGGAATGATGGGGATAAAGATATCCGAGAATACCTTGAGGACCGAGAAGAACTTGCCCTTCTTGTCCGCCTCGGCGCCCTTGACCTCGGAAGCGCTGATCTCCTTAACGCCCGTCAGAGCCATAAACTCATCGTAGACCTTGTTGACGGTACCGGTACCGAAGATGATCATGAGCTGGCCGCTGTTGTACAGCACCTTGATTCTCAACTTTATCCGAACAC
>CABPWH010000100.1 GCA_902461085.1 uncultured Collinsella sp. | reverse complement strand
CGCCGCGACGCTCGGCATGGCCCATCTTGCCCAGGACGCGGCCGTCGGGGCTCGTGATGCCCTCGATGGCGAGTGCGGAGCCGTTGGGGTTGACGGAAAGATCCATGCTGGGCTTGCCGTCCTCGCCCACGTACTGCGTGGCGACCTGGCCGTTGGCGATCAGTTGGGCGAGTACCTCGTCGTTGGCGACAAAGCGGCCCTCGCCGTGGCTGATGGCGACGGTGTAGGGGTCGTCCAGGCTGCACTGCGACAGCCACGGGGACAGGTTGGACGAGATGCGGGTGCGCACCAGGCGGCTCTGATGGCGACCGATGGTGTTGAACGTCAGCGTGGGCGCATCGGGCGTGGCGTCGACGATGTCGCCGTAGGGCACCAGGCCGAGCTTGACCAGAGCCTGGAAGCCGTTGCAGATGCCCAGCATCAGGCCGTCGCGGGCCTTGAGCAGGTCGCGGACTGCCTCGGTGACCTCGGGAGCGCGGAAGAACGCCGTGATGAACTTGGCGGAGCCGTCGGGCTCGTCACCGCCCGAGAAGCCGCCGGGGATCATGACGATCTGGCTTGCACGGATGCGGCGGGCAAGCTCGTGGGTGCTCTCGGCGACGGCCTCGGGCGTGAGGTTGTTGATCACGAAGGTGTCGGCCTCGGCACCGGCGGCACGGAAGGCGCGGGCGCTGTCGTACTCGCAGTTGTTGCCGGGGAACACGGGGATGATCACGCGCGGGCGGGCGATCATGGCACCGCCGTACACGTGGATGTCCTTGGCGCGGAAGTCGATGGTCTCGACCTCGGGGGTCTCGCCGGCGCTGCGGTAGGCGAAGACGCCCTCGATGCCGCTTTCCCAGGCTTCCTGGAGCTCGGCGAGCTCGATGACCTCGGAGCCGGTGTCGATGACATAGCCCTCGACGGTGGTGCCCAGGGGCTCGACGACAATGCCGTCGGCGACCTCGGGCAGCTCGGCGTCCTCGGCGAGCTCGACGATAAAGCTGCCATAGAGCGGGGTGAAGAGGCTCTCCACGTCCACATCCTCGGCAAGCTCGATGCCGATCTGGTTGCCGACGCACATCTTAAAGAGGCTCTCGGCGCCGCAGCCGTAGCCGGGCGTGGAGACGGCCAGGGCGTCGCCGGTAGCAGTGAGCGCCTCGACGGCGTCAAACGCGGCGAGCAACTGCTGGGCGTCGGGTCGGTAGTCCTCACCGTAGGTAGCGGGGGCGATGCGGACGACGCGGTGCGTCAGGCCCTTGAACTCAGGGGAGACGGCGCGCGCCGCGCGGCCCACGGCCACAGCGAAGCTGATCAGAGTCGGCGGAACGTTGAGCTCGCCGGCTTCGTCCTCAAACGAGCCGCTCATGGAGTCCTTGCCGCCGATGGCGCCGGCACCCAGGTCGACTTGGGCCATGAGGGCGCCCAGGACGGCTGCCGTGGGCTTGCCCCAGCGCTCGGCCTCGGTGCGCAGACGCTCGAAGTACTCCTGGAAGGAGAGATAGGCGCGCTTGTGCTCAAAGCCGGCGGCAACGAGCTTGGCGATGGACTCGACCACGGACAGGTAGGCGCCCGCAAACTGGTCGGCCTCCATCAGATAGGGGTTGAAGCCCCATGCCATGGCACTCGCCGTGGTGGTCTCGCCGTCCACGGGGAACTTGGCGACCATGGCCGAGCTGGGGGTGAGCTGCGTCTTGCCGCCAAAGGGCATGAGCACGGTCGCGGCGCCGATGGTGGAGTCGAAGCGCTCGGAAAGGCCCTTGTTGGAAGCGACGTTGAGGTCGGTGACGAGCGAGGTCATGCGCTCGGCGAGCGTGGTGCCGGCCCAGCTGGGCTGCCACACGCTACGGGCGCACACGTGGGCGACCTGGTGCTTGGGTGCGCCGTTGGAGTTGAGGAACTCACGGGACAGGTCGACGATAGCGACGCCGTTCCAGGCCATGCGCATGCGCGGCTCAGCGGTAACCTCGGCGATAACGGTCGCCTCCAGGTTCTCCTCGGCGGCGTAGCCCATGAACTCCTCGACGTCACCGTCGGCGACGGCGCAGGCCATGCGCTCCTGGGACTCAGAGATAGCGAGCTCGGTGCCGTCCAGGCCGTCGTACTTCTTGGTCACGGTGTCCAGGTCGACATACAGGCCGTCGGCAAGCTCGCCCACGGCGACCGAGACGCCGCCGGCGCCAAAGTCGTTGCAGCGCTTGATCAGACGGCAGGCGTCGCCGCGGCGGAACAGACGCTGCAGCTTGCGCTCGACAGGGGCGTTGCCCTTCTGGACCTCGGCACCCGAGGTCTCGATGGACTCGGTGTTCTGGGTCTTGGAGGAGCCGGTGGCGCCACCGATGCCATCGCGGCCGGTGCGGCCGCCCAGCAGGATGATCTTGTCGGTGGGGGCGGGGCACTCGCGACGAACGTGGTTTGCCGGGGTAGCGCCCACGACGGCGCCAACCTCCATGCGCTTGGCCACGTAACCGGGGTGATAGAGTTCGTTGACCTGACCGGTGGCAAGGCCGATCTGGTTGCCGTAGCTGGAGTAGCCGGCGGCGGCAGTGGTCACGAGCTTACGCTGCGGCAGCTTGCCCTCGAGCGTCTCGGACACGGGGACGGTGGGGTCGCCGGCGCCGGTGACACGCATGGCCTGGTACACGTAGCTGCGGCCCGACAGCGGGTCGCGGATGGCACCGCCCACGCAGGTAGCGGCACCGCCGAAGGGCTCGATCTCGGTCGGGTGGTTGTGGGTCTCGTTCTTAAACAGGAACAGCCAGTCCTGGTCCTCGCCGTCGACATCGACCTTCACCTTGACGGTGCAGGCGTTGATCTCCTCGGACTCGTCGACATCGGTCATGACGCCGGTCTTCTTGAGGTACTTGGCGCCGATGGTGCCCATGTCCATGAGGCAGACGGGCTTGGCGTCGCGGCCGAGTTCGTGGCGCATCTCCATGTAGCGGTCGAAGGCCTGCTGCACCACAGCGTCGTCGATCGTCACGTCGTCCAGGACGGTGCCGAAGGTGGTGTGGCGGCAGTGGTCGGACCAGTAGGTGTCGATCACGCGGATCTCGGTGATGGTGGGGTCGCGGTCCTCATCGCGGAAGTACTGCTGGCAGAAGGCGATGTCTGCCTCGTCCATGGCAAGGCCGCGATCGGCGATAAAGGCGGCAAGGCCGGCCTCGTCGAGCTCGCGGAAGCCGTCGAGCACCTCGACGGGCTGGGGCTCGGGAGTCTCCATGTACAGCGTCTCGGGCAGGCCGAGCGAGGCGATGCGGGCCTCGACGGGATTCACCACGTAGTGCTTGATGGCCTCGATGGCGGCCTCGTCCAGAGCGCCCGAGATCATATAGACCTTGGCGGAGCGCACGGCGGGGCGCTCACCCTGGCTGATGAGCTGCACGCACTCGCTGGCGGAGTCGGCGCGCTGGTCAAACTGGCCAGGCAGGAACTCGACGGCAAAGACGGCGCCATCGCTTGCGGGGAGTTCGTCGTAGGTCACATCGACCTGGGGCTCGCTAAAGACGGTCGGCACGCAGGAGCGGAAAAGCTCCTCGTCGATGCCCTCGACGTCGTAGCGGTTGATGATCCTCAGGGCCTCGATGCCCTTGATGCCGAGAATTTCGGTCAGCTCGCCCTTGAGCTGCTGAGCCTCGACGTCGAACCCGGGTTTCTTCTCCACGTAGATACGAGAGACCATTGGTTCCTGCCTTCCTGATCGGTTGGGCGTACGGTACGGTATGCGGCAGCGGTCGGTTTACGGGACAAGCCTCGCGGTCGCCTTGAGCCACATGTTTGTAAACCTCACTATGATACGACAGCTCGCGGCGCGTTGAGGACGGCGAGGGTGCTACAGTGAAGCGCAAACAAGAGAAAGGCATCACATGGCATTCGTTTCGCTCGCCATCATCGCACTCGTGGCCTTTGCGAGTCCTTTTATCGCCTCGGCGATTCCCGGAAAACCCGTTCCCGAGACGGTCTTTTTGCTCGTGCTCGGCGCGGTGCTGGGACCCCATATGCTCGACATTATCCATGTAGATGCCGAGGTCTCGCTCGTGTCCGAGCTCGGCCTGGCCTTTTTGTTCCTGCTTGCCGGCTTTGAGATCGACCCCAAGAGCATCACGGGTGTGGAGGGGCGCTACGGCTTGGCGACATGGGTCGTCACGTTTGGTATCGCCTGGCTTGCCGTGCGCTTTACCCCGTGGTTCTCGGTTAGTCATTTCGACGGTATCGCCGTGACGCTTGCCCTTACTTCCACGGCGCTCGGTACGCTTGTGCCCATCATGCGCGAGCGCTCGCTCACCGGCACGCGTGTGGGCGACTCGATTCTCGCGTATGGCACTTGGGGCGAGCTCGGTCCCGTGCTCGCCATGTCGGTGCTGCTGTCTGCCCGCACCGGCATCCAGACGCTTGTAATTCTTGGCCTGTTTGCCGTGGTCTGCGTGCTGCTGGCCGTGGTCCCAAGTCGTTCCAGGCGCGTCGGCAGCCGCTTTTTTTCGTTTGTCGAGGAACGCGCCGACACCACGTCGCAGACCTTCGTGCGCCTGACGGTGCTCATCCTGGTCACGCTCGTGGCGTTCTCGGCCATCTTTGACCTCGACATCGTGTTGGGTTCTTTTGCCGCCGGCTTTGTCCTGCGCTATATCATCCCCGAGGGCAACCATACGCTCGAGACCAAGCTCGATGGCCTGGCCTACGGCTTTTTGATTCCGGTGTTCTTTACCGTATCGGGCGCAAAGATCGACCTGACGGCCGTGGCGTCGCGCCCGGGCTTGCTCGCGGGCTTTATCGTGGCGTTGCTGATTATTCGTGCCGTGCCTATTCTCATCTCTATGAGCATTTGTCCTGCGACGCGCGATGTGTCGGCGTATGGCCGCATTACCGTGGCCCTGTACTGCACCACGGCTCTGCCGATCATCGTTGCCGTGACAAGCGTTGCCGTCAACGCGGGCGCGCTGTCGCAAGAAATTGCGTCGGTCATGGTTGCCGCCGGTGCCATCACGGTGTTTATGATGCCATTGCTCGCGCAGCTCTTCTACCGCGTGGTCGACGCCGCACCAGTCGCCGCCGTGGCAGAGGTTGCCGAGCATCCATCCGATGCGCTCGACATCCTGCGCGCCCATCACGATTTGGCGAGCCTGCTCGCACGCGAGCACGAGCTGCTGACCTCGCATGGCCATGGTCGTGTATTCGAGGGCCTGCCTACGCTCGATACGATTGCCGAGCGTCTTTCCGCCGAGGCAGCGAGCGGCCATATCGATGCCCGCATCGTGGACGCGGCACACCTGCTTGCCGATAAGACCTATGGTGATGAGCTTGACCCGTCCGAGCTGACTCCGCGTGAGCGCCGCCGCCTGGAGCGCGCCAAGCTCGCCGTGCGCGAATACCGCCGCCGCATGCTGGAGCTCTACGCGCGCGATGAAGCCCAGGACGACGACGGCAGGTAGCCAACGCCGCTGCGGAAAATGCATCCCGGAATTGGCGCCCAGAGTGGGACGCGCTTTCCGCGAGAGGCTCGTTGCGGAAAGTGCGTCCCAGAATCGGCGTTCAAAACGGGGCGCACTTTCCGAAGCATGGCCCTGAGGGAAGCTGCGTCCCGGTCTGAGCCGGAATTCTGGGACACGGCTTCTACTTCAAACAGAAGAAGGCGCGCTGCCTGCGGTTGATGCAGGC
>CABPWH010000099.1 GCA_902461085.1 uncultured Collinsella sp. | reverse complement strand
GCGCCGCCGTCTCCGCGCCCCCGCCCCGGCTCCGCCCCCCTGCCGGCGTCCTCGCCAGCTCGCTAAAAACGCTCCGCGTTTTCTTTACGCTCGCTCCTTCGCAGGTTCAAGTCCCTGTGATGGGCCCATAACAAAAAAGCCCCCATTGTTGGGAGCTCTTTCATTCAATGGTGCGGGCGAAAGGACTTGAACCTTCATGGGGTTGCCCCCATACGGACCTGAACCGTACGCGTCTGCCAATTCCGCCACGCCCGCGTGCAGGAATTAGAATAACGGAGCGCCATCGCGAACGCAAGAACTATTTTTGAAAAAGTTTGCAGGCATTTTCCCAAGCTGCTCGCGCGATTGCCTCAGCATCCTCGCCGGTACGATCGACACGGTCGTTGACCAGCGTGTTTGCCGTAATGGAGATCATTGCGGGCTCGCATTCAAGACCGCGGATGGGCTCTGGAGCCATATACGGGCAATCCGTCTCGAACAAAATTCGATCGAGTGGGGTTGCCGCAAATGCCTCGCGCACGTCGTCGTTGCGCTTAAAGGTAGCCGCACCGCCATAGGCGATATAGCAGCCCAGCTCCACAAAGCGCTCCATCGTGGCGCGGTCCTCGCCAAAGCAGTGCAGCACACAACCGGCCTGGGGCATGCCCACCTCACGAAGCACGTTGTAGGCGTCCACGTGCGAGGTGCGCTCCTGGTCCGTGTCCTCGTGACGCAGATGTAGCTCCACCGGCACATTACGGCACACGGCAAGCTCGAGCTGGCGCGCCATGCAGTCAATCTGCACGTTATGGGGTGCCGGCGCGATATCGTCGTCATAGTCCATGTGATAGTCCAGGCCGATTTCGCCAATACCGGCGCACAAAGGGTCATCGAGCGCGGCAACGACCTGTGCGTGAACGTCGTCGGTATAGTCCGGCGCGCCATACGGATGCACGCCGGCAAGATACTTGATCTGCGGGATATCCCGCATCGGCAGGATCTCGCGAACCAGCCAGTCACTATAGTCCGCCACGCTGCGCTTATCGGCAATGGGGTCGAAGACCGTCACCAACAAGTCAATGCCCGCTTCCTTGGCGCGCGCAAGCGTCTCGGGCACTTCCTTGCTCCAAAATGAGAGCAGGTGCGCATGCGTATCGGCAAGCGGTGCCAGCGGCACCGGGCAGGCCACCGTTTTCTTCTTTTTGGTAAACGTCACGCGTTCAACATTAGGCGTCATGGGAAAGCTCCTGAGCCAAGCGGACAAAGGCAGCGACGTCGAGCGTCTCGGCGCGCGTGGTGGGTGCGATACCGCAGGCCTCAAAGGCGGCGTCGAGCGCGTCCTTGGCAAAGCCGTTGGCGCTCATGGAGTTGCGGATCGTCTTGCGGCGCTGAGCAAACGCGGCGTCGATCACACGGGCCACAAACTCGCGGTCGAGGCCCTCGGGTACCACGCCGTCAACGCGATCGATGCGCACCACGGCAGAATCCACATGCGGCGCCGGCATAAAGCAACGCGGCGGCACCTCAAAGCGACCCGTAACCTGCGCATACAGGCCGAGCTTTGCCGTATAGCCGCCATAGGTCTTGTTGCCCGGCGTTGCGGCAATACGATCTGCAACTTCCTTTTGCACCATGACGACAGCGCGCTTAAGCGCGGGCATCGTCTGGAAGAACTGAAGGATGATCGTTGCCGCCACGTTATAGGGCAGATTCGCGACAAACACCGTAGGTTCACCACCGGCGGCCTGCTCAATCTGCTCCGGCGTCACTTTGAGCGCGTCGCCCATGATAAAGCGGAAGTTGGCGTAGTCGGCGGCGTGAGCATCGAGCACCGGCTCGAGCTCGGGATCGGCCTCGATCGACGTGACGCACGCCGCCTCCTGCAACAGCGCAAGCGTGAGCGTACCAACGCCCGGGCCAACCTCGAGCACGCGCTCATCGCCCGTGAGCTCGGAAAGCTCGCAGATACGCTCGATCACATGATTGTCGATTAGAAAGTTCTGGCCCAGGCGATGCTTGGTCGCAAGGCCAAACTCCTCCAGCAGCTCCCTGGTGGCCGTGGGGTTTGCCAAAGGCGAAGTTGTCATGGTTGCCTCCTCAGCATGATGGCGGCGTCTTGAAACAAAAGGGCATGGACCGTGGCGGCCATGCCCTTACAGCTAAACAGCAAATTGCCGATATGGCGCGCTGCGTCTTAGCCCAGACGCGGGAACAGCGGATCGCCCTTCTCGACAGGCTGACCACCGGCAAGCAGGCCCCAAACGCAAATGCCCTTGAGGTCGTCGGTCGCGGCCTCGTCCTCGCAGGACAGGCGGCGCAGGGCCTCGGCAGAAGTCTGGGGCATGAGCGGCATCAGCAGGTGGGCGGCAATGCGGATGGCCTCGAGCAGGTTGTAGATCACAAACGCCAGCTCGTCAGCCTTGGCCTCGTCCTTGGCAAGTGCCCAAGGCTCGGAGTCCTCGATGTAGTGGTTGGCGGCGTGGATGAGCTCCATGACCTCGTCCTTGGCTCCACCGTAATCGAGCACGTCCATCTTGGCCATGTAGCGGTCGACCAGACCATCGGCGATCTTTGCCAGCGGGTTGTCGAACGCATCGAACGATGCGGGCTTGGCGGGCGCGCAACCGTCAAAGTACTTGCCGCTCATGTTGAGCGAACGCGAGATAAGGTTGCCCCAGCTGTTGGCCAGGTCGGCGTTGTAGACCTGCTCCATGCGATCGAAGCTGATGGCACCGTCGGTGCCGGGGACGACGTCGGTCATGAAGTAGTAGCGATAGCCCTCGACGCCCAGCATGTCGATAACGTCCTGCGGAGCGATGGCGTTGCCGCGGCTCTTGGACATCTTCTCGGCCTTGCCGGTCTCGGCATTGCGCACGGTCAGGAAGCCGTGGGCAAAGACGTGCTCGGGCAGGGCCTCGCCGATGGCCATGAGCATGGCGGGCCAAATGACGCAGTGGAAGCGGATGATGTCCTTACCCACGATGTGGAACTGCGCGGGCCAGCGATAGGCCAGCTCGGCACGCGCCTCGTCGGTGTCGACACCGTAGCCGACGGCCGTCATATAGTTGAGCAGCGCATCGAACCACACGTAGGTCACATGACCCTCGTCAAACGGGACCTGAATGCCCCAGTCAAAGCTCGTACGGCTCACGGAAAGGTCGTTAAGGCCGCCCTCGACAAAGCTGCGAACCTCGTTCATGCGGAACGCAGGCTCGACAAAGTCGGGGTGCTCGTCGTAAAGCTTGAGCAGCTTGTCCTGGAAAGCGGAAAGCTTAAAGAAGTAGGACTCCTCCTGCACGCGCTCAAGCGGACGGTGGCAGTCGGGGCACAGGTGCTGGCCGACGCTGCCGTACTCCTCGTCGCCCTTCTGGACCTGCGTATCGGTGAAGTAGGTCTCGTCAGGCACGCAATACCAACCGTCGTAGCTGCCCTTATACAGGTAGCCGGACTCCTTCATGCGCTCCCACAGGTACTGCACGGCATGATGCTGGCGCGGCTCGGTGGTGCGGATGAAGTCGTCGTTGGAGATCTCGAGCTTGCTCCAAAGCTCCTTGAAGTGCGGAGCCTGGCTGTCGGTCCACTCCTGCGGCGTCATGTTGTGCTTGGCTGCGGCCTCGGCGACCTTCTCGCCGTGCTCGTCCATGCCGGTCAGGAACTTGACGTTATAGCCGGCGGAGCGACGATAACGGGCCTGAACGTCGGCGATGATGGTGGAATAAGCCGTGCCCAGGTGCGGATCGGCGTTGACGTAGTAGATGGGCGTCGTGATAAAGAACGAAGGCTTGCTTTGATCCATGGGGTCTGTCCTCCAGAAAAACGTTGCAAACAGGGGATGATTCTAGCACAAGGGCTGGATATCCTCCATCTATTGCATATCGAGCACCATGGCATAGACATCGCGCTTGCGGCGCGAATACTTCTGAGACAGGCGCTTGGCCACCGCAGAGGCGGGCTCCCCCTCCTCGAGCGCGGCGCGGATATCCTCGCGCAGGGCCTCGTCGGGATCCGCTGCCGCGGCGCCAACCGGCACGATACCGGCCTCCTCATCCTCGCTCGGTGGCGCGATGACCAGCGCAATCTCGCCCTTTATCTCGCCGCGAGCACGCAGCTCCTCGGCAAGCTGAGCAGCGGGCCCGCGCAAGACCTCCTCGTGCAGCTTGGTGAGTTCGCGGCAGACGGCAACCTCACGCTGGGGAAAAACCTCTGCCACAGCCTCGAGCGTCGCCACGATGCGATGTGGAGACTCGTAGAAGATGAGTGCGCCGGGCACCACGGCAAGGCGCTGCAAACGGCGCACGCGGTCGCCGTGCTTTCGGCCCAAAAAGCCCTCGAAGAAAAAATGCTCGCAGGGAATGCCGGACGAAACGAGCGCCGTGACGCAAGCAGAGGGCCCGGGAATAACTTCGACGGGCACATCGGCCTCACGCGCCGCCTCGACCAGCGCCTGGCCGGGATCGGACACGCTCGGCATGCCGGCGTCCGAGGCAAAGGCGAGGGTCTCCCCCGCCAGCAGACGGTCGACCAGGCCGGCGGCGCGGTTGGCGATCACATTCTCGTCGCAACGGACAAGCGGCTTGGAAATGCCCAGGTGCATCAGCAGCTTTGACGTCACACGCGTGTCTTCGCAGCAAATGGCATCGGCGGCGGCAAAAGCCTCGCCAACGCGCGGGGACAGGTCGCCCAGGTTGCCGATGGGCGTGCCGACCACATAGAGTTTGCCCGTATGGGCGCTGTTTTGCGTCATATCAACCTATTCAATCATGCCACGCTCGAGCGTACCGAGCGCCGCGCGGGCGTCCCATGCTGCAATGCGCTTCTCGGTCTTCCACGTTTGGAAGAACCAACCGGCAGCCGGTGCAAACGAAGCCAGTTGGTTGACGATAAACACGCGCTCGTAGGCATTGCGGCCCTCGGGCGTAACCGACGAGTTGGCAAAGATCGCCGCGCCCGACCATTCGCCCACCAGCACGGGGAACCCAGTCGAAATCGCTTCTTTAAGCTCGCGCTTGTTGCGCGAAATCGCCGTCGTCAGCCCGCGGGGGCTCGTGATATCGAGCGCATACTCGTCGCGGTAATGGTACAGGTGAAGGTCCATGTAGACGTTCTTGTACTTGGCGCCGCGCATAAAATGCTTCCACTCGCTGGGATGCCCCGAAGACGAAAAGACGACGATCTTATCCTCGGGCATATACGAACGGACGAGCTCGTAGGCATCGCGATAGAAATTGCGCAGGTAGTGAGCCGGAATGCCATCCGTCATGGCAAAGAGACTCTTGCGGACACTCATCTGCGGCGTATCCAGCAGCTCAATGCCCAGCAGGCTCTCGGCCTCGCCGTAACGCTCGGCCAAGCGCTCGAGCACGTCGAGCGCGACATGACGGCCGTTAGTGGACGAATGCCACTCGGCAACAGCCTCCGGCGTGGCGGGCGAATCGTTGGAATCGCCCTGGCCACCGGGCACCGTCGCCAGATCGAGCAGCACGCGGATGTCGTACTTGGCAGCCCACTCAATCGCGCGGTCGATGTAATCGACAACCGAGATGTAGGAGGCATCGGACTCCTGCGAGCCAAAGGCATACCAGGGTACCGGCAGACGCACGGCATTGAGGCCAATCTGCGCCATGCGGCGGAAATCGTCCTCGCTCACAAACGTCTCGTAATGACGGCGCATGCGCTCGTTATAGGCGGCGGGGGCCCCGGCCCCCCCCCGCCCCGTCGGGCCCGC
>CABPWH010000098.1 GCA_902461085.1 uncultured Collinsella sp. | reverse complement strand
AACTGCTCAACCCCGCCGTTTTCGCATGCGCCGCTGCCGCCATGCCGAGCTTACCTTTGAGGAGCCCGACTACCCCATCCAGGCCGACGGCGAGCCCGTTGTCGCCTCACGCATCGAGGTCGACATCCTTGCCGGCGCCCTCGAGGTCTGGCACCCCACCCGCTAACCCCACCTAAGTTGCGGTGAAATAGGGACTGTTTATGCAGCTAAAGCCGCAAAACAGTCCCTATTTCACCGCAACTCATGAGGAGGCTATTCGTCGCTACCCGGCTTGCGACGGTTGGCTTTTTTATGGCGTTGAAGTGCTTGTCATTGAGTCTGCGCTGGCGAGAGCGCTGAGGCACCTTGGTCTTTACGCGTCGGCGCGGCGGACGGCCACGACGCTCAAGCTCTGCCCTCAGCTTACGCTGACAGCTTGCACGGTTCTGGAACTGGCTGCGGCTCTCGCGCGCCGTCACGATAATTCCCGAAGGGATATGTTTCATGCGCACCGCCGAGTCCGTCGTGTTGACGCCTTGTCCGCCCGGACCAGTCGCGCGAAACACCTGCACCTCGCAATCGCGCGCCAACTCCTCGGCCGACATCTCGGCATAGCGCGCATACTCGCGCCATCCCATCTTGTTCTCGTCCATATCAACACCTCCCCTCATACAAAAAATGTGACAAAGGGAAAGCCCTTTGTCACATCGCATACCAATCGCTTGTGTTGCGCGCTTAGGCGAAGGTGATCTCGCCGGTCTCGCAGTCCATATCGGCGATACGGGCCAGGCTCTCAACGCGGAAGCCGCGCTCGCGGAGCTTATCGCCGCCGCCCTGGAAGCCCTTCTCCACTGCAATGCCAATACCGGACACCTCGGCACCCGCAGCCTCGCAGATCTTGATAAGACCCTCGAGCGCGCAGCCGTTGGCCAGGAAGTCATCGATAATCAGGACCTTGTCGCCCTCGGACAGGAAACGCTTGCCAACGATGACCGGGTACTCCTTCTGCTTGGTAAAGGAGTAGATGGTCGTGGCATACTGCTCGCCGTCGAGGTTGATGGACTGCGCCTTCTTGGCAAAGACCACCGGCACACCGCCAAAATGCTGAGCCGCGATGCAAGCCATGCCAATGCCCGAAGCCTCAATCGTCAGGATCTTGTTGATCTCGACGCCCTCGAACAGACGGGCCCACTCGGCACCCATGTGGTCGAACAGCTCAACGTCGCACTGGTGGTTGAGGAAGGCATCAACCTTAAGGACGTTACCGGCCTTTACGATGCCGTCATGGCGAATACGATCCTCAAGCTCCTGCATGGCGCAACCCCTTCTCGCGGCAACGATACCGCGCGATTAATAAACGTTGTTCGATAGTCTACCACGGACCGACCCCCACCCGTCCCACAAGCCGCATCGCACCATAAAGCCGCAAGACCAGTAGATGGGCCGATTCGTGGCAAGCCTGCCTCCACAAGCTAATGGCGGGCGCGCACCCTCACCAAACGCTCCATGGCGAGCGCAAAGCCCACAGCGGCCACAGCCATCAACACATAGAACACCGAACGGAAACCAAACAAGAACACATCCGGACGGCCTGCAACGAAACTGGTCACGGCCTCGCCCATCGCCACGCTCATCTGCCCATACAGGATATGCGACGCCGCCGTAATACCCACTGCCATACCCGCATAGCGCGCCAGGCTACCCAGGCTGCCCGCGAAGCCGAGTGCTTCGCGCGGAGCCGAGCCCATATACAACGAATTGTTAGGGCTCTGGAAAATCGACGTACCGCACGACATAAATGCGACGCAGCACACGATCACAGGGATGGAAGAGTGCTCGTCGAGCGTACTTACCGCAAAGAGCCCGCACACGTACACGCCCAGGCCGACCGCCGTGGGACCCCCGCAGCCAACACGGTCCGAAACCGCACCCGAAAGCGGGCCGATAAAGGCATTCACCATCGGCAGCGCCAAAAACAGCAATCCGGAAATGTCGGAACCAAAGCCGTGGGCGTCCTGAAAATAGAACGGCAAAATAAACTCGGATGCGCCAATACCAACGAACACGATGAGCATGCAGGCAAGGTTGATAGTGAAGGCCGAATTTGCAAAGCAGCGACGCGCGGCCTCCGCCAGCGACATGGGGCGTTCACCGGCCTCTGGCCTAACATGCGGCAGCGTGTAGAGCCCCACGATAAACGAGATTACGCCAATAGGCAGGTTGATGAGGAAGATACTCTCCCAGGGAAAGCTTGCCACCAGCATGCCGCCGAGCACGGGGCCACACATCATGCCGAGGGCCACAAAGGTCGCGAGAATACCCATGGCACGGCCTCGTTCGCGCGCCGGAAACGACTCGGTGATGATACCCATGTTGTTAGCCATGGCCGCCGCGCAACCGATGCCCTGAACAATGCGTGCCAAGATAAGAACCTCGAGCGAGGCCGAAAGGCCGCACAGCAGCGAACCGACCGAAAAGACGATGACGCCCAGCTGGAACACATTCACCTTGCCGCGCACGTCGCCCAGACGGCCAAACGACAACATAGCCACGCATGTCGCAAGCAGGTACACCGAACTCACCAGCTGAATGCGATCGAGGCCCACGCCCAGCTCCTTTTGCATCACGGGCAGCGCCACGGTCACGACGGTCGAATCCAGACACACCATAAACGTCATGATGAGCACGGTGAACAGAATCGCCCATTTGTTCTTGCCGTGGGTGTCGCCCTCTAGAGCAATGTGCTCGCGGCGCAGCTGCTCTGCGGTTTTCTCCATATCTATCCTTTCGAGTGGCCCAACGCAAAAACGGGGCCCCAATCGCCTGTAAACAGTCGCGATTGGGGTCCCGCCTACGGAATCGGAACTAAAGGTCGCCGAAGCTTTCTGCCAGCATCGGCGCCTTGTGCGAACGCTAGCCTAGCACTGCTCGAGTGCTTGCTCAAGGTCGGCAATCAGATCTGCCGTGTCCTCGAGGCCGCACGACAGGCGCACCATGTCGGCGGAGATGCCGCAGGCGATGAGCTCCTCATCGTTCATCTGACGATGCGTGGCATTAGCGGGATGCAGGCAGCAAGTGCGGGCGTCGGCCACGTGCGTGGCAATCTGGGCGAGCTTGAGGCTCTTCATAAAGGTCTCGGCCGCCGCGCGACCACCGTTAAAGCCAAAGCTCACAACGCCGCAGGTACCGTTGGGCATGTACTTCTGAGCCAGGTCATAGTACTTATCGCCCTCCAGGCCCGGATAGCTCACGAAGCGCACCTTGGGATGGCTCTGCAGGAACTTGGCAACGGCCAGGCCGTTCTCACAATGACGCGGCATGCGCACATGAAGGCTCTCGAGCGAGCTGTTCAGGAAGAACGCCGCCTGCGGGTTCTGCATGGGGCCAAGGTCGCGCATGAGCTGCGCGGTGGCCTTGGTAATGAAGGCACCCTCGCGACCGAACTTCTCGGCATAGGTCACGCCGTGGTAGCTCTCGTCGGGCGTGGTGAGACCCGGGAACTTGTCCGCATGGGCCATCCAGTCAAACTGGCCGTGATCGACGATTACGCCACCCAGGTAGGCAGCATGTCCATCCATGTACTTGGTGGTGGAGTGCGTGACGATGTCGGCACCCCACTCAAAGGGACGGCACATTACGGGTGTCGGGAAGGTGTTGTCGACCATCAGCGGCACGCCGTGGTCATGTGCGGCCTTGGCAAAGCGCTCGATGTCGAGGACCGCCAACGCGGGGTTGGCGATCGTCTCGCCAAAGACGAGCTTGGTGTTGGGCTCAAAGGCTGCCTCCAGCTCCTCATCGGTGCAGTCGGGGGCGACGAACGTGCAGGTCACGCCCATGCGGCCCATGGTGTGGGCGAGCAGGTTATACGTACCGCCGTAAATGGCAGAGCTCGCGACCACATGATCGCCGGCACCGGCCACGTTAAAGATCGCGAGGAAGTTCGCAGCCATGCCCGAGCTCGTGAGCATCGCAGCGGTGCCGCCCTCCATCTCGCAGATCTTGGCGGCAACCAGATCGCACGTGGGGTTCTGCAGACGGCTGTAGAAGTAGCCCGACTCCTCCAGGTCAAACAGCTTGCCCATGTGCTCGGACGTGTCGTATTTCCACGTGGTGGACTGGTAGATGGGCACCTGGCGCGGCTCGGCATCTCCCGGGTGATAGCCGCCCTGAACACATGTGGTACCGATGGTCTGCTCGCTCATATCTAGCTCCCTTGCCTGGGTTTTAGTTTTATTCGGTTCACGATACCGCTACCCTGCACCCCTCTCAACCCATCCCCAAGGTAGGTTATGGGACTTATTGATCAGGGGTATTTATCTCAAGCCTTGGGCATTTGCTCGATAGATAAAAATGAGGCATCCATGAAGCTCTCGATGATTACACGCACCGTCACGGGTACCATAGGCGGGTACACCGTGACCAAGGAGACAACGATGAAGCAAATCGATACTGCCCAGCTCGACATCACCGCCTGTCAGGCTCAGGCTGCCGAATACCACGCCCGTGGCTTTAACTGCGCCCAGGCCGTCGCCTGCACGCTCGCGCCCGCCGTCGGGCTCGACCCCCAGACCGCCTTTACCCTCACCGAGGGCTTTGGCGCCGGCATGGGTGGCATGACCGAGACCTGCGGCGCCATCTCGGGCGCTGTTGCCATCATGGGCTTTGTAATGAGCGACGGCATGGAGAACCCCAAGACCAAAGGCCAGACCTACAAGCTGTCGCGCGAGATTGCCAAGCGATTTGGCGAGAAGAACACGACGACCGTCTGCGGCACGCTCAAGGGCATCGGATCGGATAAAGGTCCGCTCCGCAGCTGCCCCGGCTGCATCGACGATGCCGTCGAGATCGCCTGCGATGTGCTAAAGCAGCTCGCCGAGTAAACGGCAGCAACATAAAACGACGGCCGGCGCGTTTGGGATCCATCCAAAAGAACGCCAGCCGTCGCCGTTAGAACTCGGCAAATTTGGGAGCGCCGACCTCGATCTCTTCGCGCCCCGCCATAAGCTCGCGCATCTTAGCGCAAAACGGCTCCTGCTCCCCCGCCTTAAACACCAAATGAATCGTCACGGCATCCGCGTAATCGGTATCCGAAACCTTGGCGCCCGAATCCTGCGCCAGGCGAAGCACCTGTTCGTATTGCGGATAGGCCACATGAACATCAACGGGCACAACGCTCGTCATCTCAACGATCTGTCCGGCCTCCTGAGCCGCGGCCACCGCCGCCTGCGTCGCCGCGGTATAGGCGCGCACCAAGCCACCGGGCCCTAACAGCGTGCCACCAAAATAGCGCGTCACTACGCAGCAAACATTTTTGAGTTCCGCGCCACGCAACACCTCGAGCGTCGGCATACCGCTCGTGCGGCTCGGCTCACCATCATCGCTCTGGCGCTCGCGTCCATCGACTAAAATCCACGCGGGAACATTGTGTCGAGCGTCGTAATGACGCTTGCGAACCATCTCGATAAAGGCATTCGCCTCATCCTCGGACTCAATATGGACCAGTTGGGCAATAAAACGGCTCTTGCGGTCCACAAACTCGCCCGAAGCCTCAATATTCGATTGCAGAGTAAAATAGCTGTCCAACAAAGCCCCTCAACAACAAGCAAAGCAACAAACAGCCTCAATAATACGGCAAAGGCCGTACCGATAACCCCAGTAAATAGAACGGCAACGTCAATGACCAGGCAAAGACAGACACTATGACCCAATCCGAAGGCACGGAAACGACAGGAGCCCCCGCTCGTGA
>CABPWH010000097.1 GCA_902461085.1 uncultured Collinsella sp. | reverse complement strand
CATGTCCGAGCGGGCCCCTGCATAGATTCTGGAATAAAAGGGCGCCGCGGATGGAGTTCCGCGGCGCCCAAGCCACACGCTAACAGCTTTAAGGAGTCAAAGCTGGTTTAGCCAAAGAAGCGCTTGATCTCAATCTCGGCGTTCTCCAGGCAGTCGGAGCCGTGGATCACGTTGGCGTTGACATCGACTGCAAAGTCGCCGCGGATGGTACCAGGAGCAGCCTCAAGCGGGTTGGTAGCGCCCATGAGGGTGCGCATCTTAGCAACAGCGGAGAGACCGGAAACGACCATCTTGACGACCGGACCGCTCGTCATAAAGTCGCAGAGACCGCCAAAGAAGGGCTTGTCGGCCAGATGGGCGTAGTGCTCCTCGACGGTAGCGCGCTCGAGCGTGGTCATCTCCATGCGCTCGATGACAAGGCCGCTGCGCTCAATGCGAGCAACGATCTCGCCGATCTTGCGGTCGCGCACGGCGTCGGGCTTAATCATGATGAAGGTCTTCTCGATAGCCATAAAAGTAGCCTTTCAAGTAGGTTCGCGCGTGCCCAAGTCCCATTCCGGCACCCGCCTGGACTGCATCGTAACAGAGTTTTAGCTGCAGTTAAACAAAAAGCTGTTTATTGAAACGTTGCAATTTATTAAAGCGCTCCATATGTGTCACTTCTGTTTCGAAGCCCGATTAGAGTACCATCCGACCGCCCATCAACCGCATCGAACAGAGCAGGCGATCGGTTGCCGCCCGCGAACGTAACCCCTTCACAACCTGCCCAAAGGTCCTACAGAAGTTCTCGACAAGCCCCTCCCCCATAGAAACAAAATACGGGCGCCCACATCAGCAGGCGCCCGTAAAGTGAAAACGATTTATCAATAAATGGCCAAAACGGCTTCAGCCAAATCCCTACTTTACCCCGTGGCCCATCTCGACGACCTTAGTCAGTGACCCAAACACACCCTCGTCAGCCACGAGCTGTGCCTCGGCGCGATCAAGCTGCACGGCAACGGCGGCAGGGGCGGTGCCGCCCTCGGTCGTGCGCGCGGCGACAATCGACGGGATGTCGAGCGCCTCGGTAATGTCGCGCTCAAAGAGCGGGCTTGCCTCCTGGAACACCTCAAACGGCAGGTCCTCAAGATTGCAGCCGCGCTTCTCGCACATCAGGACCAGATGGCCTACCACGGCATGTGCCTCGCGGAACGGCAGGCCACGCTTGGCCAGGTAATCGGCAACATCGGTAGCGGCAAGGTGCCCCACGCCGCACTCGCGCGCCATGGCATCCTCGTTGACGGTCCAGGTCGAAATCATGCCAGCCATAACCGACAGACACTGCATGAGCGTATGGGCAGTATCGAGCGCGCCCTCCTTGTCCTCCTGCAAGTCCTTGTTATATGCGAGCGGCAAGCCCTTCATGGTCACGAGCAGCTGCACCAGGTTGCCATAGACTCGGCCACTCTTGCCGCGGATAAGCTCGGCAAAGTCGGGATTCTTCTTCTGCGGCATGATGGACGAGCCGGTGGAGTACGAGTCGGAAAGCGTGATAAAGCCAAATTCGGAGCTCGACCACAGCACGATCTCCTCGGAAAGACGCGACAGGTGCATCGCCATGACGGATCCGGCGTAATGCAGATCGAGCAGGAAATCACGGTCGGAAACCGCATCGAGCGAGTTGGGAATCACGCCCGCAAAGCCAAGTTCGGCAGCCGTCATCTGGCGATCGAGCGGATAGCTCGTACCGGCAAGCGCGGCAGCACCCAGCGGGCAGTTGTCGGCGGCATCAAAGGCGGCCTTCAGGCGCGTAAAGTCGCGCGCGAACATCCAGGAATACGCCAGCAGATGATGCGAGAGCAGCACGGGCTGAGCGTGCTGCATGTGCGTGTAGCCCGGCAGAATTACCTTGTCGTACTTCTTGGCCGCATCCACCAGCACATGGCGCAGCTCAAGATTGGCCTCCATGAGCTCCTTGGCCAGCGCCTTGACGCCCAGTCGCGTATCGGTCGCCACCTGGTCGTTGCGCGAACGCCCAGTATGCAAGCGCTTGCCAGCCTCGCCGATGCGACGCGTCAGCTCGCTCTCGATGGACATATGAATGTCCTCATCGTTGATATCGAAGGTGAAGTTGCCGGCATCGATATCCTGTTCGATTCCGGTCAGGCCCTCGGCAATCGCCTGCTCGTCCTCGGCACTGATGATGCCCTGGGCGGACAGCATCTTGGCATGTGCCTTAGAGCCGGCGATGTCCTGCTTATAGAGATGTTTGTCGACCGGCAGCGACGCGCCAAACTCCTGCGTGACCTCGGCCACGCCCGCCTCAAAACGACCGCCCCAAAGAGCCATGGAACCGTCTCCTTTCTCCAAATACCAAAACAAGCGCCCAAAGCAATGCGCCATATCGCTAAAGCGATTTTTCAACCGCTAGTTTTGCATATTCCCCACCGTGCGCGAGGCCATATAGCTAATTTGCAAAGAAGTGACGCACCATGCACTTGGCACCCAACGTCTCCCTCCGGATGTTGCCCTGCGAACCATCAATCCAAGCCTTCAGGCTCATAGGGACGTCCTCGACCTTTGCAGCATCGAGCTCGGGCGCGAGGGCAAGCAAGGCATGTGCGAAAGCATTGAACATAATGGATACTCCTCATATATATAGGCGCAGAGCCGCCAAATTGATAGAAGGAGCCCCGCCGGACAACCCCGGCGGGGCTCGGACTCAGCCACAGTCGCGGCATCATATATGCGGGCGGAACGTAGGGGCCACCGATGTTAAAAAGTGTCAGCAAGCATAACGAAAGGTAGGGACCCCGTGCGCCCGTTATGTATCACGCGGATGGGCCGCGCGGATACCAAGGGAAGGAGGCGCTAGGCCTGGGCGGCAGCAGAGCTGGGGCCCTGGACCTTTGCCCACGTCTTGAGCGACAGCGTATCAATCTCGATAAAGCCGGCGCTGGCCTTCTCGTCAAACGTGGTGTCGCGGTCGTAGGTGGCCAGGCCGTAGTCGTAGAGGCTGAAGGGGCTCTTGCGGCCGACGACATGGCAGTTGCCCTTAAAGAACTTCAGACGGACAGTGCCGGTCACGAACTTCTGGGTATCGGCCATAAAGGCATCGAGCGCGTTTTTGAGCGGGCTGTACCACTGGCCGTTGTACACGGCGGTGGCCCAATCCTGCTCGAGCTTGATCTTGGTCTTGAGCAGGTCGCCCTCGACGCAGATGTCCTCGAGCGCCTTGTGGGCGGTGATGAGCGTCAGGGCTCCGGGAACCTCATAGCACTCACGGCTCTTGAGGCCCACCAGACGATCCTCGACCAGATCGAGACGGCCAAAGCCATTGTCGCCGGAGATCTTGTTGAGGGCGATGACGATCCCGGAGAGCTTCATCTTCTTGCCGTCGACGGCGACGGGCTTGCCGGCCTCAAACTCAATCTCGGTGTAGGTCGGGGTGTCCGGGGTGTCCTCGGGATTCTTGGTCATAACCCAAGCGTCGTCGAGCGGCTCATTCCAGGGATCCTCCAGGTGACCGCACTCAATGGCACGACCCCACAGGTTGTCGTCGATGGAGTAGGGGTTGTCGTTGGCACCCTCGGGAACCGGCACGTTGTGGGCGTGGGCATAGGCGACCTCGTCGGGGCGACACTTCAGGTCCCACTCGCGAACCGGGGCGATAACCTTGAGCTCGGGGTCGAGGGCCTTGACGGCGGCTTCAAAACGGACCTGGTCGTTACCCTTGCCGGTGCAGCCGTGGGCGACGTAGGTCGCGCCAAACTCGTGAGCGACCTCGACGAGCTTCTTGGCGAGCAGCGGGCGAGAAAGAGCCGAGAGCAGCGGATACTTGTTCTCGTACATGGAGTTTGCGGCGATGGCCTTAGTCAGGAACTCATCAGAGAACTCGTCGCGCAGGTCGAGCACCTGGCAATCGAGAACGCCCAGGTCGAGTGCCTTCTGCTTCTTGGCATCCAGTCCGGTCTCTTCCTGGCCCACGTTGCCGCAGACACAAACGACATCGAGATTCTTCTCGTCCTGGAGCCACTTGACACATACGGATGTATCAAGACCACCGGAATATGCGAGAACGACTTTTTCCTTGCTCATGGCTGTTTCCTTTCGCCCTTGGTAGCTAGTTAGAACATCGGTCAGTTGCAAGTCACCTTGAGGTCAAAAACCGTGCAATATCAGGTTATTCAGCAGAATGCATCACAGGCATGCCCTAGAAACATGCGGCTATGTCGTGCTTAAAACCCAACGACCTCAAAATGACTCTGTTGAGGCATTGCGCCCCAAGCGGACAGAGACGATTGTTATCGTCGTCGGGAAATTGCGCGCTGGCGTCGGATGGCATTGTCTGCAGTGGTGATGATCTTTACGAACTGCATCTGCCTCTCCTTTCACCTATCGCCGGGCGCAATCAAATATCGCAAACGGTACCTTTTCCTCGGTAAGCGGTTGTTTTTCCGTCTCCGTTTTCGATGGTCGCTATATTACGCTAAAGTGCCCGCAGCACAAGCGACAAATTCAAATTTCTGAAAAGTTTTTTCATTACTTTGTGAAGCGTGGTGCAAATACGCTCCGTTCCTGCGAAAATACGCCCGACTACGAATTGATGGTTATAACGTCTGAAACAATCTCGAAACGAAAGGCTCGCTTTTATGCAAACTTACGAATCGGACGCCAACATCGGCAACATTAAGATTCTCGCCGTCGACATGGACAAGACGCTGCTGACCGACGAGCGTGTGCTGCCCCAGGGTCTTGATGAGCGCCTGGACAAGCTCGCCGACGCCGGCATCGTATTCTGCCCTGCCAGCGGACGTCCCGCCCCCAAGCTCGAGGAGATGTTCGAGGGCGTCAAGAACCGCCTCGCCTTTTGTCCCGACAACGGAGCGTGCGTGATCTATCGCAGCAGCTATATCTATAAGAGCACTATTGACGTGGAGCTGTATCAGCAGGTCTTGAGCCGTGCCTCGGAGGATCCGCGCGCTGTCCCCGTCCTTTGCTGCTTCGACGAGTTCTACGTGCTTGCCCGCGACCATCAATACCACGACGAGATCAGCGTCTACTACAACACAATCAACTACGTCGACAGCTTTGATGGCATTGATTTCGAGTCCAACAAGATTTCGGTCTTCTTCCCCGGCTACGACGCCGAGCCCGCGTTTCGCGAGACCTATAGCCCCGAGTTCTCGGACAAGCTCTACGTCACCAACGCCGGACGCGAGTGGATCGACTTTATGAACCTGGGCGTCGACAAGGGCGCCGGCGTCGCGCACCTGTGCGAGCACTTGGGCATCGATATTGCCGACGCCGCCGCCGTGGGCGATACGTACAACGACATCCCCATGCTGGAGCGCGTCGGTCACAGCTTTATCGTAGACAATGCCGAGGAGCACATGAACGCGCACGCCAAGTGGCGCATTCCGAGCAACAACGACGGGGGCGTACTGACGCTCATCGACGCCATCTTGGCGGCTCGTTAACGTGGCTCGTCGGACCTGGCCGGGCGAGGCGGGTAAGTTTTTCGTTCGGTCAGGTCCTGGGCTCGCTCGAAGAGCACATTCAGTGCTCTTCGGCTCGTGCGGAATCTACGAAAAACTTACCCGCCTCGCCCGGCCAGGTCCTAGGGTGACTTGCTTGCCGCCTAGATGGCGTCTTGGCGTCTAGATACTTGGCTGAATAATTATGGATGAAGGGAGTTCCTTGCTGAAAGGGACTCCCTTCTGGTTTGGCTGCTTTGGACCTGTGGCTGGTTTTTTTTTTTGCGTCGGCCCCGGGTATGCATGAACCACC
>CABPWH010000096.1 GCA_902461085.1 uncultured Collinsella sp. | reverse complement strand
TCCGGCCCTCAGGGTATCGGGTTCCCACATTCATCCGCACATGTGCGGATGAATGCGGGAAGTGTTCGGATAAAGTTGAGAATCAAGGCCTCGTCCTATCAAGGCTAGAATTGTTGTAAAAACACTTGCATTATTTTATTGAGAATATATACTAATAAGCGAAGTACATCACCAGTCGCGTTCGAGAGGAGAACATCATGGCTGAGGAGAAGAAGACGTATAAGTTCGTGTGCATCGTTTGCGGTTACGAGGTTGAGGTCGACACGCCCGAGCTGCCCGAGGACTACGTGTGCCCGGTGTGCGGCGTCGGTCCCGATCAGTTTGAGCTCGTCGAGGAGTAGCTCGTAGACACACGACTTGCAGCAACACATAGCTCTGTCCAAGGGCCCCGGTCGAATTCTCGGCTGGGGCCCTTTTCCTCCGTCCCAAGGGATCACGGCTGCTGTTAGCCGATCCTGTCTGTTGTGAGTCCGGCCGACCGTTTGTCTCAATCTGTAACATGTGGCGGCTCAAAACGGGTCTATCTGTTACAGATTGAGACAAAAGGTTGGAGCTGAAGAAATGTCTCGATCTGTAACATCCAGAAGCGGAAATTGGGTCCACTTGTTACAGATTGAGACAAACCAAAACCGTCCGGCAGAAGATCTCAATCTGTAACATTTAGCAGTGAAAACGGGGCCTACGTGTTACAGATTGAGACAAACGGAACTGTCCCTCGGAATGATCTCGATTTGTAACATCTAGACATCAAAAGCGGGTCTAGATGTTACAAATCGAGACGTTTGCCTGAGTAGGTGCCCCGCCCCATTACATCCCTGTCAACAACACGACATCGAGAATCGTCACGATGGCACCGATCCCTACGAGCAGCGCGTTGAGTGGGCGCGAGTTGGCGTATTTGCCCATGACGCGGCGTGAGCTGGTGAGCCGTATGAGCACAAAGACCGTAATCGGCAGTTGAAGCGACAGCAGTGCCTGACTCCAGATGAGACCTTCAAAAGGATTTGGGACGACCAGGCACGCCGCCACAGCGCCGACGAAACAGGCTGCTACCCCAATCGAGGAATGTCGATCGTGGATGTCGTATTCCTCGTCGAACATGCCCGCGGTGATGGTGCCCGCCGCCATGCCCGCCGTCACGCTGCTCGATAGTCCCGCGAACAGCAGCGCAACCGCAAAGATGGTCGAGCTCGCCGGGCCCAAGATGGGGGAGAGCGTGGCCGCTGCGACGGCGAGGTCGTCTACGACAATGCCGTGCGCAAAGAAGGTCGTTGCGGCCAGGATGACCATGGCCGAGTTGATTGCCCAGCCCACGCCCATCGAAAAGAGCGTGTCGAAGAGTTCGTAGCGCAGGCGTTCTTCGATAACTTGCTCGCCTTGGCCTTCGAAGTGCATAGATTGGATGACCTCAGAGTGCAGGAAGAGGTTGTGGGGCATAACGACCGCGCCTAGGACACTTACGATAATCGCGTCCGAGCCGGTGGGCATACTGGGTGTGATCCAGCTTGCGGCGGCCTGCGGCCAGTCGACCTGGACCAGCGCAAGCTCGGCCAAAAACGAGAGTCCTACCACGCCTACGAAGGCGATGATCCATCGCTCGGCGCGCTTGTAGGAACTCGTCATGAGCATCGCCGTCGATACTGCCGCCACGATGACACAGCCCGCGCGCACGGGCAGCCCAAAGAGCATTTGAAGGGCAATCGCGCCACCCAGGACTTCGGCCATGGCGGTGGCGATGGTCGCGAGATAGGCACTGGCGAGCACCGTGCGCCCAACGAAGCGGGGGAGGTAACGTGTCGTGGCCTCGGCAAGACAGGCGCCCGTGGCGATGCCCAGGTGCGCCGCGTTGTGCTGCAGCACAATGAGCATAATCGTGGACAGCGTGACGATCCACAGCAGCGCGTAGCCAAACTGCGAGCCCGCGGCCATATTGGAGGCCCAGTTGCCTGGGTCGATAAAGCCGACGGTGACGAGCAGCCCGGGACCGATGTGCCGCGCAATATCCAGGCCTCCGTGACCACCGGTGCGTCGGGAGCCAAAGTGTTGTTTGAGATGGTTGAGCATGGTGCGCTCCTGCGTGCCGTTTGTTTGACTCCGCAAAGGATACCCGTTTTAGGCCAAAAAGTTAATCAAGACTAACAAAATTGTTGTACTTGAATAGGATGGTGAAAGGGAGCTGCCGAAATGTCCTGATCTGTAACAGCTAGGGATGGAAATTGGGCCTAGGTGTTACAGATCAAGACAGGAAGAAATGGTCCTATGGAAAATCTCGATCTGTAACAGTTAACCGCCAAAACCAGCCCTTCGTGTTACAGATCGAGACAAACCAAAACCGTCCTGCAGAAAATCTCAACCTGTAACATCTAAGCGCCAAAATCGGCTCCTCCTGTTACAGATTGAGATGTTTGAAGCGGTGAGTTTACAGGTTGAACTTGGGCCCTTGTTGTCGCCCTTGAGGTCGGCGGCGCCCACTCGTAGGGCGCGCGTTACGCGATTGTTTCGAAACGGGTGGGAAACACAACGGGCCGGCGATGCCCCTAGTATGCCTATTCAACTGACTGTCAAAATATCTAGGGGAGGATCGCGATGCAGGCAGATTCCGCTCAGCAGCAGGGCCTTTATCGCCCCGAATTCGACCACGATGCATGTGGCATCGGCGCGCTCGCCGATATCAACGGTGAGCGCCATCACCAGATTCTGGACGATGCACTGTCCATTCTGGTCAACTTGGAGCACCGCGGCGGCACGGGACTCGAGAAGAACACCGGCGACGGCGCTGGCATCCTGTTCCAGGTTCCGCATCACTTTTTTCGTAAAGAGGCCCAAAAGTGCGGCCAGATTCTGCCGGCAGAGGGCGACTATGGCGTGGCCATGCTGTTCTTCCCGCAGGACGACAAGGGCGTAGAGGATGCCCGTCGCGTGTTCGAGGAGGGCTGCGCCGAGGCCGGCGTGCCACTGCTCTTTTGGCGCGAGGTGCCGGTCGACCCGCACGACCTGGGCGAGACGGCCCGCGCCTGCATGCCCACCATCCTGCAGGCCTTCCTGGGCCGTCCGGACGACACACCTGCCGGCGATGCCTTTGAGCGCCGCCTGTATGTGTGCCGCCGCACCATCGAAAAGAAGGCCGACGCCGAGTTCGCCCTGCGCGACAAGATCTTCTACGTGTGCTCCATGAGCTCGCGCACTATCGTGTACAAGGGCATGCTGGTCGCCACGCAGATGCGCCGCTTTTTCATCGACCTCAACGATGCCGCCGTCAAGACGGCCGTAGCGCTCGTCCACTCGCGCTACTCCACCAACACCACGCCCAGCTGGGAGCGCGCGCACCCCAACCGCTTTATCATCCACAACGGCGAGATCAACACCCTCAAGGGCAACGTCAACTGGATTCGCGCCCGCGAGCCCAACCTGTACAGCCCCGTGCTGCAGCACGATCTTGAGCGCGTGATGCCCATCATCAACCGCGAGGGTTCCGACTCCGCGATTCTGGACAATGTGCTTGAGTTTTTGGTCATGAACGGTCGCCCGCTTACGCGTGCCGCGTCCATGTTGCTGCCCGAGCCGTGGGACCACAACGACAGCCTGAGCGAGGAGCGCCGCGCCTACGACGCTTACCAGTCCATGCTCATGGAGCCGTGGGACGGTCCGGCCGCCATCGCCTTTACCGACGGCCGTACCCTGGGTGCCGCCCTCGACCGCAACGGCCTGCGCCCCGCCCGCTACTATGTGACGCGCGACGGTCGCTTTATGCTGGCGAGCGAGGTGGGCACCATCGAGGTACGCCCCGAGAACATCCTGACGAGCGGCTGTCTGGGACCGGGCCAGATGCTCGAGGTCGATTTTGCCCGCGGCCGCGTCATCTACAACGACGAGCTGCGCGCCCGTTACGCCAAGGAAAAGCCCTATCGCGACTGGATCGCCGAGGAGACGCTGACCGTCGACGCGCTCGACAAGCCCGTCGCGCCCACGCCCGCCGAGGATACCGAGGTGCCCGCCGCCGTGCGCATGGCCAAGCTCGGGTATCACTGGGATGATGTTGACGAAGTCGTGCGTCCCATGGCCCAGCAGGGCAAGGCGCCGCTCGCCTCGATGGGTATCGATGCGCCGCTGGCCTGCCTGTCCAAGAAGACGCGCTCGTTCTTCGACTACTTCTATCAGCTGTTCGCCCAGGTCACGAACCCGCCGATCGATGCCCTGCGCGAGCATATGGTCACCTCGACCACGCTCTACCTGGGCAACCACGGCAACCTGCTCGAGGACTCCCGCACGGCCTGCCAGCTGGTGCGCTTGGAGCGTCCGCTGCTGAGCGAGGAGGAGTTCGAGCGTATCTGCGCCATCGACCGCGTGGGCTTTAAGACCCGCCGTTTCCGTGCCGTGTACCGCCGCGACGCCGGCGAGGGCGCGCTGCAGGCTGCGCTCAAGCAGCTTGCAGAGGATGTTGAGGCTGCGGTCCGCGACGGCGTGAACATCGTGGTGTTGAGCGATCGCGCCGCTGCGGGTGAGGTGCCCGTGCCGTCGCTGCTCGCCGTGGGCTGCGTGCACAACCACCTGATCCGCGCCGGCGTGCGTACCTTTGCCGACATCGTGGTGGAGTGCGGCGACGCCGTGTCTCCGCACGACTTTGCGGCGCTGGTGGGCTACTCCGCGAGCGGCATCTATCCGTACAACGCACATGCGTGCATCCGCGATCTGGCGGCACGCGGCGACCTGGACGTGACGGCCGAGCAGGGCATCGCCAACTACAACAAGGCTGCGACCGCCGGCATCGTTTCCATCATGTCCAAGATGGGCATCTCCACGGTGCAGAGCTACCATTCGGCGCAGATCTTCGAGGCCGTGGGCTTCACTCCGGAGTTCGTCAACGCGTACTTCGCCGGCACGGTGAGCCGTGTGGGCGGTATGGGTGTCGAGGACGTCGAGCGCGAGCAGAATGAGCGCTACGACGCCGCGCTCGCTATCCTTAAGAGCCCGGCTCCCGATCAGCTGCCCACGCTGGGTCTGACCAAGTGGCGCCCGCTCGGCGGCGAGGATCACCTTATCGACCCGCAGACCGTCTACCTGCTGCAGACCGCCTGCCGCGAGGACAGCTACGACACCTTTAAGGAGTACAGCGCCCGCCTGCACCGCACCGGCCGTGCCGTGCGCCTGCGTGACCTGCTGGACTTTAATGCCAACGGTCGCACGCCGGTTTCGCTCGACGAGGTGGAGCCCGCGCTCAACATCGTCCGCCGCTTTAACACCGGCGCCATGTCGTACGGTTCCATCAGCAAAGAGGCACACGAGTGCATGGCCATCGCCATGAACCGCCTGCACGGTCGTTCCAACTCGGGCGAGGGCGGCGAGGATCCGCGTCGCGAGACCCCGCTGGCCAACGGTGACTCCAAGAATTCCGCCATCAAGCAGGTGGCAAGCGCGCGCTTTGGCGTGACGAGCCGCTACCTGTGCAGCGCCTTCGAGATTCAGATCAAGATGGCCCAGGGCGCCAAGCCCGGTGAGGGCGGTCACCTGCCCGGCAAGAAGGTCTACCCCTGGATTGCCGAGGTCCGTCAGTCCACGCCCGGCATCGGCCTGATTTCGCCTCCGCCGCACCACGACATCTACTCCATCGAGGACTTGGCAGAGCTGATCTTCGATCTTAAGAACGCCAACCCCGGCGCACGCGTGTCGGTCAAGCTGGTCAGCGAGGCCGGCGTCGGCACCATCGCCACCGGTGTGGCCAAGGGTGCCGCCGACAAGATCTTGATCAGCGGCCACAACGGCGGGGCCGGGGGTGTGGGCCGGGCAGGTA
>CABPWH010000095.1 GCA_902461085.1 uncultured Collinsella sp. | reverse complement strand
CCGCGCCCGGCGACCACCTGGGAGCCCGCCGGGCCAGGGGGAGCCGCGACGTCCTCAGGGCTGGAGAGCTCCTTGAGGCCCTCGACGGCAGCCTTGATGATGTTGAGGCCGTTGTCGGTACCGAGGGACTTGGACAGGACGTTCTTGATGCCAGCAAGCTCAAAGAGGGGACGCACAGCGCCGCCGGCGATAACGCCGGTACCCTCGACAGCGGGCTTGATGATGATGCGGCCGGCACCAAAGTGGCCGAGAACCTCGTGCGGGATGGTGCCCTGCTCGGTCACCGGCACGTGGAACATGTTCTTCTTGGCATCGAGAGATGCCTTGGAGATGGCCATGGGCACCTCAGCGGACTTGCCCATGCCAACGCCGACGTTGCCCTTGCCGTCGCCAACAACGACGAGAGCGACGAGGCTCATGCGACGACCACCCTTGACGGTCTTCGACACGCGGTTGATGTAAACGACGCGCTCCTCGAACTCGGAGGCCTCGCGCTGCTGCTTCTGATTACGAGCCATGTGCTACATACCTCCTAGAACTCGAGACCGGCGGCACGAGCACCGTCGGCGAGGGCCTTGACGCGGCCATGGTAGATACGGCCACCGCGATCGAAGGCGACCTTGGTGATGCCGGCCTCGATGGCGCGCTTGCCAACGAGCTGACCGACCTTCTCCGCAGCCTCCTTGTTCGAGGTGTGGGTGCCCTTGAACTCGGCCTCGAGGGTCGAGGCGGAGACGAGCGTCAGGCTGGAGCCCTTGCTGTCGTCGATGATCTGGGCATAGATGTTGGCGTTGGTACGGGTCACGCGAAGGCGCGGACGCTCGGCGGTACCCGAGACCTTGCCGCGAACACGACGCTGACGACGCTTGAGGCCTTCCAGCTTCGCCTTATGCTTGTTCATACGTAAACTCCTAAAAAGGTTGATCTCGCCAGCACCTAACGGGGTGCTGGTCTTATGCGAGTGAGTCGGTTACGACTACTTGGCGGCCTTACCCAGCTTGCGGCGGATGTGCTCGCCAACATAGTGGATACCCTTGCCCTTGTAAGGCTCGGGAGGACGATGGCCGCGGATCTCAGCGGCGATCTGACCGACCTGCTGCTTGTTGATACCCTTGACGTTCACGTGGGTGTTGTCGGGAACCTCGAAGGTGATGCCCTCGGGAGCCTCGACGATCACGGGGTGCGAGAAGCCCAGGGAGAACTCGAGGTTCTTGCCCTTCTGCTGCACGCGGTAACCGACGCCGGCGAGCTCGAGCTTCTTCTCGAAGCCCTCGGAAACGCCAACAACCATGTTGTGGATGAGGGCGCGGGTGAGGCCGTGGCGGGCACGGGTCTCACGCTCGTCGTCGGGACGGGAAACGGTGAGGACGTTGTCCTCGACGTTGATGGTGAGCTTCTCAAAAACATCGAGCTCGAGCTGGCCCTTGGGGCCCTTGACGACAACGTTGTTGCCGTTGACTGCCACTTCGACTCCGGCGGGAATCTGGACAGGCTTATTACCGATACGAGACACGGTGATCTCCTTTCCTTCTACCTACCGACCGAATTACCAGACGTAAGCGATGATCTCGCCGCCGACGTTGTGCTTGCGAGCATCGCGGTCGGTCATAACGCCATGGCTGGTGGAAATAATGGCGGTACCAAGGCCACCGCGGACGCGGGGCATGTCGGCAACGCCGGTGTACTTACGCAGGCCCGGCTTGGAAATGCGGCGGATGCCGTTGATGACCTTAGCCTTCTTGGGACCATACTTAAGCGTGATGTGCAGAGTCTTCTGGGGAACGGTGTCCTCGACATCGTAGCCCTCGATGTAGCCCTCCTCGTGCAGAACACGAGCGATCTCGACGAGCTTCTTGCTGCTCGGCATGGAGACCGTGGCCTTGTTCACAGAGTTAGCGTTACGGATGCGCGTAAGCATATCTGCGATCGGGTCTGTAAGGTTCATACAGATTCTCCTTCGTTCTTGATGAACACGTGCTCTTGGTTCTTCGCCGCCCTTAACGGCAAAGCCTATTTAGCGCGTTTTCCCTGTTCCAAACTGATGCTTGAAACGCTGGTAGTGACTTACCAGCTGGCCTTCTTAACGCCGGGAAGCTCGCCCTTGAGTGCAAGCTCACGGAAGCAGACACGGCACAGGCCGAACTTGCGGTACACAGAGTGCGGACGGCCGCAGCGCTGGCAGCGCGTGTACTCACGAGTAGAGAACTTCTGCTTGCGATTGCACTTGACGATCATCGATGTCTTAGCCACTTATATCCTCCTCACATAGAGTATTGTTCGCCCCAAGCGCCGCCCCCTTGTGGGAACGGCGCTTATAGGGCAGGTGAACCTATTTCTTGAACGGGAAACCGAAGGCGTCCAGAAGGGCCTTGGCCTCCTCATCGGTGTTGGCGGTGGTCACGAAAGTGATGTCCATACCACGCTGGTGATCGACGGAGTCGAAGTCGATCTCGGGGAAGATGAGCTGCTCGGTGACGCCCATGGAGAAGTTACCACGGCCGTCGAAGCTCTTGGCGGAGATGCCGCGGAAGTCGCGGATACGGGGGATCGCGACGGAGGTCAGACGATCGAAGAACTCCCACATACGGTCGCCACGCAGGGTAACCTTGCAGCCGATCGGCATACCAGCGCGCAGGCGGAAGGTAGCGATGGACTTACGGGCACGGGTGATCATCGGCTGCTGTCCGGTGATGGCGCGCAGGTCGCGCACGGCACCGTCGATGGCCTTGGAATCGGTAGCGGCCTCGCCGACACCCATGTTCACGACGATCTTCTCAAACTTGGGGATCATCATGACGTTCTCGTACTGGAACTTGTCCTGAAGCTGCTGCTTGACCTCGTTGTTGTACTTGGTCTTCAGACGCGGCACATACTTCTCTTCTGCCATTGTTCACTCCTTCTTGGGGTTTTAAGCACGGGGCGTGGCCACGATGGGTTGTCCTCGTGCCTCCTGGCTGCATCCGCGCCGCTCATGGCATTTCGCGGTTTGGACTCGACGCAGCAGGAGCCGACAAAACAATCGGTACTATACGCGCATCGGGAGCGTATTTCCAGAAAAACCTCGTCTGCCTGCACAACTCCACAACTCCCCCGCACAAATGGATCCCAAAAAGCAGTTGCGGTGAAATAGGGACTGTTTGGCGGTCTAACAGGCTTAAACAGTCCCTATTTCACCGCAACTTATTGGTGGGGATGCGATTAGCGCTTGCGGGGGACGAGTTTGGTGCGGCGCAGGTGGATCATCTCGGCGGCGATGGAGATGGCGATCTCCTCGGGGTCCTCGGCCTCGATGGCAACGCCGATCGGAAGGTGCAGCTCGTCGATCTGGTCCTGCGTAAAACCTTCCTGCTCCAGGCGGGCACGCACAAAGGCCGTCTTGCGGCGCGAACCCAGACAGCCCAGGTAGGCAGGCTTGGCACGCATGGCCTGAATCACCACGTCGATATCGGACTTGTGACCCGCCGTGGCGACGACCACCAAGTCGCGCGGACCGATGGGGCACAGCTCGCTCAGGTTCTTGTAATCGACCAGGCGACGATCGTAGACACCGGGCATCCATTCGGGCGTCAACGTGCCGGGGCGGTCATCGCAGGCCACGACGGCAAAGCCCGCCGCCGTGAGCACGCGCGCCGTCGCGGCGCCCACGTGTCCGCAGCCAAAGATGTAGGTCAGGCCCTCGGGGCAGAGCGTCTCGATGTGCGCCGCGGGAATCTCAGAGGCAGCGTTGGTGTAGGTGACGTTACTCCCCTCCTCCACCAGTGAAAGCCCGGGGCAGCCCGCAATGGTATGGCGCGATGCCTCGCCATGGTACTCGGCCACATCGCCCTCGAGCGCGCTCGCGATAAACGGCTCAAAGTCGATGACGAAGTCGCCGATGCGCCGATAGACCAAGACGTCGGCAATTTCCTGGAACAACGGTGCCTGGGTCGCATCCAGATGCAGATAGCACAGGCAAATGGCTCCGCCGCAGATCATGCCGGTATCGGAGTTCTCGCCGCCCATGGTGTAGCGGACCAGACGCGACTGTCCCGCGCTCAGGAGTTCGCGCGCCTCATCCAGCGCAAAGAGCTCAATCTTGCCGCCGCCGATAGTGCCCGCCTGGCTGCCATCGGCAAAGACGGCCATCCATGCGCCCACACCGCGCGGTGACGACCCCGCCGTGCCGGCCACGACCACGAGCTCGCACGTCTTACCGGCCTTCAGAGCGCCAAGCGCTGCATTCACCACATCGAGCTTTTCCATTGCAATTTCCTATCCCTGGAACACACCGGTAAGCATAGCGAGTGCCTCCAGCACGCCGCCGCCGACCGACGTCGCCTTGTCCGAAATGTAGTTGATATAGCTGGCATCGCCGCGCGGATCGACATCGGCGCATTTTAAGCCCTCGGTCACCTGCACGCCGTTCGCCAAAAGCCCGCGCAGACAGCCATCGATCTGCGTGCGCATGGGTGTATCGCCCGCGTAGCCAATCACGTCTCCGGCGCGCACGATGTCGCCGATTGCGCGGTCGGACCGAAACACGCCGGCGGCGGGGCTGTGGATAACGCGCTCCTTGCCAAAGCCGGCGATAATGCCCGGCACGCCCGTGTTGGGCTGGGGCGAACCTTGGGTAATGACACGGCCCAGAAAATGCCCGCGCATGGTCTCGACCACGGCGTCGCAATCGACCGGCGCGGTAAAGCCCGGCCCCACGGCGATGACGGCAGGCGCCATGTCGCGCGTGGTGCCCAGGTTGCGCTTGGCCAAAATCGCGTCGACCACAGCCGCGGGTTTCAGCTCGCCGAGCATCTGTGCCTGGGGGTCCACCACCACGGCGACATCCCCCGCCTCGGTAATCTCAAGCGCCTCGTTCGACGTCTGCGCCAAGCGGGCGCGAATGCCCTCGACCTCGACCTCGCCCAAGCGAATGGCCTCGCAAAAACTGATTGTGCGACGGATGCACGTGGGGACCGCGATATCGGCCATGACGACCGACACGCCGGCGCGCACCAAGCGAGCGGCGACGCCCGTGGCGATATCGCCGGCGCCGCGAACATAAACGAGCATTCCCGAGGCACCTCCCTGTGCTACGGTTTGAGCAGAGCAAAAGCGGTTCGACCGCTACTCTGATGATTATTTATTATCACAGTATTATACGGCGGTGAGCAGATGGAAACGGTTAGCGGCAATCTTGCCTCGGCGCTCAGGATCGAGCCGGGCATTACCGCGATTATCGGCAGCGGCGGCAAGTCGACCTTGCTAAAGACGCTCGGCCTTGAGCTTATGCGCGCTGGCGACCGCGTGCTCCTCTGCACCACCACGCATATGTTCCCCGTCGCCGGCGTGCCATGGGACGGGTCGGGCCGTCGTCTGGACGCCGCGCCTTGGAAGCCGGGGGCCCTGCATGTTCCCGGCTGCACCTGCGAGGCATGCGCTGGCATGAGCCGCGGAAGTATCTGCCAGGCGGGTGTTTTGGACCCGGAGACAGGCAAGCTCTCCGCCCCCGCCGAGCCACTCGGCGGGCTGGCACAGCGCTTTGACTATGTGTTGGCCGAGGCGGACGGCAGCAAGCGACTCCCGCTCAAGGCGCATGCCGCCTGGGAGCCGGTAATTCCCGCCGGCACGGCAAACGTTGTCTGGGTCGTCGGCGCCTCGGGACTCAGCAAGCCCATCAACGAAGCCGTCCACCGCCCCGAGCTCTTTTGCGAGCGTTGCGGCTGCGAGCTCACCGACATCGCCACGCCCGAGCGCGTCGCCCAGGTGCTCAATGCCGAGATGCAGGCGCTGAAACTCAGCACCGCACGCGTCATGCTCAACCAAGTCGACACGCTCAGCGACCCCACGATGGCCGACCGCTTCGAGGCAGCTCTCGACCGCCCCGTCGTCGCCCCACACGCCGCT
>CABPWH010000094.1 GCA_902461085.1 uncultured Collinsella sp. | reverse complement strand
CCTGCTCGCACGGAGAGCACATTAAGTGCTCTCCGGCTCGTGCGGAACTCGCGATCAACCTAATGCCTTTCGGGCAGCCACGGACCTCTCGGATCCAATGCGCCACACGCCGGACTGGGTTATCTGAATAAATATGGCGAAGGCCCCTTTCGGGGCCTTCTTTTTTATAAAAATTCGCCTACTCGGTGGACTTCGGGTTCTAGGTCTACGTTGAATTGGTCTTTGACGGTTGCCTGGATGTGGCGGATGAGTTCGTCGACATCGGCGGCGGTGGCGTGGTCGGCGTTGACGATGAAGCCGCAGTGCTTCTCGCTCACCTGCGCGCCGCCAACGGCGTGTCCTCGCAGGCCGGCATCCATGATGAGTTTGCCGGCAAAGTAACCCTCGGGGCGCTTGAAAGTGGAGCCGGCACTCGGCATGTCGAGCGGCTGCTTGTCCTCGCGGCGCTGGCGGTAGTCGTCCATGTCGGCCTTGATCATCGCGGCGTTGCCCGGAGCGAGATTGAAGGTGGCCGAAAGCACGATAAAGCCGTCATCGGCGATGCGGCTCTTTCGATAACCCAGGTTGAGCTCGTCGACATCGAACTCGATGATATTGCCGCTGCCGCGGGTGCCGTCGTCGAGCTGGCGAGCGGGTTTGTAGACGCGCACGGACTCCAGCACATCGGCCATGCAGGCACCGTAGGCACCGGCGTTCATGTAGCAGGCGCCGCCGACCGATCCGGGGATGCCCGAGATGGGCTCCATGCCGGTGAGACCGGCCTCGGCTGCCGCCGCGGCGACATCGGAAAGCAAGGCGCCGGCCGCCGCCGTGACGTGCGTGCCGTCGACCGTAATGTCGGAGAGGCCTTCGCCCAGCGCCACGACGACGCCACGGATGCCCTTGTCGCCGACGAGCAGGTCGGAGCCGTTGCCCACGATGGTAAGCGGCAGGTCGCAGCGATAGCAGGTATCGAGCGTGGCGACGAGGCCCTGCTCAGTATCGGGCGTGACAAAGACGTCGGCCGGGCCGCCGATCTTAAACGTGGTGTGCTCGCGCATGGGCTCGCTCATCAACACGTTGTCCTCGTCGGCAACGCCAGCAAGTGCGCACAGCAGGTCCTCGTTAAAAAAGTCGTTCTCGTGCATACGAATATCCGCCTTTTGGTGGTCGTTGTCATCAATCGATTGCAATATACCCCACCCGGACGGATTTGGTGCGCTGGCGGCGATAAAACAGCCGTCTACCGGATTGGTAAAGTGTTTATCACCGAGGTAAAGGGGTAGTCGCTATACTTTCAAGAGATTGCGCGTAAACCCGGAAGGAGCGAGATGGCCAACAAAGTCACCCTCAAGCAGATCGCCCAGGAGGTGGGGCTTTCCCCCTCGTCGGTCTCGCTTGTGCTCAATAATCGGCCCTGTCGCATCTCGGAAGAAAACCGCAAGCTCATCAAAGAGGTCGCGGCGCGCAACCACTATGTTCCCAACCAGATTGCGCGTAGCCTGGTCATGCGCGAGTCGCGCACGCTGGGCCTTATCGTCCCTAACATCGAGAGCCGCTTTTTTGCCTCGCTTGCCGGCAGCTTGGAAAAGCGCTGCCGCGAGGACGGCTATGCGCTCTTTATTACCAGCTCGGGCGGAAGTGCCGACGACGATCTGGAGCTGCTGCGCCAGCTGGTGACGCGCGGCGTCGACGGTGTCTTTCTGGTGGTGGGTGACGAGTTCTCCGACGACCGCGCCCTGCGCGAAGAAGTCAGCCATCTGCCTATCCCTGCCGTGATGGTCGACCGTGCCATTGAGGGGCTCGAGTGCGACAAGGTGATGTTCGACCACGAGATGGGTGGCTACATGGCCACCCGCTATCTGATCGAGCAGGGCCACCGTCGCATTGCCTGCTTGGTTAACGCGCGCCGTTCCAATACGGGGCGTAAGCGACTTGCCGGCTATGAGCGCGCGCTGCGCGAGGTTGGCCTGCCTATCGACGCACGTTTGGAGTTTGAGAGCGAGTACTACATTCCGAGTGCCTACGAGGCCTCGGAGGCGGTGCTCGCAACTGATGCCACCGCTGTGTTCGCAAGTTCGGATAACATCGCCCTCGGTCTGCTCAAGCGCTTGCACGAGATGGGGAAGAGCATCCCGGGCGATATCTCGGTGGTGAGCTATGACAACTCGGCGGCCGACGTTCTCTTTGAGCCGGCGCTGACCGCGATTGAGCAGGATCCTGGTGTCCTTGCGGAGCATGCTTTTGGCTGCATGTCCAAGCGTCTTGCCGGTAGGGGCGGCAGGCGTGCCGAAGAGGTCGTCCTGGAGCCGGCGCTTATCATTAAGGGCAGCGTGCTCGAACTTACCGAATGTAGCTAAGCGTACTTGTTTGTTTGCATAGATTGCATGCGGAGTGTCCGCTATTTGCCGGCAGGCACCCCGGCCCTCGTCCGTTAACTCTTCCGCTGGGCGAGCCTTAGACGCCGCGCACCGATAGGGTAAGGCAGCGGCTTGAAATTGGTGCTATATTCAGCTTGAGTTGTTTAATGCTAGTACGGGAGGCTGATATGGGGCTGTTCAAGAAGAAAAACCCGCAGGATGCCTTTGATCCCGATGTGTTTACCATCACGGATACGATTTTGGACCCGCCGCGGTTTACATTTTTGCCGGCTATCTACCAGGACGCCACGCGCCGCAAGTGGGCCGTGCATCAGCGCGGCGGCGAGCCGAAGATTTTTGACTATGCGGACGTGTTGCAGTGCGAAGTGGCCGAGGCGGGCGATCCGGAGGCCGAAGAAGCGGTCTCTAAACAGGAATTTGCCCAGCGTATCCTGGCAAATCCTGCCAAGGCGGCGAAAATAAACGCTGCCAAGCGCAATATGTGTCTTGGTATGGGCGTTGTTGTGGCGGTTCAGACGGGGAAAGACGAGGTTTCCAAATTAGAGATTCCCGTTATGACCGACGAAGTCAAACGCGAGTCAAGTCTATATAAGTCGTATCGGAATGTCGCCGAGAAGATCAAGGCCGAATTTGATGCCATGGGAGGGCTGGCCTAATTTTGGCGGCATACGTTTCTGAATGAGGAGTCTGTGCAATGGCAGGCGAATCTTATGCAATTCCCCCCAAAGATCGTGCTGTTGAGGGAATTCTTTGGTATATCCAGCACCATCAGCTTGCCGGCGGCGATCGCCTGCCGGCCGAGCGCGTGCTGTGCGAAGAGATTGGCGTTTCGCGTACGGCGTTGCGTGCCGGTATCACGCGGCTCATCTCGTGTGGAACGCTTGAGAGCCGTCGCGGATCGGGCACGTATGTGTGTCCTCCCAAGCCGCTGAACATCTTTCAGGAAACATATAACTTCTCCGATGCTGTGCGGACTGCCGGCCTGCACCCCTCTTCTCGTCTGGTTTCCACCGGGACCATCGAGGCGGATAAGACGCTTGCCGACAAGCTTGGGGTGGCTGTAGGCGCCCCTTTGCTCCGCATGCAGCGCGTTCGACTTATTGAGGGCGAGCCGGCGTCAATCGAGACGGCTCACGTTAACCTGTCCCTGTGCCCATCGCTTCCCGAGCACGATTTTGAGTGCGAGAGCCTTTACGATGTCTTGCTCAAAGAAGGTGGCGTGCGTGTTGAGCATGGACGTGAGCATATCTCCATCTCGCGTTTGAACGTCGAAGAGGCCGAGCTGCTCCAGCAAGAAGAGGGAACGCCGGTGTTCTATGAGAGCTCGATCGAATTTGATAAGGACATGCGTTTTGTGGAGCATTGCAAATCGGTGATTTTGCCCACAAAGTTCCGCTTTGCCGATAACGGCGAAGAGAACGGCATGAGGAGCGTGGCAGGTGAACAATGGCTGAAACAGTAGATGCCACCCCGGTTTATATGCGCATTCGACGCCGCATCGAGGAACGTATCGAGCGCGGTATATATCCCACGGGTTCCATGATTCCGTCCGAAAAAGACCTTGCCGAGGAATTTGGTACGACACGCTTGACCATCCGAAGCGCTGTCGATGAGCTGGTTCGGCGCGGGCAGATTCGCCGTGTTCGGGGAAAAGGTGCCTTTGTGGCGCAGAAAGTACCTGCTTTTTTTGAACGCACGGTCGGTTTCCGTGAATCGGTCCGTGCTTCGGGCGGCGAGCCGTCCGTCCGTATTCTCGCGCGTTCCAAGCGTTATGCGGGGCCATATTACGCCGACCTGTTTGGCATCGCCGAGGACGACCTGCTCTATTCCGTTCGACGCCTGAACTGCATAAACGGTAGCCCCGTATCGATTGAGACGGCGCTGATTCCCTGTCTGCTGTTCCCAACCATCGAAGATATTGACGTGTCGGTCTTCAGTTTGTACGAGACCTATGAGATGCTGGGCCGAAAGCCAGTCATGGCACAGGAAAAGCTCGATATCGAAGCGCTGGGCGCACGAGATGCCGGCCTCCTTGGACTGGAACAGGGCGATCTTGTTTTGCTTTTGGAATGCGTGAGCTATGACGCGAGCGGTCAGGCTATCGAGTATGTAAAGTCCTTCAATCGTGGCGATACGGGCGGCTACACCTATACGTACTAGCTGGTATTCTGTGAATAACGGCTGGGAAACTAACCAGTTTTGATCGTTGGGTCAGCTGTATATACAACCTTACAGGGCTCAAAATCGACCGTTCGCCGATGGGGATAAATTAATCGACAAAGAGGTATCAAAAAGCCATAACCTGTAACTGTGATTGGTATCAAATACTAATGATTTGTTACGAGGTGAGACGATGAAGATGCTCGATTACGTTCAGCTTGCCCATGTGCGTATGGGGGAGAACCTCGAGCGTTCGTCTGAGCTGGTAGCGCAGCTCGTTGATATTTTCCAGTCCGGTTCTTTTGACGCGCTGCGCATCGTTGCTTCGGGTTCGTCGCGCCATGCCGCCGATTGCGCCCGCGATTACCTGCAAGATGCCCTGCAAATGCAGGTGTCCGTTGTGACGCCCGAGGCCTTCGTCGATTTTGAACACACCTATCCGCAGCATGTGCTCAACATTGCCGTTTCGCAGAGTGGCTATTCGACCAATACGATTGCGGCGCTCGATTACATGCGCGCACACGATATGGCTGCAGTTGCGCTCACGGCAAACGTCGAGGCACCCATCAAGGAACACGCTGACATCGTTCTTGACTACGGTGTGGGCGTCGAGTCGGTGGACTTTGTGACTCTGGGCGTCGAGGTGCTCGTTGAGTACCTGGTGCTCTTTGGCATTTACGGCGGTCAGGCGCGCGGAACGATTGACGCCAAGGGCGTTGCCCAGCGTCTTGACGACCTGCGCGAGGCTATCCATGCCAATGCCGTGATGTGCAAGACCGCCGAGGCATATGTCCAAGACCACATGCTCGAGCTTTCTGAGCACACGCCCGCCATGGTCGTCGGCAACGGCCCCAACTATGGCGTTGCCGAAGAGGCGGCCCTCAAGCTGAGCGAGACCATCAAGATTCCTGCCATGCATCACGAAGGCGAGGAGTTCGTCCACGGTCCCGAGATGCAGATCGTTCCGGGCTATCTGGTGTTTATCGTCGACGATCCGCAGGGGTCGGAGCGTCTTGCGAATATCGCTGATGCGCTATCGAACGTTACGACAAAAACGGTGCTGCTCACGGCCCATCCCAAGGGTAGGGCTCACGAGGTTGCGGTGCCTCAGGTGGCTCCGCTGCTCAGCGCAATTCCCAATCTTGTGTTCTTCCAGACGATTGCGGCCATGATAGCCGAGCGTCTGAAGTCATGGGACGTGCACCCGTATCTTGATGCCGTCTCCAAGCAAATGGAGGTCAAGGCAGAGGGCTACGAAGAGTCAGTCAATGCGCTTAAGGCCAAAGCGGCCGAGTGTTACGGAATGTAAGCGGGTTTTGATGCCCGTTGGCATGGGGGATGTGGAAACAACCCCAGAAAGGAGAGACAAATGAAGGAAACCGAGAAGATCGAGATCATGCATTTCGACCAGGAGGGCTATCTCG
>CABPWH010000093.1 GCA_902461085.1 uncultured Collinsella sp. | reverse complement strand
CCGCCGCCGTTGATGCGGCAGAGCTGCCCGATGTGCTTGGCTCGCTTGCCGGCAACGATACGATTTTGGTTATTGCCCAGACGGCCGAGGACGGCGAGCGTCTCGAGGCGCTGATCAATAAGCTGAGCAATTCTCGCAAGTAGGCGTGCGGGTCGTGCGCTCGGCACTGTGTGCGTGACATGGTGGCTTGTAAGGGGGTATCGACGTTGGTCGGTACCCCCTATATTGTTTGCCGGTATAAAGACCGTTCACCAGGTCGCTTTAAACTAAAAGGGCCCCCGAGCAGTTTAATAAGCTGCTCGGGGGCCTTGTTGCTAATGGCCGGATGAATTTCTAGCCAACAGTATCGTCAGGCGTGGGCGAGGGGTCGGGAGTGGGCGTAGGCGTGGGCGTAGGCGTGGGCGTAGGCGTAGGCGTGCCGCCATCGCCGCCGGTCGAACCACCAGTGGAGCCGCCCGTCGAGCCACCGGTCGTTCCGGTGCCGCCGGTGGTGTCGCCGCCCGTGGTCTCGGTGGTCGTGGTCGTCGTGGTGGTCGTTGTGGTGGTTTCCTCTTCGTCCTCGTTCTCGTCCTTGTCGTCGTTCTCCGTCTTCTTGGTGTTGTTGGTGCCGTAGAACTTCCAGACGCTGTTGTTCTTGTAGGTGGGCGCCGTTCCGGTCGCAAACTCCTCGCGTTCGGTACCGGTCAGAACGGTGTTCATAAACCGCTTAAAGACAGGCAGGTTGGTGCTGTCGCCCAGCAGGTCCGTGCCGTATTTTTGGATGGGGATCTCGCCCGCGGAATAGCCGGTCCACAGGGCGCACGCCAGCTGCGGGGTATAGCCGCAGAACCACAGGTTGGTGGTGTTGTCGGTGGTGCCCGTTTTGCCGGCATAGGGCTGGTTGACGCTCAGGGCGCCAGCAGCACCCGTACCGCCGCCCTGCATGACGCCGGACAGAACATCGGTGACCGCGGCGGCCTCGCCCTCGGTAAGCACCTGTGAGGGATTGTCCGTGTGCTGGTACAGCACCGAACCGGTACGAGAGTCAATCTCGGTGATGGCGATCGGCTGGCGATAGTAGCCGCCGTTGGCAAACGTCGCGTAGGCGGCGGCCATCTCGAGCGGCGAGATCGAGCCGGTGCCGAGCGTCATGACGGGAACGTCCTCGATGTTGTCCTTGGCGGGATCGATGCCGAGCTTTTTGACGAGCGAGATGATCTTGCTGTTGCCGACGGCTTCTGCCACCTGGATGTAGCCGGTGTTGGAGGAGTATGCCGTTGCCTGCTTAAGCGTGATGTTGCCATAGCTATGGTTGGCGTAGTTTTGGACCTCGGTCGTGGTGCCCTTGGCCTTGAGCGGCGAGTTGCAGTTGAGGGTGACGTTGGGGTTCATGCCGTTTTGGATGGCAGTTGCCAGCGTAAAGGCCTTGAAGGTGGAGCCGACGGGACGCTTGGCCGTGGCATGGTTTACGTGGTTCTCGTCGGCGTTGTAGTCGTAGCCGCCCACCATGCACTTGATGTAGCCGGTCTTGGGGTCGACGACGACCATGCCCATGTCCAGGCCGTCGAGTGAGAGCGTGTCGAGCTGCTCGCGGACGGCATTCTCTGCCACCTGCTGCATCGTGGGGTCGATGGTGGTCTTGACGGTCAGGCCGCCCTTAAAGAGCACGTCGGTCGAGAACTCCTGCTCCAGCAGCTGCTTAACATAGGCGACAAAGTAGGGCTGCGAGTATACGTCGACGCCGCTGCCCGAAATCTCGGTCACGTTGAGGGTGATGGGCTCGGCCTGTGCGGCATCGTGCTCCTCCTGCGTGATGTGGCCCAGGCGCAACATGTTGTCGAGGACCTTGTTGCGACGGGACAGCGCTAGGTCGGGGTTGACCGTGGGGTCGTACTGCGAGGGCGAGTTGGGAAGGCCGATGAGCAGCGCGGCCTCGCTGAGGGTGAGGTCGGCGGCGCTCTTGGACAGATAGGTCTCGGCTGCGGCCTCGATGCCGTAGGCGCCGTGGCCGTAATAGATGGTGTTGAGGTACATCATGAGGATCTCGTCTTTGGAGTACATATCCTCCATCTTGACGGCGATGTAGGCCTCGCGCACCTTACGCTCGATGGTCGAGTCGAACTGCTCCTCCTGCAGGATGGTGTTGCGCACCAGCTGCTGGGTGATAGTCGAGGCGCCTTCGTGCCCGCCGCCGAGGGTTGCCACCGCAGCACGCGCGATACCCCACAGGTCGATACCGCCGTGCTCGTAGAAGCGCTCGTCCTCGACGTCAACGGTGCCCTGCAGCACGTAGGGGGAGACCTCGTCCTTGGTGATGGACTTGCGGTTTTGCGTGTAGAAGCTTGCGATCTTGTTGCCGTTGCAGTCGACGATCTCGGTGGGCTCGCTCACCAGATACGCGTTGGCGTCGGTGTAGTCGGGCAGATCGGACAGCCAGCGGTTGACGTTGCCGACCATGCCGATGCCAAATGCCACGCCCGCGATAAGCAAAAAGCCCAAAAACGAGAGCAGGATTATGGGCAGAGCATGCGTCTTTGAACGGCTGCGTCCCTGTCGTTGGCGAGGACCCATATATTGACCTCCAGGTATGTCGTGCCCGACGGCGGATGTGCCGTCGGGGCAGGATGGACATAAGTTATTACACGATAAACCAAACGGGGTGCGCGAGGCCTCGTGTATGCTGGAAGGCGGCATTTTTCAGAGTGAATGCATACCTTGGTAAGGAGTTTGTCGATGGCGATTCGGACGATGGGGCCGAGCGGACAATACGAGACTGGATTGGATGCTGCCGGTGCGGCGCTGCCCGAGCTGCTGGCGCCGGCGGGCGGACTCGACCAGATGCTTGCGGCCATCGCCGCGGGTGCCGATGCCATCTATGCGGGGTTGGGCGGCTTTAACGCCCGTGTGAGCGCCCATGGCTTTACGGATGACGAGTTTGCGTGCGGCTGCGCCGTGGCGCATGCCCATGGCGTGCGTGTGTACGTGACGCTCAACGTGTTCGTGTTTGACGATGAGTTGTCCGACGCGGTGGCGTTGGGAGCTCATGCACTGGAGCTGGGCGCCGATGCTCTGATTGTCGCCGATGCCGGGTTGGCCTGCGCGCTGCGCGCGGCGATTCCCGGGGTCGAGATTCACCTGTCCACGCAGGCGGGCGCTCATAGTGAGGGTGCCGTGCGGCTTGCCGCCGATGAGCTGGGGGTCGAGCGCGTGACGACGGCACGCGAGCTGACGGTCGACGAGATTGCGGCGTTATGTGCCACGGGCGTGCCCATCGAGGTATTCTGCCACGGTGCGATTTGTATCGGCTATTCGGGGGCGTGCGAGTTCTCGGCCCTGCGGCGTGGGCGCTCGGCGATGCGCGGCGACTGCACGCAGCCGTGCCGTCTGGCGTACGACCTGGTGGACGAGGCGGGACAGAGCGTTGTCGCCGTCGAGGGAGATCGCCTGCTGTGCCCGCGCGACTATCTGGGTATTGCGCATCTGCCCGAGCTTATAGATGCCGGTGTGGCGTCGCTCAAGATCGAGGGACGCATGAAGAACCCCGATTACGTATTCAACGTGGTGCGGGTGTGGCGCCGGGCACTCGATATGCTGTGCGACGGCGCGTGGGACCCCGGTGCCGTGGAAGAGCTTGAGCGCGAGCTGGGAAGGTCGTTTAACCGTGGGTTTACCGATGCGTACCTGAGAGGGCGTTCGGGTGCCGAGCTGATGAGCTTTGAGCGCGCAATTAACCAGGGCGTGCGCGTGGGACGCTTGGTCGCTGTGGGCCACGAAGAGGTGACCGTTGAGCTCGACGCCGCCGTGGCGGCGGGTGACACGCTCGAGATTCGGTTCTATCCGGGTGTCGACGCGCGTCCCGATGTGCCCAAGCGCTGGCCGCAGGTGCCCTGCCCGGTGGATGCCGCAGCGGGGAAGCGCGTCGTCGTGCATTGCAAGCGTAAGGTGGACACGGGCTGCGAGGTGTACCTGATTCGCAGCGCCGGCGTGTTGGATCAGACGACGGCGGTGTTGGAGCGCATGCGGGCCGAGGCGGATGCGATTGCGCCCGTTGCACGTGCCGTTGAGGTACTGCCCTTTGAGGACGTTGCGGTGGATGGCGGTGCGTCGACGGAGTTGGTGGGGTGCGCGGTTCCCGCTCGCATGGTTTTTGCTTGGCAGCTGATGGATGCCGACCCGCGCGGAGAACTCGATTTGTCCGACGCCGTTGTGGTGCTTGACGAGGTGTACCGCACAGGTGACGCTGACCGGACCCGCTCACTGATGCAGCGTGCCGGGCGCGTCGTCTGCCGCAACCTGGGACAGGTGGTGATCGCTCGCGAGCTGGGCGTGACGTTTGACGTGGCGGCGCCGGTGTTCTGCGCGAATCGGGCCACGCTTACCTGGCTGCGCGGACTCGGTGCGGGGCGGGTGTACTTGCCGGCCGAGTTGCTCGGCAATGATGCGGAGCGTATTGCCGAACTGGCTGCTGAACCCGGCGTCTTGGGTCCGGTCGACGCCGACCGTCCCGAGCTTATGGTGTGCGAGCACTGCCTGCTGACCGCCGAGGGCGTCTGCGCCACCGATGCGACGGGACAGGTCCATTGCCGCGACTGCTTGCGTCGTCGGCAGGTACGCTATCTGGTCGAGCGTGACGGTACACGTCTGCCAGTTGCCATTGACGCATGCGGCAGGACGAGGATTTTCCTGTCGTAGGTGCCGCGTCGCGTCAGTTTGTTATCATAAGAGAGTTTATGGACTTCCAGCACCGCCGTTTTCGGCGAGGGTGCTATAGCAAAAGGAGGATACCCAATGCTGTCTGTTGACGAGCAAATGCGTATCATCACCTCGGGCGCCGCGCAGATCGTTCCCGAGGCCGACCTTCGCAAGAAGCTTGAGAAGGGCGAGCCCCTCAACATCAAGCTCGGCGTCGACCCCACCAGCCCCGACTTGCACCTGGGCCACGCCGTGCCGCTGCGTAAGATGCGTCAGTTCCAGGACCTGGGCCACAACGTCACCCTCATCATCGGCAACGGTACCGCGTTGATTGGCGACCCTTCGGGCAAGAATTCCACCCGTCCGCAGCTTTCGCAGGAGCAGATCGAGGCCAATGCCGAGACCTACGTGAGCCAGGCCATGAAGATCCTGGATCCCGAGAAGACCACCATCGTGCACAACGGTGACTGGATCCTTTCGATGGATCTGGCCGGTCTGCTGCAGGTGTGCTCCAAGTTCACCGTCGCCCGCATCCTCGAGCGCGACGACTTTACCAAGCGCTACCAGTCTCAGACGCCGATCGCCCTGCATGAGTTCCTGTATCCCGTGATGCAGGCTTTCGACTCCGTGCAGATCAAGGCCGACGTCGAGATGGGCGGCACCGATCAGCTCTTCAACCTGCTCGCCGGCCGTGAGCTCATGGAGAAGATGGGCATGGAGCCCCAGATCGCGCTCACCATGCCGCTGCTCGAGGGCACCGATGGCGTCCGTAAGATGTCCAAGTCCTACGGTAACTACATCGGCCTGACCGACGCACCCAAGGATATGTTCGGCAAGACCATGTCCATCCCCGATGAGATGATCGGTAAGTACTATCGTCTGGCGAGCTCGCTCACCCCGGCCGAGGTCGACAAGATCGACGCTGCTCTGGCCGACGGCTCTGCCGACCCCTATGAGCTCAAGCGCGCCCTGGGTCGAGACCTGTGCGATACCTACCACGGCGCCGGTGCCGGCGACGAGGCTCAGGCCGAGTTCGACCGCGTGTTCAAGGAGGGTCAGCTTGCCGACTTCCCCGAGAAGCACGTTGAGCTGACCGTCAACGACGAGGGCCAGATCTACCTCGCTGGCCTGCTCAAGGACCTGGGTCTTTCGGCGAGCGCCGGCCAGGCTCGTCGCGATATCGACGGCGGCGGCGTCAAGATCAACGGCAAGGCCGTGGCTCCCAAGAGCTACAACATCGACCCCAGCGCCCTCAAGCTGGGCGACACCCTCTCCGTGGGCAAGCGCAAGGGCTTTAAGTTGATTTAGTTCCACCGTTCTAACGAACGGCGGACCGGCCGACGCTGCGCGGGCCGCATTTGGACAATCTGACGTTCAACTTCAAGGGCGCGAC
>CABPWH010000092.1 GCA_902461085.1 uncultured Collinsella sp. | reverse complement strand
CTCGGGAAGAGGTTGCCCAGAATAATGCCGACGACGATCGGCAGGATGGCACCCACGAGCGACCAGCCGATCGGAGCCTGGCCGGCAGCGCCGAGCACGATCATCGTGACCGGAGGGCCGACAACGAGCGTGGTGATTGCGACAGCGCCACGCTCGGCCTCATTGCCCATGGTGCCCATCAGACCAGCGTACATAGCGTTGTTGGCGCCGGTGCAAGCCGCCAGCATCACCATGGCAGAGATGCCAAACAGGTTGTCGTTGAACACATAAAGGATGAGCAGCGACACGGCAACGACCACGATTTGCTTGACGGCGATGATGATGGCACCGCGGGCAGCGGCGGCAGGAGCACTCTTAAACGAAATCGTCGTACCGACGATAAGCAAAAAAGCGCCCACGAGCGGGCCTGCACCCTGCTGGGTCATGCCAAGCGTAAAGCTGCCGAGCGTTTTAAACAGGTCGGGGAATAGCGTGTTGAGCAGGCAGCCCAACAAAAGCGGCACCAAAATATTGGCACCCGGGATGGAGGACATCTTAAAGAACGGCTCCTTTGCCGCCGGCGCCTCCACCGCAGTCGATTCACTCATATATATCTCCTTTGGATGCATGCGAATCGTAGCCGCACGCGCCTATATCAGAAAGAAGGCGACGGTCCCGAGTCGCAGGAGCCGTCGCCGAATAATCGTCGTGGGGTATTACCCGTCCAGGACGATGCCGCCGTCGCAGTCGCCGATCTCGCCGTTCACGAAGCTGGCGAGGTCGGAGGCAAAGAAGAGCACCATCTGCGCAGGCTCGCTGGCCTGGGCGGCACGACCCAGAGGAATACCGTTGATGATGCGCTGAGAGTTCTCGTCAGAGAGGATCGAGGTCATATCGGTAAGCGTGAGCGACGGGCATACAGCGTTGCAGCGAACGCCAAACTTGCCGCCTTCCTTGGCGACTGCCTTGGTTAGACCGTTAACACCGGCCTTGGAGCTCGCGTAGGCAGCGGTGCCAAGCAGGCCGCCGCCGATCTTGCCAGCAACAGAGCTCACGTTGACGATAGTGCCGGCATGGGCCGCCTTAAAGTGCGGGTACACGGCATTCATCATGGTAAACGTACCATTGAGGTTGATGTCGATGGTGCGACGCCACTCGGTGTCATCGATCTCGTCGAACTTCTTGGTGCTGATGACGCCAGCGCAGTTGATCAGGATGTTGGTTTGCGGCAGGTCCGTAAAAATCTGCTCGACGGTCTCGCGCGCCTTGGGCGCATCGGCGACATCGAGCTGATAGAACTTGTTGCCCTCGCCAAGCTCGGCCACAGCGGCCTCGCCCTTAGCAGCGTTCCTTGCGATGAGCGCGACATGTCCGCCGCCCGCGACGATGCCCTTGGCGATCTCGAGGCCAATGCCCTGAGTGCCGCCCGTGACAATCGCGGTCTTGCCCGTGAAGTCAAATGCCATGACTCCATCCCCCTTTATGTAAGGTGTCTCCTTGCGGGAAGTTGGAGCATCGCACGTGGCGATTATATGAGTCCCAGTCGTCATGGTGGTGACAACCCCTCGCCTAACCGCGTGCATAATAGTTCTTTGAAACGCTTCAGCAATTGAATGATTTTAAGTCTTAATGCACTCTTAATATTGCCTAGCGGCCAAGTAGATTTTTGGGACATGCCTAGAAATCCACCGAATGGGATGGTTGAGCGGTGGTATCATCTTCCACCGAAAATAGTTTCTAGTGTTAGGGGTTTTCGGTGGAAGATACCGATTTCCATGAGCTTGGGCGTCAGCTCTTTACCGAGTTTGGCAGCATGCACCAGCGCGTTTCGCGCTTTGCCGACCAGGCTCTGGGTGGCGAGATGGCCGTCATGCGCGCCCTCATGCGCGCCGGCGGCTCGCTCACGCCGAGCGAACTCGCTGATCGCGCCTGGGTCTCGAGCGCCCGCATCGCCAATATCCTGCGCGCCCTCGAGGCCAAGGGCTGGGTCGAGCGCGAGCACTCAAAGACCGACCGTCGTCGCGTACACGTCACGGTGACCGACAAAGGATTCCAGGTTATCGAAATCAAACGTCGGGAATTCGAGGACCGCACCGCGGCCTTCCTCGAGCAGCTCGGCGAAACAGATACCCAAGAGATGGTGCGTCTTCTAAGGCGTGCCAACGAAATTATCGACCGTAATCAAGAAAGGAGAGATGCCGAGTGAGGATTCTCAAGCTCTTTAAAAAGCATATCCTGGCACTGTTCGCAGCTATCGTGCTTATCGTAATCAGCTGCAACGCCGATCTGGCACTGCCTACCTATATGAGCGACATCGTCGACGTGGGCGTGCAGCAAGGCGGCATCGCCTCGCCCGTGCCCGACACCATTCGCGCCGAATCGCTCGACGACCTCGAACTCTTTATGAGCACCAAGGACGCCAAGGCTGTGGAGGCCGTGTTTAGCAAGGCGGACAATAACGGCATTCGAACGTACAAGGGCACCGAGGAGGAGCGCGCCGACGGCGGCAAGATTTCCGACATCATGAGCCTGCCCGAGACTGTCGTCCTTTCGTTCAACCAGGGCATCGATGCCAACTCCATGGGCGACATGATGGGCACGTCCGGTGAGAAAGACAACAGCGGCGCCCGGGCCATGCCCACGCCCGAGCAGATGGCGGCGATGACGCCCGAGCAGCTCGCCGAGATGCAGCAGAAGGCCGCAGCGGCGCAGAACATGCAAAAGCAGATTGATGCCGACGGCGGCAAGATCACCATGAAGAGTCTGCGCCCAGGCGTTGAAGGCGGTCTGATCGACCAGAGCAAGCTCATCGAGGGCGCCAACCAGATGGCGGACAAAATGGGCTCCATGTCGGGCTCCATCGTCACCCAGCGCGCCGTGAGCTATGTACAGGACGAGTACAAGGCACAGGGCATCGACCCAGCCGACGTGCAGAACGCCTACCTGAGCCGCATGGCGACCACGATGTTTGGGCTGTGCCTGGTGTCGCTCGTCGCCACCATCCTGACCGGTGCCGTGGCATCGCGCACCGCCTGCTCCATCGCCCGCGACCTACGCCGCGAGACCTTCAACAAGGTTATGCACTTCTCGCCGGCCGAGGTGGGCAAGTTTAGCCAGGCCTCGCTCATCACCCGCTGCACCAACGACATTCAGCAGATCCAGATGGCCGCAACCCTGTTTATCCGCATGTGCCTGATGGCCCCCGTCATGGGCATCGTCGCCGTCATGCGCGTCCTGGCCAACCACACCGGCCTGGAGTGGACCATCGCCGTGGCCATCATCGCGGTTTCGGCCGTTGTCGGCGTGCTCATGGGCCTCACCATGCCCAAGTTCAAAAAGATGCAGAGCTTTGTGGACCGCGTGAACCTTACCGCCCGCGAGCTGCTCGACGGCCTTATGCCCATCCGCTCGTTCAACCGCGAAGAGCATGAGCTCGAGCGTTTTGACAAGGCTTCGCTCGACCTAATGACCACGCAGCTCTACACCAACCGCGCCATGAGCTTTATGATGCCACTCATGATGCTCGTCATGAACTGCATCACCGTGCTTATCGTCTGGTTTGGCGCGCAGGGCGTGTCCGACGGCGTGATGCAGGTCGGCAACATGATGGCGTTTATCTCCTACACCATGCAGATCGTCATGGCGTTTATGATCCTCACCATGGTTTCGGTTATCCTGCCCCGCGCCGAGGTCGCAGCCGAGCGCGTGGAAGAGGTCATCACTTGCCCCACCAGCATCAACGACCCCGTCTCGCCCAAACTGCCCGCGGCCAGCGCGCCGCGCGGTGAGCTCACCTTCCACGACGTGAGCTTCCAGTATCCCGATGCCCGCGCCGATGTCATCAGCGGCGTAAACTTCATCACACATGCCGGTCAGATGCTCGGCATCATCGGCTCCACGGGTTCGGGCAAGTCCACGCTTGTACAGCTGATTCCGCGCCTGTACGACGTCACGGGCGGCAGCATTTCGCTTGACGGCATCGACGTGCGCGATATGACCCTTTCCGAGCTGCGCCGCCGCATTGGCTATATTCCTCAGCAGGGTCGCCTGTTCTCGGGCACCGTCGAGAGCAACCTCAAGTTTGCCGGCGACATGGTAAGCGATGATGACATGCACCAGGCAGCGCGCATCGCACAGGCCGAGGACTTTATCGCCGAGCGCGAGGGCGGTTACGACTCCCCCATCAGCCAGGGCGGCTCCAATGTTTCGGGCGGTCAGCGCCAGCGCCTGGCCATCGCCCGCGCCTTGGCCAAGAAGCCCGAGGTCGTGGTGTTCGATGACTCATTTAGCGCCCTCGACTACAAGACCGACGCGCGTCTGCGCGAGGAGCTGGCTAAAAACGTTACTGACGCCGCGCTCGTGGTCGTGGCCCAGCGCATCGCGACCATCATGCACGCCGACCAGATCATCGTGCTCGACGACGGCCACGTGGTGGGCACCGGTACGCACGAGGAGCTGCTGCGCAGCTGCCCGGCGTACCTGGAGATCGCACAGTCGCAGCTTTCTGCCGAGGAGCTGGGGCTTACCCAAGAAGAAATTGCAGCCGTCACGGAAGGAGGCGAGCGCTAATGGCAGACGAGACCAAGACTCAGATTCCCAAGCCCACCCGCCAGCGTGGTCCCATGGGCCGCATGGGCGGCATGCGTCGCGGCGAAAAGGCCAAGGACTTTAAGGGCACCATGAGGCAGCTGCTCGGCTATATTGGGCAGCACAAGATTGCCGTGTTTGCCGCCATCGCCTTTGCCGTGTGCTCGGTCATCTTTAATATTGTGGGACCCAAGGTGCTCGGTCAGGTTACGACCAAGCTGTTCGAGGGCCTGGTTGCCAAGGTCAACGGCACCGGCGATGTCGACTTTAACTGGATCGCCAAGACGCTCGGCTTTTTGCTCTGCCTGTATCTGGCGAGCTCTGCCTGCAGTCTGATCCAGGGCTGGCTCATGACCGGTGTCACGCAAAAGATCTGCTACCGCATGCGCAAGGAGATTGCCGCCAAGATCGCCGTCGTACCGATGAGCTACTTCAACGGTCACAGCAAGGGCGACGTGCTCAGCCGCATCACCAACGACGTCGATACGTTGGGGCAGTCGCTCAACCAGAGCGTGACGCAGCTTATTACGTCCGTCACACAGATTATCGGCGTGCTCGTCATGATGCTGTCGATCAGCCTGCCGCTCACCGGCGTCACCGTGCTCACGCTGCCGGCCGCCGCGATTATCTTGATGGTGATGATTCACTTTTCGCAGCCGTACTTCCGCGAGCAGCAGCAGGTTCTGGGCGCCGTCAACGGCATTATCGAGGAGGACTTTGCCGGCCAGAACGTCATTCAGGTGTTCGACCGCGCCGAGGCCTCGATCGAGGAGTTCGACCGCCAAAACGACCGCCTGTTTATTAGTGGCTGGCGCTCGCAGTTCCTGTCGGGCCTGATGATGCCGCTTATGAGCCTGGTGGGCAACATGGGTTACGTGGGCGTTGTCGTAGTGGGCGCGCAGCTCGCGCTGACCGGCAATGCCACGCCCGGCGATATTCAGAGCTTCATTCAGTACGTGCGCAACTTTACGCAGCCGGTGCAGCAGCTGGGCAACGTGAGCAACACGATGCAGTCGATGGCAGCTGCCACCGAGCGCGTCTTTGAGTTCCTGGCCGCGCCCGAAGAGGAGCAGAAGGCCGACGCGCAGATCCCCGAGAAGCGCCCCGGTCACGTGGAGTTTGACCATGTCAAGTTTGGCTACACGCCCGACAAGACCATCATCCACGACTTTAGCTGCGAGGCGCAGCCCGGCCAGACCATCGCCATCGTCGGCCCCACCGGCGCCGGCAAGACCACGCTCATCAAGCTGCTGCAGCGCTTTTACGACGTGGACGGCGGCTCGCTGCGCGTTGAGGGCATCGACGTGCGCGACTGGGACCGTGCGGCACTTCGCGGCGAGTTTGCCATGGTGCTGCAGGATACCTGGCTGTTTAACGGCACCATCCGCGAGAACATCCGCTACGGACGCCCCGATGCAAGCGATGACGAGGTCGAGGCCGCTGCACGCGCCGCACGCTGCGATCACTTTATCCATACGCTCGCCGGCGGCTACGACTTTATGATCAACGAGGAGGGCACCAACCTGTCGCAGGGTCAGCGCCAACTCGTGACCATTGCCCGCGCCATTTTGGCCGACCGCCCGGCGCTGATTTTGGACGAGGCGACCTCCAACGTCGACACTCGTACCGAGGAGCTTATTCAGCGTGCCATGGATGCACTGATGCAGGGCCGTACCAGCTTTGTCATCGCGCACCGCCTGTCCACGATCCGCAACGCCGACGTGATCCTAGTAATCCGCGACGGCGATATCGTCGAGAAGGGCACGCACGACGAGTTGCTCGCCCAAGGCGGCTTCTACGCCGATCTGTACAACTCGCAGTTCGACGAGGCGGCGTAAATTCTGCCGCAGTGAACGAATAACGCCCGAGAACGGGGGCGCAGGACAACCTGCGCCCCCGTTTTTGTTCCACGGCCCTCGAACCGCCTCCCCTGGGGGTCGCGCGCGCAGACGTGGTGTAAGAGCGTCCTGAGGTCCGTCGCTGCAAGTCC
>CABPWH010000091.1 GCA_902461085.1 uncultured Collinsella sp. | reverse complement strand
ACCTCGATCTTCGGTGTGCCCGGCCTCGCCGCCGCCATTACGGCCGCACGAGCTGGCAAAAGCGTCTGCATCGTTGAGCGCGATGTCGCCTGCGGCCTTAAGCTCCTTGCGACCGGCAACGGCCGCTGCAACCTCTCCAACGAATCGATTGATCCACAGCGGTATAACCACCCCGCATTCGTTGAATCCGTTATGGGCCCCCGGCCCGAACAAGAGCTTATGGGTTTCTTCTCCTCGCTGGGCATCATGACAACCTCCGAGGAAGGCCGGCTGTACCCGCGCTCCCTTCGCGCCGAATCGGTGCGCGACGCGCTTCTCAACGTTTGCGACCGCCTAGGTATCATCTTAATCTGCGGAGCCAACGTTGCCTCGGCGCACAAAGCTTCCGAAGGCTGGACACTCCAAATAGACCGTCCAGCGCGGGCACTCAAGGCAAAGAAGCACGACGACCGAAAATCGGAGCTCCGCTCGCTTCGGAAAGCGCTCGCCGATGTCCCTCGCAAGAACGAGGCCCTGGAGGCACATGCCGTAATTATCGCCACGGGCGGCAACCCCACCGGTATCGCCGATACGTTTGGCCTCCCCCTCACCTCGCTGCGCCCCATCCTCTGCCCCGTATCGGCAACGGTCGTTGGCGATCGGGCGGCACTCAAGACGTTGGATGGTCTGCGCGTCCGCGCCCGCTTGACGCTCACCCGTAACCATAGTGAGCTCTGGCACGAAGACGGTGAAGTACTGTTTCGAGCCTTCGGCATCTCGGGCGTCGCTGTCTTCAACCTCTCCCGTCGTATCCAGCGCGGTGATACGATCCTGCTCGACGTTTTCCCCGACCTCTCCAAAGACGAGCTGCTCGATATGCTCAACCGGCGCGTTGAGCTGCTCGGCGGCTTTTCGCCCCGCGATCCCCGTTGGCTCGACGGCATGCTCGCCCCGCAACTCTCCCGCGTCGTCTGCACGGCGTTCGAGCAGTGCCATCCAGGCTCCAACGATGTCATCCACCTGGTCTCGATCCTCAAGCACTTTAAGTTGCTCGTCGAGGGAACAGCCGAGGAGCGCTCGGCGCAGGTCACGCGTGGTGGCGTATCTGTCGAGAGTATCTCAACACCCAGTCTACGCGCGCGCAGCGTTGTCGACGCCCCGCTTTACGTCTGTGGCGAAGCGCTCGACATCGACGCCGATTGCGGAGGCTTTAACCTTGCGTGGGCATGGCTCTCGGGCATTCGCGCTGCAAGCAGCCTGTAGCCGCGCAGTCTATAATCAAAAACGCATTCGGGCCGTCTGGGATACCGGACGGCCTCTTTCTTGCCTCTAAGGAGACCTCGATGATCGAAATCACCCAAGTCAACGCTTCGCTCGATGAAGCCGGCGATGAAAATGCCTGCCTCATTGTTGGCAAGCGAGTCGCCAAGCGCGTCCTACGTTGCAAGGACTCCGAGATCAAGTCCATCGAGCTCCACCGCAAGTCAATCGACGCTCGCAAAAAACGAGACGTCCATTTTATCCTGAGCTTTCGTGTTGAGCTGACTAGTCTCCACCTCGAGCGAGAAGCGATCGACAGCATTGCCGAGCGTGACCGCTCGCGCGTACGCGCGATAGAAGACGATGGGTCTTCATTCCCCTCCCCCGTCTCCGACGCACCTCAAGAATGCCCTGTCGTTGTCGGCGCCGGATGCGCTGGCCTTTTCGCTGCGCTCACCCTTGCCGAAGCGGGTCTTAAGCCCTTGCTCATCGAGCGCGGCGACCCAGCATTTCGCCGCTCGCATGCGATCGATCTCTTTCTAAAGGAGCGCATCCTCGACCCCGAGAGCAATATCCAGTTTGGCCTGGGCGGCGCGGGGACCTTCTCGGACGGCAAGCTCAATACGGGAACCAAAAATCCCGCCCATCGCCTTATCCTCGAAACCTTCGTCGAGGCGGGCGCGCCCCGCGATATTCTGTGGGATGCCAAGCCGCACATTGGCTCCGACATCCTTCCCACGGTTGTCACCGCTATATCCCAGCGCATCGAGCAGCTCGGAGGTGTCGTCCGTTATCGAACAAAGCTCGTCGACATTCGCATCGACGCGTCTGGCGCCATCACCGGTATCGATGTCCAATCGTCCCAAGACGCCGCTTACGAGCCAATTGAGACAAAGCACCTCATCCTCGCCTGCGGGCATTCTGCTCGCGATATTTTTGAGCTCCTTAAGGACCACAACGTGGCCCTCGCACAAAAGACCTTTGCCATGGGCGTTCGCATCGAGCATCCGCAGCGCGACATCGACCGAGCCCAATATGGAGCCTCGGCGGGGCATCCTGCCCTCGGAGCAGCCCCCTACAAGCTCGTCGCCCATCTTCCCAACGGCCGCAGCGTGTTCTCGTTTTGCATGTGCCCCGGCGGGCAGGTTGTCGCCGCCTCTTCCGAGCAGGGCCACCTGTGCGTCAACGGCGCCAGCCTCAATGCCCGCGACGGACGCAACGCAAACGCCGCCCTGCTCGTTAACGTCACGCCTGAGGACCTTCCCAACGATGACCCGCTCGCCGGCATCGAGCTCCAGCGTGCCTGCGAGGCGGCCGCCTATCGCCTGGGTGGTTCCAACTGGAACGCACCGGCACAACTCGTCGGAGATTTCCTCGCAGGACGCGCCAGCAAGGCGCCCGGAAAGGTAAAGCCCACCTATCCGCTCGGTGTGACCTGGACGGCAATTGACGAAGCCCTGCCGCAGCATATCATCGAGTCGCTCCGCCTGGGACTTCCTCTACTCGGAAAAAAGCTACGAGGCTATGACCGCCCCGATGCCGTTCTTACCGGCGTGGAGACTCGTTCGAGCTCACCGGTTACTGTCACCCGAGACCGAACGTGCCATGCCGTGTCGACCCCGGGACTCTACCCTTGCGGTGAGGGGGCTGGATATGCCGGCGGCATCATGAGCGCGGCCACCGACGGCATTCGTTGTGCCGAAGCCCTGATCGCAGACCTCTAGCGCACGAATTCCAGCACGCAAAAGACACAGGCCCCGAGCTCCACAGGGAACTCGGGGCCTGTTCGCTATTTCTTAAACCGTGCACCCTGGCGTTTTCTGCCCGATGCGAACGTGGAACCCTTGCGGGCCTGCGAACGTAAGCGCTCGATCGTCTCGTCCTCAGACGCACCCTCGAGCATCGCCCGAATCTGAACGACGGCATCGCGCAGGCGCGCCGCCTCCTCAAAGTCCATGGCGGCAGAAGCGTTGCGCATATCCTCTTCCATGGTTTCGACGATCCGCACAAGCTCGTCATGCGGCAGTTCTTCCAACTGCTCCGCAAGTGTCTGCTCGGGTGCCACCGTTTCCGGCACGCCGCCCTCGCCCGACTCATCGGGCGTATAGAATGCGCCATGGCCAAGGGAGTCGCCCTTCGAGCGCCCCTTGGAACCCACGGTTTTTTCGGCTTCGGCAATAAAACTTGAGATGTCGTTGATGGCCTTGCGCACCGTCTTGGGCACAATGCCATGCTCTTCGTTATATGCCATCTGAATCTCGCGGCGGCGCCGCGTCTCCTCGATGGCCTCTTTCATCGAATCGGTCACAACGTCCGCATACATGATGACTTCGCCATCGGCGTTACGGGCCGCGCGGCCAATCGTCTGAATCAGCGAACGGCGGTTGCGCAAGAAGCCTTCCTTATCGGCGTCGAGAATTGCCACCAGTGAGACCTCGGGAAGATCCAGGCCCTCACGAAGCAGGTTGATGCCAACGAGAACATCGATCTTGCCCTCGCGCAGCGTTCGCAGGATCTCGACACGGTCCATTGTCGCCGTATCAGAGTGCATGTAATTGACCTTAATGCCCGCGTCGAGCAGATGGTCGGTCAGGTCCTCGGCCATGCGCTTGGTCAACGTGGTCACCAGCACGCGCTCCTTGCGGGCAACGCGCTCGCGAATCTCGTCCTCAAGATCGTCAATCTGGCCGCGTACTGGACGCACGTCAATCTTGGGGTCGAGCAGGCCGGTCGGACGAATAATCTGCTCCACGTCGTTTTGGCTCACCCGCAGCTCGTAGTCGCCCGGCGTGGCCGAAACATAGATAAACTGGGGTATCCTTGCCTCAAACTCATCGAAACGAAGCGGGCGGTTATCGAGCGCGGAGGGCAGGCGAAAACCGTGTTCCACCAGCGTCACCTTACGCGAGCGGTCACCTTCGTGCATGCCGCGAATCTGCGGCACCGTCACATGGCTCTCATCGATGATGCAGAGCATATCCTTGGGAAAGTAATCGATTAGGGTAAACGGCGGCTCACCCGGTTTGCGACCGTCCAGATGACGCGAGTAGTTCTCGATGCCGTTGCAAAAGCCCATCGTCTCGAGCATCTCAAGATCATAATCGGTGCGCTGCTGCAGACGCTGCGCCTCGAGCAACTTGTCGGTCGCCTTGAGCTCCGCCACGCGCTTCTCGCACTCTTCGCTGATCGATTTCAGAGCCGCCTTGACCTTCGGCTTCTCGGTCACGTAGTGCGATGCCGGCCATACGGGGATGGCCTCGTACTCACGAAGCATCTCACCGGTGACCTCATCGATCTCGGCAATCAGCTCGACCTCGTCGCCAAAGAACTCAAACCGCAACGGATGCTCGGCATAAGGCGGATACACGTCGACAACATCGCCGCGCACGCGGAACGTGCCGCGTGCCAGGTCATAGTCATTGCGATCATATTGAATGTCGATAAGTGCATGGATAAAGTCATCGCGCTCGAGCGGCACCTTCTTGTCGACGTTTGGAGCCAGACCCGCATAGTCCTCAGGAGAGCCAATGCCATAGATACACGAGACCGATGCGACAACGATCACATCGCGTCGAGAGAGCAGCGATGCGGTCGCCTGATGTCGCAGCATCTCAACCTCTTCGTTAATCGAGGAGTCTTTCTCGATATATGTATCGCTTTGCGGCACATACGCCTCGGGCTGATAGTAGTCGTAGTACGAGACGAAGTAGACCACAGCGTTGTTGGGAAAGAACTCTTTGAGCTCGCTCGCAAGCTGAGCGGCGAGCGTTTTATTCGGAGCCATGACCAGCGTCGGCTTTCCCAGGGCCTCAATAGTCTTTGCCATCGTGAAGGTCTTGCCCGAACCAGTCACGCCCAGCAAAACCTGATAGCGGTCTCCGTCCCTCACGCCCTGCACAAGCGACTCAATGGCCTTAGGCTGGGAACCGGCAGGCTCATAGGGAGACACGACCTTAAACGGCACGTCAGAGCCTTCAACGCCAAAGCGCTTAAGTTCACCACCAACGCGTTCTACTTCAAATTCCGCCATGGATACTCCTAACTCATATATCTGCAGTATACGCAGGCGGCAGGCATAGTCCTATACGAACCGATCGGGATAGAGGGTCTTGTAGCGAGCCCAGGCATTATTGACACGAATCAGATACGCCTGCGTCTCGGGAAAGGTGATTGCATTATGAAGCGACGTACTCTGCTGCGCCCATCCGTCGACATTGCCCATGCCGGCGTTATAGGCGGCAATGGCACTGTCAGTCGACCCGTTAAAATACGCTAGAAGATACGAGAGATACGCACAGCCAAACTCGATATTCGTAGCCGGATCGTTAAGGTTGTCGGCCGAATACTCGCCACCGTCGACAAGGCCCTTGGCGATCATATCCTGGGCAGTCTCGGGCATCAGCTGCATCAATCCCTGAGCACCCTGATTCGACTCGGCCTCGGGATCCCAATTCGATTCAGACTTAATGACAGCGCACACCAGATACGGATCCAGATTATGCGAAATACTGGATTGCTTTACATACGCCTCGTAGTCAATCGGATACAGCGGCTTAAAGAAAGCGGCAGGAGCATACGAGTAAACGAATGAGATAAGGCCGAAGGCAAAAACGGCAGCTAGCGGTATAAGGCGATACCACGTAAGGAAACGTGTCTTAGGCATCAGCCTCCTCCTTATCCACTACATCCCCGAACCCATGGCATGCAAGCCATGAGTCAAGCTGCTCAAAGAGCGAATTATCGCCTGAGGCATTATCAATCACCGTTGTAGCGAGATTGCACAGCGCAGACTCATCGGGCTGACAAGCAGAACGGGCATCGAAATCAGATGGCTCCATGCCACGTTGAATAGCGCGCTCGCGACGAACTGACAAAGGGGCGCTAATGACCAGAATTTCATCAGCCAAGCCAAATGCATCCTCAAAACCAGTCGGAGCAGAAACCTCGACCACCGCAAAGGGGTAACGGGGAGATGAAACCGTACAACAAACCGGATCGAGAATCCTAAGCGAAAGCTGTTCAATCAGAACGGGATGCACGATGCCATTGAGTCGTGCGACCGAATCAGGAGAAGCGAAAGCTCGAGAAGCGAGGATGCTGCGGCGAATGCCGCCCTCCTCATCCAAAATGTCCCAACCGAATTCATCCGCGAGAGTATTGACGATATCAGAGCCCGGCACATACAGAGATTTTGCAAGCTCATCCAGATCGATAAGCATAGCGCCATGAGATTCGAAATAGCGGCAGGCAGTCGACTTACCCGAAGCAATATTGCCCAAGACAAATTCGGTAAACATCAAGCCCTCCCTAACGCCAATGCGAGTAATTATCGCTCAAATACACTAGATGGACTCAAAATACAGCCAAACAGTAAGAGCGCATACGGGGGAGCTAGGTCCCAAAGTACAACGTGTATATAACGCAAAAAAGGGGGAGGCCGCGAGGCCTCCCCCTTCTCAGTTCAAGCGTACGGCTCGGTGCCGTCCACCCGGCCGCGGGCCCCGGGACCCAGC
>CABPWH010000090.1 GCA_902461085.1 uncultured Collinsella sp. | reverse complement strand
TCACGAGCGGGGGCTCCTGTCGTTTCCGTGCCTTCGGATTGGGTCATAGTGTCTGACTTATGCTCAACCTGCGGCGCCATTTTGCTTGAAGGCACCTTGCTCGCTCTGGCGGGTTTTCGCTGTCGGTGCCATAGCATCGGCGTTGCTGTGGCTGTCGGAAATGATCCGTTGGGGACGGAGGAAAACGGATCATTTTTTATCCTGGTGCATTGGTGCATTGGTGTATTGGTGCAAGGGGGCAGGTTTCCTTTGCGCCAGTTTCTGTCGAGTCGGTGCTTCTTGCGGGTTGCCCGTATAATGGTTTGCGTATGAACCGCAACCAAGGAGTTCCAGTTTATGGACCAGAACCTTTTTAAATTTGACCTGATCGCCGAGGACCCGACGACGCATGCGCGTGCCGGCGTGCTGCACACCCCGCACGGCGACATCGAGACACCGATTTTTATGCCCGTGGGCACCAAGGCAAACGTTAAGGGCATTCCTACCGAGACCGTCAAACAGCTCGGCGCCCAGATCGTGCTTGCCAACACCTACCACCTGTCCATGCGTCCCGGCGAGGACACCATCGCCGAGCTGGGCGGACTGCACACGTTTATGAACTGGCATGGCCCCATCCTTACTGATTCCGGCGGTTTCCAGGTGTTCAGCCACAACGACGCCGTCAAGCTCACCGACGAGGGCGTGCGCTTTATCGTCAACGATTACGACGGTCGCCACGTGTTCTGGACGCCCGAGGACAACATGGAAATCGCCATGAAGCTCGGCTCCGACATCTGCATGCAGCTCGACCAGTGCCCGGGCTATCCCGCCACGCGCTCCTACGTTGAGCGCGCCGTGGAGCTGTCGAGCATGTGGGCCGAGCGCTGCTATAAGGCGCATACCCGCGATGACCAGGCACTCTTTGGTATCGTTCAGGGCGGCATGCACCTGGATCTGCGCCTGCGCTCGCTGCGCCATCTGGAGGAGTGCGGCGACTTCCCCGGTTACGGCATTGGCGGCTACTCGGTGGGCGAGGACCACGAGACTATGTTCGAGACGCTGGCGCCGCTCGTGAGTGAGTACATGCCCAAGCACAAGCCGCGCTACCTGATGGGCGTCGGCAACCCCACCACCCTCGTGCGCGGTGTGGGCGTGGGCATCGACATGTTCGACTGCGTGCTGCCGACGCGCACCGGCCGTATGGGCACGGCGTTCTCCAGCGAGGGTCGCCTCAACTTCCGCAACGCGCGCTTTGCGCACGATGACGGCCCCATCGACCCCACCTGCACCTGTCCGGTGTGCACGGGCGGCTACAGCCGCGCGCTCATCCGTCACATGGTCACGCAGAAGGAGATGCTCGGCGGTATTCTGCTGTCGATGCACAACATCTACTACCTGCTCAACCTTATGCAGCGTGCCCGCCAGGCCATTATTGAAGGCCGCTACGGCGCGTTTGTGAGCGACTGGATGAACAGTCCTGCGGCGGTGGACTACTAAGAGCCGCGGGCGTGCTTGTGGGGGCGTTCGCGCGGTGTCGAGATCGTGTGCCAATCGACCGCGCGCAACCGGCGCCGGTCATCGCATGCGCCGGCATCGGTTGCGCGACCGCTGACCGATGCCTTGCAAGCGCATGATGCATCGTGGGTACCATACCGAATAGTTGATGTTCGGGCGGGTGTTTGACGCATGGCGTCGACCCCGCCCGTTTTCTTTTTCTCGATAGGAGTACCCATGATTAAGAATGAGAACGTCGAGGGCGAGCCTGCCTACGACGAGACGTACCGCCGCGGCCCCGTGGTCATGCGCGGCCCGATGATTCCTAAGGACAATACGTACGCTAACCTGCTGGCGCCCGAGGAGTCGACCGACTGGTTGCATGCCGATCCGTGGCGCGTACTGCGCATCCAGGCCGAGTTTGTCGACGGCTTTGGCGCGCTTGCCGAGCTCGGACCTGCGGTGACCATCTTCGGTAGCGCCCGCACGCCCAAGACCGATACGCTCTACAAGGCGGCGCGCACCGTCGGGCGTAAGATTGCCCAGCGCGGCGTGGCGGTTATCACCGGTGGCGGCCCCGGCATCATGGAGGCGGCCAACAGGGGAGCGGCGAGCGTCAACGGCAAGTCAGTTGGTTTGGGCATTGAGCTGCCGCACGAGCAGGGGCTCAACAAATACGTGAACCTCGGTATGGACTTCCGCTACTTCTTTGTGCGCAAGACCATGTTCGTCAAATACAGCTCGGGCGCTATTGTGTTTCCTGGCGGGTTTGGCACGCTCGACGAGATGTTCGAGGTGCTCACGCTGGTGCAAACGCACAAGGTCAAGCGCATGCCGCTCGTGCTGGTGGGCAGCGAGTACTGGCAGGGCCTATTCGACTGGCTTAACGGTCCGGTGATGGACGCCGGTATGATCAGCCCGCTCGATCCGGAACTGGTGCACATCACCGACGACCTCAACGAGGCCGTCGACATTGCGCTCAGCGGGCTGATGTAGGGCGAGGTGCCTGTCGTTGTAGTAATGAAAACGGCAGATTGATGCTATTTAACATCAGTCTGCCATCTAAACTGGGTATACTGATGCAAAAGACGAGGCTAGGAGGTCGCGTATGTCTACTGCAACGGTTAAGCCTACGACGGTTCGCATCGAAGAGGGGCTCAAGGAGCAGGCGACTGAGTTCTTGGATTCGGTCGGCCTCAGCCTCAATTCGTATCTCAATCTTGCCGTTCGGCAGCTTGTAAATCAGCGAAAGATTCCTTTTGAGATTGTAGGAAGGGCGGAGGTGCCCAACGAGGCGACGAGGCGCGCCATGGTGATTGCCGAGGCTCATGAGTTGGGGATTTTGCCGGACGATAGCCTGTCATTCAATAACGCTGATGAGCTTATGTCATTCCTCGATGAGGAATAGCGATGTTCGAGATTAAAGTCGAGGCTCAATTTAAGGTGGACTACAAACGAACGATGCGCATGCATCCGCAGCTAAAAAGTGAGTTTAAAGCGGCGGTTGCAGAGCTTGTGGCTCATGGGTCACTTCCGGCGGAGTATGGCGCCCACGAGCTCTCCAACCCGGGCGGCAACTACAACGGGCACATCGACTTCCATCTATCCGACGGCCTGATCGACGTGGTCGTTCTCTACCTGCCGCATAAAACTAATCCGGTGATTCGACTGGTCAGAATGGGTTCGCATCAAGAACTGTTCCAGGGCCCACTGAGCTAGCCACTCGCTTTTAACTTGCGGTGGAATAGGGATTGATTGGCGGCTGATACGCCAAAAAACAGTCCCTATTCCACCGCAAGTGGTGGGGATGTCCTGCCTGTTGACGTGGCATCTGGCTTTCCCTTGTGGTTGATTTCGTCTAAGAGCTCCGCTGCGATCTCGCTGTTTTTGAACCTGATGCTGCAGTCTTCTTTCTTGGGGAAAGCTAGTAGCGGGATCGTTCCGTACCAGATTGTTTCTTCGTCAATTATCGCTGCACACAAACGTCCTTCTGCTCTAATGGCATGCTCGACGTTCATTTCTGCCAAAGTCTCGCTTGCATCTTCGCGCGGAGTCGAGGCAATGAAAAACTCAAGAGCAATCCCTCGGGCGGTGGCACCTTTGATTGCATCGCCGAGCTTTGCGAGGCAGGCGGCGGATGCGTAGGGCGCGGCAATGAAGATGCTCTTGGCGGCGCCAACGATGTCTTCAACCAGAGTCTCTACGGCATTGGCCGGTTCTATGAGAATGTTTTGATCGGACTGCTCGCTGCCACCGGTCACGTAGACTTCGTACCCGAGCTTGGCGTAGGTCTTGAGTCTCTTCTGGTACATGCGGGCGAGCATGGGTATAGATAAATCAACGTAGTCGAATATCTCAACCCGTCGCTTGCCCTCGTGGCTTCTATGGAGCCTGCCCGCCTGCTGCGTGATGCTGCCGTCCCACGATATTGGCGTGGCAATGAGTAGAGTGTCAAGGTAGGACAGATCGAAGCCCTCGCCCAAAAGGCTTTCGGTGGCGACGATGATTCGATGTTCATGCTCGAAGCGGGGAAGACTGCTCAGTATCGTTTTTCTTTCTTTGGCGTCGATTTCCCCGGTCAGGAGAACGGGTTCGTGTCCTTGGTTTTTGAGCATCCCGAACAGCTCCTTGGCATGCTTTTTCCTTTTAGTCAGCACGAGCGGATGCCGGCCGTTTGACGCAGCTTCAATAGCGTCGTTGACAATCAATTCGTTTCTAGCTGCATGCGTGCACAGCAGGTCGAGAATCTGATTGAAGTTTGCACCTGGCTCGTAGGCGGGTAGTCGAATTCCAGTAAAACGAGGCCGTACGATGCGCTGGATGCCCTGCTGAATCGCTTGCGCTTTTGGATCGATAACATAACGGAGCGGGCCGCAGAGCATGGAGAGCGCCCGCGTAAGGCCGTCGGATCGTTCGGGCGTCGCAGAAAGGCCGTATACGTATTTGGCCGGGGCGGACTTGAGAATAAGCTCGAGCTGTGGTGCGGCGGCATGGTGGCATTCGTCGCAGATAATGAGGCCGTAATTACGAACAAGGCCCTTAACTATCGGCTCTCCGGTTTGGCGGTCTTTGCCAGATAACGACTGGAACGAAGCGATGTCGACGAGGCCGCTTACGGCCATTTTGCCTCCTCCTATTTGTCCGATGACCGGAGGCTGCCTTTTGCTGATTCGTCCTTTTGGGGTTCGGACGGGCTCCCTGTTGTCCGTAATGTCGATAAATCGCTCGAGCTGGGATTTCCATTGGGTTATGAGTGCGGTTTTGGGAACGATGACGAGCGTTGGAAGACCAATGGATGCAATAAGATAAGCTCCGATGACTGTTTTACCGAAGCCTGTCGGCGCGGACATGATTCCGTCTTCGTATATGAGCATCTGATCAGCGGCGATTTGCTGCTCAGGGCGAAGGACTCCTTTAAATGCCATAACAATCGGATTACCCGATTTGCGCTCGTCTGAATAGTGGGCGGTAACGCCGGTCTCTTGAACTAGCTGCTCAAGTTGAGTTTTGCAGCCCCGGGGAATTGCAACATGACCATCTCTCAGTTCGCTAAGGTCTATGAGTCGCGGTTTGCCGAATACTGATTGATGCATGGACTGCGCGCGATAGAATGCCGGATTGGCAAATGTCGCAAGTCCGCGGATTTCCATTTGAGCTGCTGGACTCAGAGACTTCTCGGGGATGTACAGCATATCGGCTTGAATAACGGGCAGCGATGAGGGAAAGTCCCGCGATGTGAGTGGTAGTCGCTTTCGTGGTCTTTGGGCATACCGTTTGCCCTTGTTTGCCACCGTAGTTGTTGCTGGTCCGTGCGGGTTGTTTCCAGGGGCCTCAATCAGATCTTGCACCGTCGAGCGCGGAATCAGCTGGACTTGTGATAGATAGAGCCATTGGTCGGGAAAGGGCTTGAATTGTTCGTCTACAAATACACTGTTTCCTTCACGTTGCGCCTTGCCTTGAAAGGGGAGTGCGATGAGGTTTCCGAAGCCTCCATCGGGAATAGTGGCCTGAGCGGGTAGCATTCGATCAAAGGCCTCGAACGTGATTGTCTTATTATGCGCCGCAGCTTCGGTTATGAGGCAACTTCCAAACTCTCGGGCAGCCTTTGCGCTGATTGGCTCGAGGAAGAAAAACCAGATGTGGGCGCCGTTGCCGGACCTTGAGCGCTCAACAGCGGCGTTAATGCCCCGTCGTATTGCAACAAGCCGTACGGCATTTGTTGCCTCTTTCCAGTCCGCTTTGTCAAAATCGATGACGAGAACTTTCGTGTTGCAGTTCCTATCGAGAACATATTGCCCGAGGACATCGCGGAACCGGTCATCGTTGCCTTTAAAGTGAGCAATGATTGCGGCATCGCTTAATTCCGGGAAGACGCGATTGCTGCATTCTACGCATTTAACTCTTTGATGGGCTGCTTTGGGGCAAATTCCTGGCTCCCACTCATTAGCACAAGCAGGCGTATAGCCAATGCCCCCGTCCTTTCTGCGATATCCATGAGCGTAAACATTTTTGCGCCCGGTAAAGAGACTGCGAAAGAGCTCGAGTTTATCGCGTGCTGGGCTCGCGCTGGTGACGATGCCCTCGATTTGCGCTCGTTCATCGAACAAAGCGCCAGCTTCTTCCCACTCTTCTAGCGTTGCGTAGCGTACGTCTGAACCGTTGTTGCAAATGACGATTTGTCGGTGTTGGTCCGATATATGTGTGATCGTCTGATCGTATTTAAATTGTGCGGTCCCAAAGAGGGCGTATTGATGCATGGCGTTGCCCATTTGAATGCCGTCCTTGTATTGGAGTTGTTGAGACGAGGGTACGGCATTACGGCTTTTTGGGATATGTAATTTCGATTCAAGTTTGCTAATGGCAAGGGATTATTCTGCGAGCGGCTTTCGGTCGATGCCAAGGCGCGCGACGGTCCTTGATAATCAGGGTTTGCGGTCATATGGGTAGCCGGAGGCGTAAAGAGCGGACCTCATTCAGATCCGGTGGGCAAAAAATGGAAAATATGAGTACTGTTGCTCAGTTAGTCTCATATCATTTGAGAAGTATCTAAGACCAATTGACTGAGTTTTAGTATATTCACCCCCCCCTAAACACGACGATTCGGGGCTTTATGGAGCTTGAAATTGGTGGAAGGGGGCAATTTCAGCGAAATTTTGCTGTTACTAAATTTATGACAGTACTCATATCTGCCATTTTTTGCCCACCGGGTACCGCTAGGGGCTAGTCGAAGCTCCCCCAAACAGCTGGGAATGCGCCGATCGTCAGCATATCTTGTATATGGATGGCTCAGCAAAGGTCGCGCGCGCAGACGTGGTGTAAGAGCGTCCTGAGGTCCGTCGCTGCAAGTCC
>CABPWH010000089.1 GCA_902461085.1 uncultured Collinsella sp. | reverse complement strand
GAGCCGTACGCTTGAACTGAGAAGGGGGAGGCCTCGCGGCCTCCCCTTTTTTGCGTTTATGGGCTTTTGTCTCACATAGTAGCTGTGTTTTATAACCCTCGTTTGTCGCATCTTCTGTGAACGGGCTACAATAACTTAGTCTGTGCGATATGGAGGTGAACATGGCTGAAGCTGGTATCGGCGTTGATATCGTCGAGATTTCCCGCATGAAATCTATTCTTGAAAAGACGCCGTCGTTTGCTCGGCGTGTGTTTACCGAAGAAGAGCGTGCGTATTGCGATGCATCATCGCGTCCCGCTGCTCACTATGCGAGCCGCTTTGCTTCGCGCGAGGCGGTGCTTAAAGCTCTCGGCACGGGTTTTAGCCAGGGCGTGGGTCGCAAGGATGTTTCGGTAACGCGTGATAAACTCGGCAAACCGAAGGCGCTGCTTTCGGGCCGTGCACTCGAGATCGCTCATGAGCTGGGTGTTGTTGAGGTCGCTCTTTCCATTACGCTTACAGGAGACTTAGCCGTTGCAAATGCCATCGCGATTACCGAAGATGCTCGGCCTAAGCCAAAAGATGAAAAGGTGAGCACTAAGAAACGCGTTGCGCAGACATTTAAAGAGGCTCGCTCTGTTTTAGATGAGCTTGAGCAGCTGCAGAATTCAGCATTGACGGAGCACCTGGGCGATGCTTCGCAAGATACGCTAGGAGCATAGATGAAACCGGTTTTGAGTACCGAAGAAGTCGTTCGTCTCGAGGATATCATCGAACGCGAAGGGACTTCGAAGGCCGAGCTTATGGAGCTCGCGGGTGAGTTTGCCGCCAACGAGATCTTGAAGCTCAATCCCGATCGGGTTCTCGTTCTGACAGAGCGAGGTAATAATGGCGGCGACGGTTGGGTTGCCGCCGATATTCTGAGCCATAAGGGTGTGGACGTCGATATCGTTTCTCCGGTTGAGCCGGATGAGATTCCTGCTGCTCTGGCACGTCATGTTGCTCGTCGTACTGCCGGCCGCGATGTGCACGTTTGCGTCGGCCCCTCGCGTGATGAACTCGAGGTTTTGATCGATAAGGCCGATGTTGTTGTCGATGCCATTTTTGGTACCGGTTTTCACGGGAATCTGCGTGCGCCGTTCTCCATCTGGATTCCTACGGTCAATGAATGCGCCGACTGTGTCGTATCTATTGATGTCCCCTCGGGCCTGAATGCCGAGACGGGCGTTGTTGATGACGACTGCATTCGTGCCGAGCATACGGTGACGATGATTGCGCCCAAGATTGGTTTGTATAGCGCCGATGGCCCTGAGTATGCTGGCGATTTGATCTGCGGCAATCTTTACGACCGTCTTGACGAGGTCATCGATGATGTCGACCACGCCGCCGAGATTGTCGAGCCCGGTGACTTAGTTGAATACTTTGCTCCACTACCTACGAATATCGATAAGTATTCCCGTGGCTCTGTGCTTATTGTCGCCGGATCTGCGCAATATCCTGGTGCTGCCATTATGGCGGCCAAGTCTGCAGCTCGCGCGGGTGCTGGTTACGTGGCAGTTGCGGCTCCTGACGCCTGCGCCAATCTTATTCGCATGGCACTTCCTTCGATTCCCGTCTTTGCTATTCCGTCTGATTCCCGCGGCTCCTTTGGCGCCGCTGCGCGCATGACGGTGTGCGAGATTGCAAAGAAGTACAGCTGCGTACTGTGCGGTCCTGGTATGACGACATCTGCCGGCGCTATGCAGGTGGTTTCGGGCTTGCTCGAGCTTGATGTGCCGCTTATTTTGGACGCCGATGCACTCAACTGCCTTGCTAAGATTGCCATTGACGGTATTGATAGTAACCCCGAGATGTATCGTCGCGAGCAGCCGTTGGTTATGACGCCGCACTATCGTGAGCTTTCGCGTCTGGTTGCCGGAGACGAGGTGAACGACCTTGGTACCGCGATTGCAGCCGCGCAGAAGGTTGTCTGGGCTGCAGGCTCCGACAACCTGGTGGTCATTGCCAAGGGGCCGACGACGGCTATCTGTGGCGTTGAGCGTGTACTGCTGCCGCTCTCGGGTCCGGCTTCTCTGGCAACTGCCGGTTCGGGTGATGTTCTCGCGGGTATTTTGGCCGGCACGCTTGCCACCATGCGCGACGAGATGGATCGTTGGGAGTTGCTGTATTCGTACGCCGTCGCACTTCACAGCTACGCCGGTTTTGCCGCGGCGACGGAGTATGGTGAGAAGAGCGTTATCGCGACCGATCTTATCGACTTGATCGGTCCTGCCATGGAGCTGGCGGCAAAGGATGCGCTCGAAGATCTGGGAATCATGGACGAAGGGTCGGATGACTAATCATGAATAAAGCCGATTTGACGCGCTGGTCCTGGGTCGAGATCGACCGTGGGGCGCTCCGTCGCAACACGAGGGCCTATAAGAACTTGCTGAATCCACGTCAGCGCCTGTGCTGCGTGGTCAAGGCCGATGCTTATGGTCATGGAGCTGTTGAGTGCGCCAAGATCATGTATTCGGCCGGTGCCGACATGTTTGCCGTGGCGACGGTTAACGAGGGCGTTGAGCTCCGACAGGGCGGGATTACGAAGCCCATCCTCATCCTAAGCGAGCCGCCTATCGAGGCCATTCCGACGTTGCTCGAGTTTGATATCATGCCCTCGGTCTATACGTCTGACTTTGCTCTTGCGTATGGCGAATGTGCCGTCGCGGCGGGCAAGGTGGGCAAGTATCATCTCGCCATCGAGACGGGCATGAACCGCATTGGCGTACATTACACGCAGGTGCTCGACTTTGTCCGCGGTATTAATTTCCATCGCGGTATTCAGTGCGACGGCGTATTTACGCACTTCGCGACGGCCGATGAACCTTCGGGCTGGGACTACAAGCTGCAGTGTCAGCGCTTTACCGAGGCCGTTCAGGCCATTAAGGATGCGGGCTTTGAGTGCGGTATCGTGCACTGCGCCAACACGCCGTCCTCGATGCTCGACCCCTCGATGCATTTTGATATGATCCGCGCCGGCGTTGGCTTGTATGGCATGCAGCCGTGCGAGCTGAGTGGCCGCGTGATGCAGCTTGATCCCGTTATGAGCGTCCATGCGCGCGTGACGCGCGTGGCACACCCTGCGATGGGTGAGGGCGTGGGCTACGGCTTTACCTACCGCGTACCGCGTACGCGCGTTCAGATCTGCACGCTGCCGATTGGTTATGCCGACGGCCTATCGCGTACGCTTTCCAATCGTATGGATGTGCTGTATCGCGGCGAGCGCGTGCATCAGGTTGGCAATATCTGCATGGATCAGTTTATGGTCGCCATTCAGTCCAACCCGGCACACGAGATTCCCGAGGCCGAATATGGTGACGAGATGATTATTGTCGGCCGCGATGGCGATGCCGAGATCACTATGGACGAGATGGCCCGACTGCGCGGCACGATTAACTACGAGGTCGCCTGCGGCTTTGGCATGCGCCTCGACAAGGTCTACGTGTAGGAGCCGCTATGGGCGTCATGCACATCCCCGGCCATACCCATCAGGCACCACGTGAGGTCGCACTCGAGGAAATTGAGGCCGTTCTGGGCGATTGTCACCTCTGCCAGCTCTACCAGTCGCGTCACAATATCGTGTTTGGCGTGGGAAACCCCCGCGCTCGCGTGATGTTTATTGGCGAGGCACCGGGCCGCAATGAGGATTTGCAGGGCGAGCCCTTTGTGGGGGCGGCAGGCGAGGACCTCAACGGCATTTTGTCCCTGGCGGGTCTTAAACGCGAAGACGTCTACATTGCCAATGTGCTTAAGTGCCGCCCGCCGGGAAACCGCAATCCGCGTCCCGAGGAAGTGCTGGCTTGCTCGCCGTTTTTGCGTGAGCAGATTCGAAGCATCTGGCCCGATATCATCGTGACGCTCGGCAACCCCGCGACGCACTTTGTGCTTAAGACCGAGATTGGCATTACTAAGCTGCGCGGTAGGTTCCACCAGATGGGGCATTTTATAGTAATGCCCACGTTCCATCCGGCAGCAGCGCTGCGCAATCCGGCGTGGCAGGAGCTGCTGGAGGAAGACTTTAAGATGCTGGGCGACTATCTGGAGCGACATCCCGCACCAGAGGACGCCTCGGAATAATAAGGAGCATATATGTCCCTGGAGCGCCTGGGGGTAGGTACTTACAAAACGACTTGCGCTGCCGATACGGAGTACTTTGGCGAGCTAATTGCACCGTGCCTTGAGGACGGCGATGTGCTCATCCTGACCGGTGGCCTGGGAGTGGGCAAAACTCACTTTACCAAGGGCGTCTCGCGCGGGCTGGGCGATGAGCATATGGTTACGAGCCCTACGTTTGCGCTCATGGCCGTTCACGATCAAGGTCGTATTCCGCTGTTTCACTTTGATCTATACCGCCTGGAGCATGCCTACGAGCTCGAGGATACGGGCATTTTCGATGTGCTGGGCTATGAGGGTGCTTGCCTGCTGGAATGGGGCGAACAATTCCAGGACGAGCTGACGGATGAGTATCTTTCGGTGACGCTCAAGCGTGATGAGGGCGACAGCGATGTGCGAACGATAACGCTTGAGGCGCACGGTGACCGCGCAATGGAGCTTTCCCATTTGATTGATAAGGCTGTACAAGATGAGCTTGCATAACGACAACGCGCTGGTGGTGGCGCTCGATACCTCGACCGACATGCTTGCCTGCGCGGCAAGCTGGATTGATGGGCAGACGGGCGAGACGAAGCTCGTGAGTGGCGACCACATGTGTCGCCGTCACGCAAACGTTGAGCTCGTGAATACCGTTGATGGCGTGCTGGCTCAAGCCGGTCTGGATCGCAGCGATGTTGGTTGCTACGTGGTCGGCCGCGGCCCGGGGTCGTTTACGGGTGTGCGTATCGGCATCTCCACTGCCAAGGGCCTCGCGCGCGGTGCCAATGTTCCGCTGCTGGGCGTGTCGACGCTCGACGCTTGCGCTTGGACGGCGTGGAAGGCTGGCGTGCGCGGCAAGCTTGGTATCTTGGCCGATGCTATGCGCGGTGAGGTATATCCGGCGCTGTATATGCTGGTCGATGAGGGTCTCGAGCGTCAATTTGAGCGCGAACACGTGGTCAAGGCCGCCGTGGCGCTCGATGAGTGGCGCCAAGCAGCGGACTGGGACCAGGTTCAGCTGACCGGTGACGGCCTCGTGCGCTATGGCAAGCTGCTGGGTGAGGACGAGACCGCCCGCTGCGTGGAGCGCGATCTGTGGTGGCCTTCGGGCGAGGGCTTGCTGCTCGCGCACGCTGCGGGTGACGGCGATCCGGCTCGCGTCCTGCCGATTTACACGCGCCTTTCTGATGCCGAGGAAAACGAGCGCAAGCGTCTTGGTCTTGCCGAGAGTGCGCAGAGCGAAATTACGGGCGTTGCCGATGAGCTCGCCGGTCGTCATCTGCAGTTCCGTCCCATGGGCGCGGCGGATGCCGAGGGCGCGAGCGCGCTAGAGGCTGCCTGCTTTGAAGGTGCCGGACACGAGGCGTGGACGCCGGACATGTTCCTGTCCGAATTGGGCGAGGACGTCGCTGCGCCGCGTAGTTGGTGGGTGGCACACGACGACGGCAAGCTGCTGGGCCTTGCCGGCGGTATGGTCGTGGACGGTGATGTGCAGATTCTGGATGTCGCCGTCGACCCGGCACATCGCCGTGAGGGCATTGCCCGCAAGCTGCTGTCGCATGTGAGCTATGATGCCCAGATGCTCGGCTGCACCACGGCTTCGCTCGAGGTCGAGGACGGCAATGAGGGCGCGATTGCGCTCTATGCCGCTCTGGGCTTTACCGAGGCGGGTCGTCGTCGTGGCTACTACGGTGCCGGCAAAGACGCCATCGTCATGACGGCCCCACTTCCCCTCGTACTTCCGGTCGATAATGCCTCGCCCGAGCCGACGGCGGCAGAGCAGCGCGTATGGCCGCTGCCTGCACCTGGGCGCTCCGAGGGGGAGCGTGCCGAAATTGAGCGCCGCCGCCTAGTGCTCGCTATCGAGAGTTCCTGCGACGAGACGGCCGTGGCGATTATCGATGCGGATGGCAATATGCTGGCCAACCAGGTGTCGACACAGATTGATTTTCACGCCCGCTTTGGCGGCGTGGTGCCCGAGATCGCTTCGCGCAAGCACGTTGAGGTTATCGTGAGTGTAGTGGATGCGGCGCTTGAGGATGCCGCAGCATCGCTTGGTCTTGAGGGTGGAGCCATTGCCCCCAGCGAGCTTGCCGCCGTGGGCGTGACACAGGGTCCGGGCCTGGTGGGCGCGCTCGTGGTTGGCGTCGCCTTCGCCAAGGGCTTTGCCTACGCTGCCGGCAAGCCGCTCGTGTGCGTCAATCATCTTGAGGGTCATCTGTTTGCCAACCTGCTGGCGCAACCCGACCTCAAACCGCCGTTTATCTTCACGCTTGTCTCGGGTGGGCACACCATGCTCGTGCACGTGAAGGCGTGGGGCGACTACGAGGTGCTCGGTGAGACGCTCGACGACGCTGTGGGCGAGGCCTTCGACAAGGTAGCCAAGGCGTTGGGTCTGGGCTATCCCGGTGGCCCCATCATCTCTAAGCTGGCCGAGACGGGCAACCCCAAGGCGATCGATTTCCCCCGTGCGCTTAACAGCAGGGGGGACTACCGCTTCTCGCTTTCGGGCCTCAAGACGGCGGTGACGCTCTACATCGAGCAAGAGACCAAGGCCGGGCGCACGATTCACCTACCCGATCTGGCGGCTTCGTTTGAGGCAGCTGTCTTTGACGTGCAGTACAAGAAGGCCAAAAACGCATTGCACGCTACCGGATGCAAGGAATACTGCATCGGCGGCGGCGTCTCGGCCAACCCGCATCTGCGCGAGATGATGATCAAGAAGCTTGGGCGTCAGGGGATTCGCGTAACGGTGCCGCCCTTGTCTGCCTGCACCGATAACGCCGCCATGATCGCGGAGGTCGCCCG
>CABPWH010000088.1 GCA_902461085.1 uncultured Collinsella sp. | reverse complement strand
TCATTCAAAGAGGACGGCATGACCAGAAGGTCTATGCCGTCCTCTTTTCATGCCAGTTTGTTCGCTCTGGTGGGCGCTCGCTGTCGGTGCCAAAACATCGACATTGCCATGATCCAGACCTGCTAAAAGATAGTCGTTGGGGACGTTCTTGTTTGACTAGTCGTTTAAGAACACCCAACGACTACATAGCATGAGAGTGGATAATCTCCCAGTTTGGGCTCGCATTCAGGCTCAAAGTGGGAGATTATCCACTCTCGTTTCTGTTCTGCCTACATTTGTAGGAACAGTTCGTGGAGGCGGGTGTCTTCGTCGAGTTCGGGGTGGAAGGTTACGCCGAGCTGGTTGTCTTGGCGGGCGGCGACGATGCGGCCATCGACTTCGGCCAGGGCCTCGGCATCGCCGTGGACCTCGACGATGCGGGGCGCGCGGATAAACGTCAGCGGCACCTCACCGTCGATACCGCCTACCTGCCCCTTGGTGCGAAAGCTGCCGAGCTGCCTGCCGTAGGCATTGCGCTCGACAAGTACATCCATGGTTGCCAGGCGCGGCGTGCCCTTATCGTCATGGGCGGCAAGGTCGTGAGCCAGCAGAATTAGGCCGGCGCAGGTGCCCAGGACGGGCATGCCTTCAGCGATACGGGCACGAAGCTCCTCGAGCATGTCCAACTCATCAAGCAGCTTCCCTTGAACGGTAGACTCGCCGCCGGGAAGTACCAGACGGTCAAAGTCCTGCTTCAAATCAGCCGCCTGCCTCAGCTCAATACAACGTGCGCCCAGCTCGGATAGTCTTGTCTCGTGCTCGACAAAAGCGCCTTGGACCGCCAGCACGGCGACCGTCTGGTCTGCATAATCGCTCATGTGCGATCCTTTCTGCTGGACTAGCGCCCGCGCTCTTCCATGATAATCTCGATCTCGTCGGCGTTGATGCCCACCATGGCCTCGCCCAGGTCCTCCGAAAGCTCGGCAATGAGCTTGGCATCGGTGAAGTTTGCCACGGCCTTGACGATGGCGGCGGCGCGCTTGGCGGGGTCGCCGCTCTTAAAGATGCCCGAGCCGACAAAGACGCCCTCGGCGCCCAGTTGCATCATCAGCGCGGCGTCGGCAGGGGTCGCTACGCCGCCGGCGGCAAAGTTCACAACGGGAAGCTTGCCCGTGGCATGGACCTCGCGCACCAGCTCGACCGGAACCTGCAGTTGCTTGGCTGCCTCAAAGAGCTCGTCGTCGCGCAGAGCAACAACGTCACGGATCTGCTTTTGGATCTTGCGCATGTGGCGTACAGCCTGGACGACGTCGCCCGTGCCCGGCTCGCCCTTGGTGCGGATCATCGTGGCGCCCTCGGCAACACGGCGCAGCGCCTCGCCCAGATCGCGGGCGCCGCAGACAAACGGCACGTCAAACTGGGTCTTGTCGATGTGATAGACGTCATCGGCAGGGGAGAGAACCTCGGACTCATCGATGTAGTCGATCTCGATGGCCTGAAGGACCTGCGCCTCGACGATGTGACCGATGCGGCACTTGGCCATGACGGGGATGGAGACGGCCTCCTGGATGCCCTTGATCATCTTGGGGTCGCTCATGCGCGAGACGCCGCCTGCGGCACGGATGTCGGCCGGAATGCGCTCGAGTGCCATGACGGCGCAGGCGCCCGCCTCTTCGGCGACGCGTGCCTGCTCGGGCGTGGTGACGTCCATGATGACGCCGCCCTTGAGCATCTGCGCGAGCTCGCGATTGAGTTTGACGCGATCGGCCTTGCTGGTCTGTTCTGCCATGGTTGCTCCCTTGGTTGACATGTGCATTGCTTGACGGAACATCCTATCGGGGAGCTGGGTATGGCAAAATACTCAGTTTTCGAGATAATAATAAGGTCAGCCTAATACCAGATTGAACTGCTCGATAAGGTCAGGTGATAAACTCATGCTTGACTACAATTTGGAAAAACGCGGCGAAGCATCGCTTTATGAATATGTTTACCAGCAAATTCGAGATGATATTGTTGCTGGACGTATTGCGGCGGGGGAGCATCTTCCGTCTAAGCGCGCCTTTGCCAGTCATCTGGGAATCAGTGTCATTACCATCGAGAATGCATATAGCCAGTTACTTGCCGAGGGCTATATTTGCTCAATGCCGCGTCGTGGCTACTACGCTTGCGAGCTTCCGGATGCACCGGTTTTGGCTTCGGCTGCGGAGGGCATCGACCGAGATGCCGCCTCTGCGGGTCCCAGCGCGCATGATGTCAACGGACAGGTCGAGCGATTCGATGCACTTTCTCCTTCCGCTTTGGAGGCGGCGCGGCTTTGGCAAAGCGCACTACGGGCGACGCTGGCATCCGAAGATGAGCGCGAAATCTTTTCGCCCGCACCGGCGCAGGGCACCGCTCGGCTGCGACGCGCAATTGCTCACCACCTGCGTGGGACAAGGGGCATGAATGTCGATCCCAATAACATTGTTATCGGCGCGGGCGCCCAGCTGCTCGATACCATGTTGGTTCAGTTGCTTGGCGCTGACAAGGTGTATGCCGTTGAGGACCCGGGCTATTTACGTCTGACGCGCATTTATCAGGCTATGAGCTGCAAAGTTCGACATATCCCGTTGGATGATGAGGGGGTGGACTTGAGCGCTCTGCAGAAAACCGGGACCGATGTACTTCACCTGATGCCGTCCCATCAGTATCCGACCGGCCTTGTGACGAGCATTGCGCGGCGCTATGCGCTTCTGAGCTGGGCCGCCGAGCGACCAGGTCGGTATCTCATCGAAGATGACTTTGATTGTGAGTTTCGTCTGGCCGGGAAGCCGATTCCCGCGCTCGCGTCGATCGATGCCGCCCAGTCGGTTATCTACACCAACACGTTTTCGAAGAGCCTTTCATCGGCGTTGCGTCTAGCGTACATGGTGTTGCCCGATGAGCTAATGGAGCGGTTTAGGCGCAACCTTGGTTTCTACGCCTCGTCGGTGAGCTCTGTTGACCAGGTCGCTTTGGCGCGTTTGCTGGAATCTGGTGATTACGAGCGACATGTGAACCGCGTGCGCGTTCGTGCTCGCGAGGCGCGTGATGGCCTGACCTCGCTTGTACGGAAAGCGTTTCCGGCAGGGGAGGTCTCGATCGAACACGCAGACGCGGGCCTTTACTGCACTGTGGTTGCGGAGTGCGAAGCGGGCGGAAGCTCTTTTGCGCAGGCCCTCACGCGCTCGAGTATCCCTTTTGTCGATATCAGTGACTGTTATTGGTGTGCCGATGGCGCATCTGTCCCTAAAAACTCAACTCAAATTCTTGTCCAGTATGACGATTTGAGTCCGGAAGTGCTTAATACCTTGGAATTGCAGCTAATGGGGGCGCTCTGCAATCTAAGTGAGTAGACTTTTGGCGCTTTGGCGACCGGGTCGTTTTGAAACAAGCTATCTACCTGTGGTTTTGAGAAGCAGGATGACTGGCCTGCGCGGCAAGTTCGAAAAAGTCTACTCACTTGCCGCGTAAAGCTTCTGCATGAGAAAAAAATGGGGTTTTCAACAGGGTTTCGTCCAGCTCTCGACAAGCTTTTGGCCAGTTGGGGAGGGCTGTTGAAAACTTGGCAGTCCGTTCGGCGCCATTTTTGGTGCGTTTGCGCCAATGCGTGACTGACTGGGTTGAAATTCGTGTTCTCCTGTGCCTATGAAGGATCTACTTTGTGACATATCGGCTTTTAGGTACTGGCGTTTGCCTCCTCAAGTCCGCGCTTTGTGTCCGCCGCTTCCACGACCGGAAGAAGACCGGCAGCGATATGATCTCGCCCGCAACCCGACGGCTGCGGTCGCGCTCGGTTTTCCGTTGTATACATTGGTTCGGACGAGAAACAAACGGACTTGTCCTGCCAGCATTAGGCAGCGGCTGTTCCTTGGTGAGCTTCCCAGGGAATCCGTGCTGGAAACGGAACATGGGTTTTTGGTTACGTCTCCTCTACTGACGACATTCATCATGTCGCGGCATCTGACGGATCTTCAGCTTCTTTTGGTATTGGCGGAGATGTGTGGCTTGTTTGCGGTGTGTGCCCTGCCGGCGGCACTTGAGGCGGAGCTTTCGCGTGCAATTGATTCGGGCGCGATTTCGACAACGTTCGGTTGGGTGCGCTGCCCGTCCGAGGACGGCACCGCCTCAAATTTATGGCGTCGAGACGCTTTGGTTTTGGGCGGAGACCTTGACCGTTTTTGTTCAGATGTTTGCGGGATGCGTTACGGCAATAGATTTATGGCGGTATCGCAACTCGTTCCATTGGGTGCCGCGTCGCCTTTTGAGGTCGAGGCGTATTTGTTGCTTGGACTGCCGCGAGCCCTGGGAGGCGAAGGGTTTTGCGGCATAGAGCTCAATGTCGAAGTGACGTTAAGCACAAGTGCTCGAGCGATTGTGGGAAAGTCCCGTGTATATATCGACCTACTTCTTTCTTCGCCGGACGGTAGGCGACAGGTGGCCATTGAATGTCAGGGAAAGGCCTCGCACGGACGCGCAGGGGATGGCTTGCGTGACGCTGACCGCATGACGGCCCTTCAGGCCATGGGCTACGATGTGCTTCTCCTTACACACAGACAGATATCGGATGAGGATAGATTCCGCGCGATCGTTAAGGCCGTATGCAGGATGCTCGATGCTGAATATCGTGATAAAAGCTCGGATGAGCAAAGGGCTGAGGCATTACTCCGGTCTGAACTATTCATTGACTGGACAAAATTGGGAGTAATCGACGGAAAGATGCCCGCTAGACACAAAATGGCTCGATCGTGGACGGCTGCGGTTCTAAGTGAGTAGACTTTTGGCACTTTGGCGACCAAGCCGTTTTGCAACAAGTCATTTACCTGCGGCTTTATAAAGCAATATGGATGGCGTGCTCGGCAAGTTCCAAAAAGTCTACTCACTTAGTTTTTGACGAGAAGCCGATGCCGAAGACGGTCCTATTTCAGGGCGTTAACAAGTTCGTGAGGCACGAAAAAGGCCCGAACCAATACGGTCCGGGCCTCGTCGAGCTTGAGGTTATGTCTCAGGCGGTTGGCTTAGCCAAAGTAGCGCTTGAGCAGGCCGGCGAAAGCCTTGCCGTGGCGGGCCTCGTCGCGAGCCATCTCGTGCACGGTGTCGTGGATGGCATCGAGGCCGGCGGCCTTGGCACGCTTGGCAAGATCGGTCTTGCCGGCGGTGGCGCCGTTCTCGGCCTCAACGCGCATCTCGAGGTTCTTCTTGGTGGAGTCGGTCACGACCTCGCCCAGGAGCTCGGCGAACTTGGCGGCATGCTCGGCCTCCTCGTGGGCAGCCTTCTCCCAGTACAGGCCGATCTCAGGATAACCCTCGCGATGAGCGACGCGAGCCATGGCCAGGTACATACCGACCTCGGAGCACTCGCCCTCAAAGTTGGCGCGCAGGTCGGCAACGATGTCCTCGGAGACGCCCTCCATCTTGGCGACGCCCACGACGTGCTCGGCAGCCCACTCGAGCTGACCCTCCTCCTGCTTCAGGAAACGAGAACCGGGAACGCCGCACTGGGGGCACTTAAAATCCTCGGGCAGCTGGTCGCCGTCGAACTCTTCCACATAACCGCAAACGGGGCAAACAAACTTCATGATTCGATCCTTTCGATCGATGGCGATTGTGCGCTCGTCCGGTCCCGTAAGGGCCCTCTCCGGACGTGCGTCTTGACGAGTTCTATTATCCATAAATGCAACCAAATGTGAAGCCTATTAGGAATGATTTTTAATAAAACAATTTCGAGATATGAAGATGTTGATTGATTAACGATTGGGAGGCCGTCTGCGATCTTTGCTGAGTACAATCGGGCGAGCAAATGTTGATCTATCAACAAATGAAGGAGTTTCCTTTATGCATCTAGCCCGTCGTGCCTGGTGCCGAACATATCAGACGGTTTTTCGCATTGCATTGCCGATCCTGCCCTATACCGAGCCGCGCATTTTAGAGCATGCCGAGGATGTGCCCGCGGTGCTTCAAAAGCGCTCGATCCAGAAGGTCCTTATCGTGACGGATCCCGGCATTGCCCGTCTGGGGCTCACGGCACCGCTCGAGACGGCGCTCGCATGCAGGGGGATTGGCGTTACGGTCTATGCCGAAACGCGTGCAAACCCCACGGTTTCAAACGTGGAAGAAGCGGCGTCCCTGTATCGAGAGAGCGCCTGCCAGGCCATTATCGGCTTTGGCGGTGGCTCGGCCATGGACTGTGCCAAGGGCGTGGGCGCACGCATTGCGCAGCCAAACAAGCCCATCAACAAGATGCGTGGCCTGCTGCGGATTCATCGTCGCCTGCCGCTGCTCATCGCCGTTCCCACTACCGCCGGTACGGGAAGCGAAGTCACGCTTGCGGCGGTAATTACCGATGACGGGACGCACTACAAATACCCCATTAACGACTTTGTGCTCATCCCGCGTTTTGCAGTCCACGACCCCGAGTTTACGTGCGGCTTGCCCGCTTCCATTACGGGGCAGACGGGCATGGACGCCCTGACGCATGCCGTTGAGGCCTTTATCGGGCGAAGCGCCACGCCCTATACGCGCAAGATGGCGCGACAGGCGGTGCAGCTTATCCACGACAATTTGCTCGAGGCCTATGAGCATGGTGACGACATGCGCGCTCGTCGCAATATGCTTTCGGCGGCGTATAAGGCGGGCGTTGCGTTTACCCGCTCCTATGTCGGATATGTGCATGCCATCGCGCACAGTCTGGGCGGCCGATACGGAATTCCGCACGGTTTGGCCAACGCGATCATCCTGCCGCACATGCTTCGCGCTTATGGTGACGCCGCCGCCCCCAAGCTTGCCGATCTTGCTCGCATGGCGGGCATTGCGCCGGCTACCGCGCAGGATAGTCTTGCGGCCGAGGCCTTTATCGATTGGGTCGACCGCATGAACGAGATCCTGGGAATCCCCAAATATGTCTCGGGCATTCCTCACCCCCCCCATCACCCCCGTAAACTCAC
>CABPWH010000087.1 GCA_902461085.1 uncultured Collinsella sp. | reverse complement strand
TCGAGGCCGCCATCCGCAAGGAGGAAGGCTGCGCCGACGTCACCATCATCCGTAGTTCCGTCGGTCCCACCATCGGCTCGCACGTGGGCCCCGGCATGGTGGCTTGCGCGTTTTGGGGCAAGAACCGTGCCGAGAAAGCCTCGCTTTCCGACCGCATCGCGCGCCGTGTGCGCGGTGAGTAGACAGGCGCTACGACCACAGGCGCCCCGCAGTCCAAACGCTGGCACCGAGTATTCAACCTGGTAACAACACCCAACCCAAAAGGAAAGGTTTCATGGCAAACAAGCTCTCCGTCGCATTTATCGGCACCGGAATCATGGGTGCCCCCATCGCCGGCCACATCCTGGACGCCGGCTATCCCGTCACGGTCAACAACCGCACCAAGTCCAAGGCCGCCACGCTTATCGAGCGCGGTGCCGTCTGGGCCGATACGTCGGCCGACGCCGTGGCGAACGCCGATGTCGTCTTTACCATGGTGGGCTATCCCTCCGAGGTCGAGGAACTCTACCTGGCGGGCGACGGCCTGCTCGCGTGCACCAAGCCGGGCGCGGTCTTGATCGACCTCACCACGAGCTCGCCCGAGCTCGCCCGTGACATTGCCGAGGCCGCCCAGGTCTCCGGTCGCATGGCGTTTGACTGCCCCGTCACCGGCGGCGAGTCGGGCGCTATCGCCGGTACGCTCACGGCCATCGTGGGCGCTACCGAGAACGACATCGCCCCGGTCCGCGATATCCTTTCCACCTTTGCGGCCAACATTTGCTGCTTTGATGGCGCCGGCAAGGGCCAGGCTGCCAAGCTCGCCAACCAGGTGTCGCTGGGCGCCTGCATGGTCGGCATGGCAGACGCCATGGCGTTTGCCGAGCTGAGCGGCCTCGATCTGGAGAAGACCCGTCAGATGATCCTGGGCGGTACCGGCAAGTCCGGCGCCATGGAGAGCCTGGCGCCCAAGGCGCTCGACGGCGACTACAAGCCCGGCTTTATGGTTGAGCACTTCATCAAGGACCTGCGCCTGGCGCTCGCTTACGCCGACGATCGCGACCTGGCGCTGCCCGGTGCCGACGTGGCCTTTACGCTCTACGACATGCTCGACGCCATCGGTGGTGCCAAGCTGGGCACCCAGGCCATCACGGTACTCTATAAGGAGGAGGCCGACGCCATCGCCGCCGGTCTGGACTGGTCGCAGTATCGTCCCGAAGAGCATGGCGCTCACGAGGAAGGCTGCGGTTGCGGCGAGCATGGCGACGACCACGAGTGCGGTTGTGGCCACCACCATGGCGAGGACCACGAGTGCTGCGGCGGCCACGGCCATGATGATGGCCACGAGTGCTGCTGCGGCCACCATCACGGGGAGTAGCGCCCATGAGCTGGACGTTCGTGGTGCTTGCGCTGGTGCTCTTTCTCTTCGCGATTTACATCGGCTTTTTGTGCGGCCAGTGGGCGTGCGAAAAGCGCGTCATCACCAAGCGCGACTACTGGATTGCCAACTTTGCGGGAGCGGCGGCAGTCGTCCTGCTAACCTGGGTGTTTTCGCTGTTCCCGCTGGTGCAGTTTGCGCCGATCGGCTGGCTCGGCGGCTTTATCGCCGGCCTTAAGATGAGCTTTGGCGAGTCCGTCGGTCCGTGGCGCAAGCACGACGAGGTCTTTAACGTCAACAAGGCTCACCGCGCCGCCGCCGACGCGGGCGACGCCGAGGAACGTCGCCGTGCGCGTCACAATGGCGCTGCCGACCGACAGCTCATCTCGGTCACCGATGACAGCAAGGGTGCTGGCAAGCACGCTAAGAAATAGTAAGAAGAGGTAACTATGGCAGAAAACAAGGAAGAACAGCTCACCGACGAGGAGCTGGCACAGCTTCAGCTGGCAGAGGAGAACGAGAACGCCGTCGACCGCCTGGTCAAGGAGCTCGGCTGCCCCACGCGCCGCATCCGTCAGTTTGCCGCCCGCGTGCTGCACCTGCTTGCCGAGCGCGATCCGCAGCGCGTCGTGCCCTGCGTGCCCGCGCTGATCGAGGCGCTCGACCGCCCCGAGGCTCAGACCCGCTGGGAGGCTCTCGATGCCCTGGCGGCGCTCGCCACCACCTGCCCCGAGCAGCTGGGCGATGCCTTTGAGGGCGCCGAGACCGCGCTGTTCGACGAGATTTCCTCCACGCTGCGCTACGCCGCCTTCCGCCTGCTGTGCGTGTGGGGCGCCACGAGCGTCGAGCGTTCGCTCGAGGCTTGGCCGATCCTGGATGAGGCCATCCAGTGCTACCACGGTGACCTTGAGTATCGCGATATGCTCGGTTGCCTGTACGAGTTTGGCCAGGGCGAGATCGACGCCGAGGTCGCCGAGAAGCTCGCGCTGCGCCTTAAGTTCGACGCCGAGAACGGTAAGGGCAGCTATCTCAAGGCCCGTTCGAGCGAGATTTGCGAAATGCTTGTTAAACGTTTTGGCCTGGATCTCTCCAAAAAGAAGAAGCGTGCTAGCGTTAAAAAATCTGAGGCCGCCGAAGACGAGGAGTAACAGATTATGGCGCACGATGTAGTCCTGATTCCCGGTGACGGTATCGGTCCCGAGATTACGCAGGCCATGCGCCGCGTGGTCGAGGCCACCGGTGTCCAGATCAACTGGAACGTCCAGGAGGCCGGCGCCGGCGTCATGGACGAGTTTGGCACGCCGCTGCCCCAGCACGTGCTCGATGCGGTCGCCGAGACCAAGGTTGCCATCAAGGGTCCCATCACCACACCGGTCGGCACGGGTTTCCGCAGCGTTAACGTGGCCCTGCGCAAGCCCTTTGCCCTGTCCGCCTGCGTGCGCCCCTGCCTGTCGCAGCCGGGCGACGGCTCGCGCTTCCGCGATGTCGACCTGGTTATCGTGCGCGAGAACACCGAGGACCTCTACGCCGGCATCGAGTTCGATGATGGCGCTGCCGAAGTTGAGGAGCTCTCGCGGCTTGTCGAGCGCTCGGGTCAGAAGACCTTCGCCGCTGATTCCGCCATCTCGATCAAGCCGATCTCCATCGCCAAGAGCCGCCGCATTGTGGAGTATGCCTTTGAGTATGCCCGCCGCTGCGGCCGCAAAAAGGTGACGGCCGTGCACAAGGCCAACATCATGAAGGCGACCGACGGCCTGTTCCTGCGCGTGGCGCGCGAGGTGGCCACCAACTATCCCGATATCGAGTTCAACGACAAGATTGTCGACGCCACCTGCATGGGCCTGGTCCAGAACCCCAACGACTTCGATGTCCTGGTGCTGCCCAACCTGTACGGCGACATCGTGAGCGACCTGTGCGCCGGCCTCGTGGGCGGCTTAGGGATGGCTCCGGGTTCCAACATCGGTGCCGACTGCGCCATCTTCGAGGCGACGCACGGCTCCGCGCCCGATATCGCTGGCCAGGATATCGCTAACCCCACGGCCGAGATTCTGTCCGCGGCTATGATGCTCGATCACCTGGGCGAGAACGACGCGGCCAATCGCATTCGCGCCGCCGTATCTGCCACGCTCGACGAGGGCGAGCAAGTTACCGGTGACGTGCGTCGTGCCCAGACCGGTTCCGTCGAGGGCGCGGTGGGCACGCAGGCCTTTGCCGATGCCGTTATCGCGCACCTGGCCTAAGGCATGCACACTGCAAACGCCTAAATAGTACTTAAGTGTTTGCGTATAACCTGAGAATCAATACGCCCGGCGCTCTGTCGGGCGTATTCTATTGCGGACTATGTTTCCTAACAAGGAGTAACTGATATGGGTCTGATTCAAAAGAAGGACGAGAAGGACGAGATCGACGGCATCCAGATCATCGAGCGCGGCGAAGGCCCCGACGGTGACGAGGAGGAGAAGATCGATCTGGTCGCCGGTACGTCTGCCGAGCACATTGCTGCCGGTACGACGGCCGAGGAGGAGGACGCCCGCCTGGAGGCTCAGATTGCCGCGGATGCCGCCGACGAGAACCTCATGCCCGAGGAACAGGACGAGGACGACGACTCCGACGCGGACGACCATGCATCCAAGCACAAGAAGACGATGATTGCCGCCTTTGTGGTCGCTATCGTGATCGCTGCTGTGGTCGGCTTCTTTATCGGCAACGGTGGTTTTGGCGGCAAGGGCGTCGGCTCGGCGACCCTCACCGAGGACCAGCTCGATTCGACCGTGGCAAGCTACAGCTACAACGGCAAGAAGAGTGACATCACCGCGCGCGAGGCCATTGAGAGCCAGTACAGCCTCGACACCGTCAAGGATGGCGATGGCAACTACACCGCTCCCTCTGCCGACGTCATCCTGTCCTACGTGCGCAACAAGATCCTGCTCGATGCTGCCGAGGACGAGGGCATTACCGTTTCTTCCAAGGAAATGAAGAAGTACGCCGAGGATTCCATCGGCACCTCCGACTACAAGACCATGGCCACGCAGTACGGCGTGTCCAAGGACCAGGCCAAGCAGATCGTCCGTCAGTCCGCGACGCTGCAGAAGCTCTACAAGAAGAAGGTCGGCGACAGCTCCGCAAGCATGCCGACCGCTCCGACCGAGCCTTCTGACGGCAACGAGGAGACCGCGAGCAAGGATTACGCCGACTACATCATCAACCTTGCCGGTGACGAGTGGGATAGCGAGAAGGGCACCTGGAAGGATGCCGACAGCACCTATGCCAAGGCCTTCGCTGACGATGCCTTTACGGCCGATAGCGCTACCTACAAGCAGGCCATGACCGCCTATTACACCGCCTACCAGCAGTACTCTTCGCAGGCTTCGAGCGCCAGCTCCAAGTGGACCGAGTATGCGAACGGCCTCTACGCCAAGGCCAACATCAGCATCTACGGCCTGTTTGCATAAGGTTTGCCTGCACTACTGCGCGTTAACCGATCACCTGATTAAGCCCGCTAGAACGGACAACGTTCTAGCGGGCTTTTTTGTTACCGAAACCACTGGGGTAGGCCTCGCGCCCGCACAAGCGCTCCATCGGGTTCCCCTAATTCATCTGGGAAAACAACTGCAAACGATTGCAAGTAACCGGTGAACGGTCGAAAACTACCGTTCACCGATAATCTCAAAACTGGTTCTAACTGGTATTAAGTCAAAAAGACCAATTCACATATCTTCACAATGACCTGCAATTCTTCTACACGCTATTTTTAGCCGCCCTGCGTTGTTTAGACACAGGAAAAGATCCGATTTTTTGCCAAAACATTTCGAAACGGTTTCAAAACCGCAGGTAGAAGTGTTAACGACCGGTAAACGGTCGATTTATCACCGTGAGCGGTGCAAAAACGTTTTACCGTATGAATCAACGAAAGCGACCTCTTCTGGGGTGATATAGTGACAACAACACGTCACGTGGTTACTACCAGTTTAGAAACCACTGGTCTTCAAAGAACGCTTTCTAAGAAGCTTTAAGGGCGAGTGCCCGCTGGCTTCCGAAAATCATCGGACTCAGATTGTACACACCTTCGGAAGGGAAATTTGAATGGTTGGCTTTATTCTTACCGGTCATGGACAGTTCGCACCCGGCCTTGCAAGCGCTATCGCTATGGTTGCCGGCGACCAGCCTGCTTTTACCGTCGTTCCTTTTGAGGGCGACCAGGCCGCATCCTACGGTGAGGATCTCCGCGCCGCTATTACCGCCATGCGCGAGGAGTGCGATGGCGTGCTTGTCTTTACCGACCTGCTTGGCGGCACCCCGTTCAACCAGTCGATGATGATTGCCCAGGATGTCGACAACGTCGAGGTTCTGACTGGCACCAACCTTCCCATGGTTATTGAGCTTCTGTTCCTCCGCGGCAATGCCACGCTCGCCGAGCTTGGCGAGCAGGCCGTGACCGTTGGCCAGACGGGCATCACCGCCCAGACGGTCGCATCCGTTGCCGGCTCCGAGGAAGAGGATATCTTCGGCGACGAGGACGGCATCTAATGGCCGATTTCGGAGCCAACGTCCTGAGCTCCTCGGTCGCCCTTTTAGGCCTGCTTGTCATCATGGGCTTGATTTACACCATCTGGTCGCAAATCAACATGAAGAAGAAGCAGAAGTACTTCAAGGAGCTGCACACCGAGCTCAAGCCGGGTCAGGAGGTTCTTTTCGCCGGCGGTATCTACGGAACCGTCAAAGGCATCGAAGGCGAGAAGGTCCAGATCAAAGTCCGATCCGGTGCCGTCGTAGATGTTTCGCGTTACGCGATTCAGGAGATCAAGTAACTGTCGTCAGCAAATAACGAAAGGAAGCTGATCAACATGGCAGAACCCAACATTCTTCTTACCCGCATCGATAACCGACTGGTTCATGGTCAGGTTGCCACCCAGTGGAACTCCACTCTGGGCTCCAACCTCATCCTCGTCGCCAACGACGACGTGGCGTCCAACACCATGCGCCAGAACCTCATGAAGATGGCCGCTCCCGCCGGCGTCGCCACGCGTTTCTTCTCCCTGCAGAAGACCATCGACGTCATTGGCAAGGCGAGCCCGCGCCAGAAGATCTTCATCGTGGCCGAAACACCGGAAGACGTGCTTACGCTCGTCAAGGGCGGTGTGCCTATAAAGAAGGTAAACATCGGCAACATGCACATGTCGGAAGGAAAGCGCCAAGTCGCCACCTCCGTCGCAGTTAACGACGAGGATGTCGCTGCGTTTAAAGAGCTGCAGGAATTGGGGGTGGAGTTGGAGATCAGGCGCGTTCCGAGCACGCCTGTTGAGGATACGAGCAAGCTCTTCTCGTAGTCTTCGTGATCCACGTTGTCAGGAGTGAAACCCTGACATTTTGTACGTGAAATCCAAAGTGCGTACATACATTTTGAAAGGAGGAGCAAGATGGAATTCTCGATCATTCAGGTCGCCCTGGTCTTCGTTGTTACGTTCATCGCGGCAATCGACCAGTTTGACTTCCTCGAGTCTCTCTATCAGCCCATCGTCACCGGCGCCGTCATCGGTCTTATCCTTGGCGACCTCAACACCGGTCTTCTCGTGGGTGGTACTTATCAGCTCATGACGATCGGCAACATGCCGATCGGAGGCGCTCAGCCGCCTAACGCCGTCATCGGCGGCATCATGGCAGGCACTCTCGCCATCGCCCCCATGGTCTGAC
>CABPWH010000086.1 GCA_902461085.1 uncultured Collinsella sp. | reverse complement strand
CGCGCACCTGGGGGCGCCGGCGGCGGGGGGGGAGAGCGAAAGCCAGCGCGCGGCGGTTGAAGCCCGTGCCGATGCTCAAAAGGAGAATGCCGAGCTTCAGCGCGAGATCGACAATTTGCGCGCGCAGCTGGAGCGCAAAGATGACGAAGCCAAGCTCGTCGAGTCCGCGGCGCGCAATGCTGCTCAAAACGATTTAGCCGCACGTGATGCTCAGATTGCCGAGCTGCAGGCCAGGCTTGCCGCGGCGGACAAGGCCCAGGAGATGGCGCTTGCCGCCGCTGCGGCTGAGTCGCAGCGCGAGCTCGATGCCGCTCGCAGCGAGGCCGAGCGCGCGCTTACTGACTATCGCGCGAAGGTGCAAGAGAAGTTTTCCGCCGCAAAGGCTCAGTCCGAGCAAGAGGCTGAGGGTCTGCGCGCCCAGCTGCGCGAGCAGGAGCTGATGGCAAAAATCAACCTGTCGGAGGCGGTCGCCGCGGCGGAGCGAGAGCGCGATGAGGCGCGTGCCAAACTGACGAGCGAGCTGGCGGTGCGCGATTCTCGCGAGGAACAGGCCAAGGCGGCACACGAGCTCGAGCTTGCGCAGGCCAAGCGCGCGAGCGATGACCTGATTCGCTACAAGGACGAAGAGATCGAGCGCCTTAAGGACATGAAGGTCCGCCTGTCCACCAAGATGGTGGGCGAGTCGCTCGAGCAGCACTGCGAGACCGAGTTTAACCGCCTGCGCATGACGGCGTTTCCCAACGCGTACTTCGAGAAGGACAACGATGCGTCCGAGGGCACCAAGGGCGACTTCATTTTCCGCGAGTGCGACGCGAGCGGCAACGAGGTCATTTCGATTATGTTCGAGATGAAAAACGAGAACGACGAGACTGCGACCAAGCATAAAAACGAGGACTTCTTTAAGAAACTCGATCACGATCGTCGCCAGAAAGGCTGTGAGTACGCGGTGCTCTGCACGTTGCTCGAACCCGAGAGCGAGCTTTACAACGCCGGCATCGTGGACGTGAGCTATCGCTACGAGAAGATGTACGTGATTCGCCCACAGTTCTTTATTCCCATGATCACGCTTCTTCGCAACGCCGCCATGGGTTCGCTGCGCTATAAGCAGGAGCTGGCGGAGTACAAACAGCAGAATATCGACGTCACGAACTTCGAAGCCAAGATGGAGAAGTTCAAGAACGACTTCGGCCGCAACTATGAGCTTGCGAGCCGTAAGTTCCAGACGGCGATCGAGGAGATTGACAAGACGATTAGCCATCTGCAGAAAACCAAGGAGGCATTGCTGTCCTCCGAGAACAATTTACGTCTAGCCAACAAGAAGGCCGACGATCTTACCATTCGCAAGCTCACCTGGGGCAACAAGACCATGAAGGCGGCGTTTGACGAGGCGCGCGGGGCTGCGACAGGGGCAAAAGATGAGCCCGCCGAGGCGGATTCGTATGAGGTCGAGGATGCCGAGTAGGGGATAGCGTATAGTGCAAAAACGGGGCCGCTGGCGATATTGCCAACGGCCCCGCTTCGTTCCAGTATGTACGGCTAGTCCTCGAGCAGGTCCTCGATAAAGCCGACGCGGTAGTTTTTGAAGATGACCTCGCCGCCGTCTTGCGTGGCATCCAGGTCGACATCGCCCATGATGCCAAAGTCGTGGTCGCCATCCTCGTCGGCAAAGATCTGGTGCACGTGCCATACGTGCGCGGTCTTCTCGTCGGACTCGTCAATGGAAAACATCGCGGCGCTGCGGGCATCTCCGTCGGTGAGGATCTCCTCGTGCTGCTCATGGTAGGCATCGAGCGCCTTTTGCCAGCGGATTTCGCTCATGCCCCAGGCGTCGTCGAGCTCGCCCAGGTCGCGAACGTGCTCGCGGGCGGCAAGGGTCACGCGGCGGAAGAGCGCGTTGCGCACCAACAGCGTGCAGCCGCGGCGGTCCGCCACGACCTCGTCGATGCCCTGCGGCGGCGCGGCGTCGAGGGCTGCCGGGTTGCCGGCGTTCTCCCACTCGTCCACCAGGCTCGAGTCCACCGAGCGCACCACAAAGCCCAGCCACGAGATAATGTCGCGCAGGCGCTCGTCGCGCTTCTCGATGGGCACGGTGCGGTCGAGTGAACGGTAGGCCTCTGCTAGGTAGCGCAGCAAAATGCCCTCGGAGCGGGCGATGCCGAGCTTTTGAATGTAACCCTTAAAATCGCTCGCGCTTTCCAGCATATCGCGCAGGACGCTCTTGGGAGAGAGCTGATAGTCGTTGGCCCAGGGCACTTCCTGGCAGTACTTGTCAAAGGCGGCGTCGAGCAAATCCTCGAGCGGCTTTTCGTACGTGACGTCTTGAATGCGCTCCAAGCGCTCCTCATACTCGACGCCGTCAGCCTTCATTTCGGCCATCGCGCGGTCGCGCGCGGCGCGCTCCTGTGCGCGCAATACCTGCTTGGGGTCCTCGAGCGTAGCCTCGACCATCGAGATCAGATCCATGGTATAGGTCTCACTCTCGGGGTCGAGCAGCTCCAACGCGGCAAGCAAAAATGGCGAGAGCGGCTGGTCGAGCGCAAAGTCCTCGGGCAGATCGACCGTCAGTGCGTAGTCGATGTCCGGCGCGGCGTCAGTCGGGGCATCGGGCGCGGGCGGCACTTCGGTGCGAACGACGACGCCGGAGTCGATGAGCGTGGCGAAGATTTCGTCGGCGCGAACCTCGAGCTTGGCCTTTTCCTCGGGGGTCTGCAAGCTCGTCTCTATGAGGTCGTGCACGCGGGCGCGGGCATCGCCGCCCTGCTCGACCACGCTAATCACCATGGAGTGTGTGATGCGCAGGCGCGGCTTGAGCGTCTCGGGCTGCGTCTCGATCAGGCGCTCAAAGGTCTGCTTGTTCCAGGTGACAAAGCCCTCGGGGGCCTTTTTCTTTTTAATTTTACGGAGCTTCTTGGGGTCGTCGCCCGCCTTGGCCATGAGCTTGGCGTTCTCGATCTCGTGCTCCGGGGCCTCGGCAATCACCATGCCCTCGGTATCGAAGCCCGAGCGGCCGGCGCGACCGGCAATCTGATGGAACTCGCGGGCGCGCAGACGACGCATCTTGTAGCCATCGAACTTGGTGAGCGCGGTGAGCACTACGGTGTGGATGGGTACGTTGATGCCGACGCCGAGTGTGTCGGTGCCGCAGATGACGGGCAGTAGGCCCTGCTGCGCCAGGCGCTCGACCAGGAGGCGATAGCGCGGCAACATGCCAGCATGGTGCACGCCGACGCCGCAGCCGAGCAAGCGCTTGAGGATCTTGCCGAAAGCCGTGGAGAAGCTCGTGCCTTTGGCGGCTTCCTTAATAGCCTCGCGCTGCTCCTTGGTGGCAATGCCAAAGTTGGCGAGCGACTGTGCCGTCGCAAGGGCGGCATCCTGGCTAAAGTGCACGATATAGAGCGGGGCCTCGTCACGGCGCATGGCGAGCTCGACCGTGCCCTCGAGGGAGGTCGTCACATAGTCGTAGCTCAGCGGAACAGGGCGCGGGGCGTCGACAACCAAGTCGCAAGTAGCGCCGGTGTGTTCCTCGAGTGAGGCGGCGATGGCGGTGACATCGCCGAGCGTGGCGCTCATGAGCATGAATTGCGTGTGGGGCAGGGTGAGCAGCGGCACCTGCCAGGCCCAACCGCGGTCGGGGTCGGCAAAGTAGTGGAACTCGTCCATGGCCACGCAGCCCACGTCGGCATCTTCGCCCTCGCGCAGTGCGTCGTTGGCAAGGATTTCGGCCGTGCAGCAGATGACGGGTGCCTTGGTGTTGATATGCGTATCGCCGGTGATCATGCCGACGTTATCGCGGCCGAGCACCTGCACAAGGTCGAAAAACTTTTCGCTGACCAGAGCCTTGATGGGGGCCGTGTAATAACAGCGCTTGCCTTGCGCCATGCCCATAAAGAGCATGCCTAGCGCGACAAGCGACTTGCCCGATCCGGTCGGTGTTCCCAAAATGACATGGTCACCGGCGGCTAGATCCATGAGGGCCTCTTCCTGGTGGTCCCACAGCTCAATACCGCGGTCGCTTGTCCATTCAAAGAAGCGTTCGAAGGCCTGATCGGGCGTGAGCCATGGTTCGGGCTCGCTACCATCCTCGGGCTCCCACCAGGTGGGGGAGAGCGCGCCGAGCGAGCCGAATTCGGCTTCGGTTCCCGTGCCGCCCGAGAACGAGCTGGCGGCGCCGGCGCCAGAAACGGTGCTGGCGGCGGTATCTGTCGTGGTCTGTGCCATGTGGTTGCTTTCTCTCGCCGTTTGTCCGCCAACTATTATGGCGTAGCGGCGGCGCGGGGTGCCAGCGCGCGAGAAAATGCAGGAAATGGGCGTTCTGCCCGGCCGTTTGGTGCGGTTGCCAGCTAAGTGAGTAGACTTTTTGCGATGTCGCGAGCACATGGCTTTTGCACAAGGGCTCTACCTGCGGTTTTATTTTTCGCTATGCGGGTTGTGCTTGGCTATTGCAAAAAAGTCTACTCACTTAGGCTTGAGGGTCGTTCGCCGGCGCCTATTCGCGCTTGTTTGTCGACATCGCGACCATCAGAAGCCCCTAGGACTCTTGCGGCAGACGCTTCTTGCCCTTGCGGGCGCGGTTTTTAAAGTTCTCGACGGCCTCTTCCATGCCGAGGGGCACATAGGTAAGCTTATCGAGGTTATCGGGCAGGTAGCAGGCAAGGCTTTGCTCCTGCGCTCGGCCTGCTGCGAGTTGCTCTTCGGTAGGCTTCTCGCCGGGTGTGGCACAAATGCCGTAGACGACGGCACCCATCTCGCGCGTGCGGCACTCGTACTCGGTCTCGGGATGCTCGGGATGGTCGCGGCGCACGTCATCGCTTACCCAAAGTGTGTCGTAGCCCGCCGCGGCAAACTGCCCCAGGGCGTAGTCGCGCAACGGCTTGCTGTCGGTGCGCAGCGTGACGGTAGCGCCGGCTGCAAAGAGCGGGCGGTACAGCATTAGGTGGTCGACATGGACGAGTCGCTTTTTGGCGTACTTGGCCTTGGGCTGCGGCGTGGGAAAGTTGATGGTGATGGCATCGAGCTCGCCTGTGGCAAATAGCTGCGGCAGCGATGCGGCGCCTCGAGGCAGAACGAGTGCGTTGGTCAGTTCATGCTCGCAGATTTTCTGTGCGGCATAGGCGATGCAGATGGGCTCCTGGTCCATACCGATAAAGAGCGTGTTTGGCTCGTGGGCCGCGCGCTCTACAAGGTACGTTCCCTTGCCACAGCCAAGATCCAGGTGAAGGTGTTCGAAGGGCTTGCCGCCTGCGGGCGCACAGGCCTCGCGCCAATCTCCGGCATAGGCCTCGGGGTTCGTCTCAATCGCATCGGCGTAGCGCTCCAGGCGCTTCTCGAGCACAAAGTTCTTAGGCGTGCGAACGTGGACGGCTCCCATGAGGCTCCTTGGTCATAAGTATGGAACGCATAGCTGCGCGTTCCGTCAATGGGTTGAAAAAGGGTGGGCATAGATTGCCCGAAAGATGCGGTGCGGCTCGACGACGAGTTGTCGGTGCCTACAGACGCTTGAGAATCACATAGCGGTTGAGCTCGCCGCTGCGACCGTCGGCATGGAAGCGCTCAAGCTCGCGCACGGGGACCTCGCCGCTCTTGTAGAACGTACGGACGCCGCGCACCAGGTCGGTGATCTGCTGATCGTCAAAGTGATGGCAATAGCGGTAGGCGTGGCGGTCGTTTTGCCAGCCAATGAGGTGGTCGCCGGCCTCGAACTGTGCGGAATCGTAGCCCTCAAACGGCGGGGTGAGCTCGGCGCGGGCTTCGGCGCGAACGGCCTTGCGCGCCATGCGCTCGTCGTTCATAAACTCCCAAAAGCTGATGGCGATGATGCCGCCTGGGCGCGTCTGGCGTACCAGGGCGTCGAGCACGCGTACGCGGTACTCGCACGACGGCACGTGGTGCATAAAGCCAAAGCAGACCGAGATGTCGGCGAGCGGGGCGTCGAAAAGCACGTCGGGCGTCTCGGCGGGGTTGAGCTTCATAAGGGCATCGAGCACGTCGAGTTCCTGGAAGTGCAGGTTGGGAATGCGCAGGGCGTGACCGTGCGCATCGATAGCCAAATCCTGACACGAGTCAACACCATAGAACTCAAACGGGCAGCTGGCATCTGCCGAGGGGTTTGCGCCATCGACGCCCTTGGCGGCAAGTGCGCCGCCGGCGGCAAAGTTCTCGAATCGCATATTGCCGCAGGCAAGATCGAAGACGCGGACGGGATGCTCGATCGTGGCGACGTCGAGCTGCCCGAGCGCGATGTCCATGGTGCGCACCCAGCCGGGCCACGGGGCCTGCCGCGTATCGGAAAAGGAGGCGGAGTGCTCGCGATAGAACGTGTTGTTGAGCTGGATGAGCGATGAGGCAAAATCGCGGTTCACGGTGCGAGGCTCCTTCCGTTGGCGACACGCGGAATAAACAGCACGACCATACTACCGTTAACGTTGCGGCGGGAACAACCGAGCAGACGTCATTGCTTTGTTTAGACACATTTTCCCAGCTCGCATGCACCCGCAACCGCCGGTTGTCAAAAATCTCACTAGAATAGGTGGCATGCTTTTGGCGGTGGCGGATAGATTTTTAACTGTGCAAGGCGCCTTAAGAACAAAAACGGTCCGGCGGCACGGCTGGCATCACATAGGAGGAACCATGAATGTAGAAACTGCGCAGCGGCTCGCCGACCTTCGCCGCAGTAAGGGCTTTAGTCAGGAGGGTCTGGCGCGAAAGCTGGGCCTCTCGCGCCAAGCGGTCAGTAAATGGGAGCGCGCGGAGAGCTCGCCCGATACCGAGAACCTGATTTCGCTTGCCAAGCTCTATGGTGTGAGCCTGGACGAGCTGCTCAATCCGAGCGACGAGATTGAGGATGATATCGAATTTGAGAACGAGGACCGTGCCCGTCAGCGCGAGGCCGAGGCGGCAGAGCGTGCCCGTACCCACGAGGCGGCGGCGCGCGCTACCGAGGCGGCAACGCAGGCGAGTGATGCCGCTGCCAAGGCGGCGCAGGCTGCAGGTTGGAGCGCGCAGGCCGCCAATGCCGTGGCGGGGGGGGGCGCCGGGGGGCGGGGGGGGAGCACGTCAGCA
>CABPWH010000085.1 GCA_902461085.1 uncultured Collinsella sp. | reverse complement strand
TGCAGTTGCCGCGCCCGCCACACCCGGCGGCCCTTGCAGCGCCAGCCACGCATCCACAGCGCCCTCAATATCTCCGGCCTCGAGCGCCGCATACAGCACGCGCTCCCCTTCAGCAAGCTCGCGCGAGCGACGGCAGCGCGAAAGCAGCACGCGCCCGCCGCCAATGAGCATCACGGGCGAATAGGACAGCACCACGGCATGGTCCCCGGCACGTAGCGGCAGCGAGTTTTCCAAGCGCACCTGAACAATACGGGTCTCGCCCACCGCCATGGGGGCCTCGCCCTCCATGAACATGATGCGGCCGACGACTTCGGCCGTACCCGCCATCACGTGAACACGCGCTCCCGACTCGAGCACACGCGGCTTGGCTCCCTCGCGACCCAAATACGTAAACGCCATCATAAAGCGCAGCGTCTGGCCAAAGCGACCCTCCACGCCGAGCATCTCACCGCGATCGAGCGCAGCGACGCCATCGCCCACCAGGTTGAGCGCCACGCGCTGACCGGGCAGCGCCCGCTGCGTGTCACCATGAACCTGAATCCCGCGGACACGACAGACCGTGCGCGACGGCAAAGCCATCAGCTCGTCGCCCACCGCAACCAGCGCATCGTGCAGCGTTCCCGTCACGACGGTGCCGGCGCCCTTGATCGTAAAGCAGCGGTCGATGGGCAGACGCGGCGCGGCATCGGTGCGCTCGGCACGGTCGCGGCAGGAATCCCAGCAGGTACCAACCTGATCGTCAAGCGCTGCCAGCAGCGCATCAATCCCCGCGCCGGTCTTGGACGAAACAGGCACGATCGGCGCGTCCGCAAACACGGTACCCGACAAAAAGTCATCGACGTCGAGCTCAGCAAGCTCGGTCATCTCGCTATCGGCCAGGTCGCACATCGTCAGCGCGACCACCATATGCGTGACGCCCAGCAGCTCCAGCACATGCACATGCTCGCGGGTCTGCGGCATCACGCCCTCGACGGCCGAAACCACCAGCACGGCGACGTCGATGCCCGTGGCACCCTGCACCATGGCGCGCAGGTAGTGCGCATGCCCCGGCACGTCGACCAGGCCCACAATCTTGCCACTCGGCAGCGCCAGCTCGCCAAAACCCAGCTCCACCGTCATGCCGCGGCGACGCTCAACCTCCAGGCGGTCGGGGTTTTTACCCGTCAGCGCCTCGATAAGCGCCGACTTACCGTGGTCGACATGTCCCGCCGTACCTACGATAACGGGGCATTCCACCAACGCTTCGGTCTCACTCATCGGCGCACCGCCTTGGCAACGCATGCGGCAAGCGTCGACGCCGCTGTCTCGATATCGCGGTCGCCCACGAGTGTGCGAACATCAAACAGAATGCGGTCGTGCGAGGCACGCGTGACGACCGGCGTGTCGAAGTCCTGGACAAGCGAGCGCTTGAGCGCGTCGACCGTCAGGCGCTCGTCAACAAGGCGCACGGCAACGCACATCGTGGGCAACTCCACAGTAGGCAGCGAGCCACCACCGGGGGTCGACGATTCCTCGACGATCTCCACCTGAACGGCACACGGGCAACCGGCCTTATCGAGCCCGGCGACCATACGATCGCGCAGCTTGCGGGCACGTCGCTCCAAATGGGCCTGCGGCAGCGTAAGCATGCTGAGCACCGGAATATCGCGATGGGCAACATCGGCGCCGTCCATGTAGATGCGAAGCGTGGCCTCGAGCGCCGTGAGCGCCAACTTGCCCGGGCGCAGGGCACGCATAAGCGGATGCGACCCACAGGCCTGGACCAGATCGCGACGGCCCATGATAATGCCCGCCTGTGCGGCACCGAGCAATTTATCGCCCGAGCACGACACCAGATCGAGCCCTGCCGAAACCGAAGCCGGCGTGGTTTCCTCGCCGCCGCGAACCAGGATGTCGTCAGGCAACAGCGCGCCCGAGCCCTGGTCCTCGTAGAACAGCAGGCCGTGCTTATGAGCCAGCGCGGCGAGCTCCCTTGAGCTCACCTCCTCATGGAAACCCTCGATGCGATAGTTGGAAGGATGAACCTTCAAGATCATGGCCGTTTCGGGCGTGATGGCACGCTCGTAGTCGCCCAGATGCGTGCGGTTGGTGGCGCCGACCTCGACGAGTTTGGCGCCCGAGGCCGCCATGACATCGGGAATACGGAAGCTGCCGCCAATCTCGACGAGCTCGCCGCGGCTCACGATGACCTCTTTGCCCGCGGCATGGGCGGCAAGCACCAGCAGCACCGCGGCGGCATTGTTGTTGACGACCAGCGCATCCTCGGCACCGGTGAGTGAGCGGATCAGCTGCGCGGTATGCTCCTTGCGAGACCCGCGCGAGCAGGTGTCGACGCTGTACTCGAGCGTGCTGTAGCCGCGCGCGACCTCGGCCACGGCCTTGGCGGCCGACTCCGCGAGCGGGGCGCGACCCAAGTTGGTATGGATGACCACACCCGTGGCATTAACCGCTGGGCGCAGACTCGGCAGCGCAGAACGATGCGCGCGAAATTCAATGGCCGATGCCAGCTCGCGCTTGGAACGCGGGGCGGCACCGGCGCGGATGGCAGCACGCTCTTCGTCGAGCTCGGCCGTGACGGCAGCATGGACCACCGCGTCGCAGGTCTCCCCCGCCGCCTTCACCACCGGCCACTCGGCAAGCAGCTCGTTGACGGAAGGAATGGCGCGCAGGCGGGCGCGCACCTCATCGGACATGTTCTGGCTATCGCTCATGTGCAGCCTTTCAAAAGAAACGTGGATCAGTCGAATACATCAGCTGAGTCAATTACTCGTCATTATCCCCGCGCGCGACAATCTTTTCCACGCGAACGGCGTTTTCCTGGGTGAGTGCGGCGCCCGTAATGGGATCCCAGCGCAGCGGCGTGTGGTCGAGCGGGCCAACGCCGAGTGCTTGGGCGCCATCCGCACCGGTGCCAAACGAACGCCCACCGGGAGCAGCCGACGTAAAGATGCACGCCGGATGCAGATAGGGCGTCGTCTCCACGCGCACGCGATCGCGGCCCATGTCGCTCACAAGCTCGACGACCTCACCGTCGGCGATGCCCATGCGCGCAGCAGCATCTGCATTCATTTGCACGGCATCCAGGTCCGACCCAGCCTCGGCGGCACCTTGGGCTGCAAGCCTGCGCGAAGTATGCGACTCAAAGGGACGGTTGCCGCTAATGAGGCGAAACATCCCCGGGCCAGGCTCTACCATGGGCGCGATCCAGTTGGGTACACGACCCAGGCCGGCTCGTTCCCATACGTCGCTTGCCAGCGCAATTTTGCCGCCGTCCAGCGGAATCACGGGCTCGCCCGTACGCGAGGGCAGCGCAACGCCCGTGTCGGCCCAGCCGCGCTCCTTGAGCTCGTCCAGATCAATCCCAAACGGCGCCACCTGGGCAGCAGCCAGATCGTCAGACGTAAAGTCAAAGCACTCGCCAACGCCGCAGGCCGCAGCCAACCCGGCAAAGATCTCCCGCCCCGGTCTCGTGTCGTCATGCTGCACAGGCAGCACGGCGTTGCGGTAGAACACGCGCGCGTCGTTGCGGCCCACGACCGTGCCCACGCCGCGGTCGGCCTCCAGGTACGTCACATCGGGCAGCACGAAATCGGAAGCACGCGCCGTCTCGGACCAGCGAATATCAATTGTCACGAGCAAGTCGAGCTGCTGCAAGATGCCCAACCAAGCCTGCGCATTGCCATAGCCCGCACCGGGGTTACTGGCGTAGACGATGAGCCCACGCAAATCACCGGCAAGAATCGATTGACCAATGGTCGTGCACAGGCCGCGCACCGGATCGACCAGAGGATAACGCTCGGCCCCCAACTTGGGCTCGCGCGGCACCGGCGGCGTCGCAAAGCGCATGGGATCAAGGTCGCCCAATACAAGCGGCGTCGGTGGGTTGAGTGCACCGCCCACACGCCCCAGGCAGCCCAGCAGAGCATCGACCAAGCAGATGGCGCGCGCGGTCTGGGTGCTGTTGGCATACGCGATACCGATGCCACCATGAAAGCCCGCATCGACCACGGCGGCAGGCGCGGTGGCAGCGAGATCGCGCGCCGTGGCGACAATCTCTGCGGCCGGCACGTCGCACATCGACTCGGCCCACTCGGGCGTCCAAGCACTGGCTGCCTGCGCCAGCTCGTCAAACCCCGTGGTATAGCGGGCAACAAACTCGCGGTCGTACAAGTCCTCGGCAATGAGCACATGCGCAATGCCCAGCAGCAACGCCAGATCGCATCCAGGACGTACGCGCAGCCAGCGGTCGGCAAGCGCAGCCGAGCCGCTGCGCCGGGGGTCAACCACGATGATCTTCGCCCCGCGCCGGCGCGCATCGTTGAGCGCATCAACGGCCCCCATCGTCGACGAATCGACAATGGAACGCCCCAAATACATGATGCAATCGGTATGCGCCAGGTCGGAGGCGGGACTATAGCCCAAGCTATGCTCCCAACCGGTGAGACGGCTTACCTCGCAGGCACCATCGGCGCCGTACACGTTGGGCGAACCCAGCGCGTGCATAAGACGATAGGCCCAGTAGCGGTCGAACGAGGGAACGCCGAGCGTCATACCCAGCGCACGGGGCCCGCGTTCGTCAACAATCCCCAAAAGACGCTCGGCAATCTGAGCAAAAGCCTCGTCCCACGAAATCACATCGAACCCCGAACCATCAGCTCGGCGGCGCATGGGGTGCAAAATCCGGTCGCGCTCGTCAAACGGCATAGACAGGCGATGCCGCCCGCGGGCGCACAGGGCACGCGCCACGCACGGGTGCCCCGGCACCGGCAACTCGGCCACCACACGCCCATCCTCAACGCGTGCCGCAAAGGCGCAATCGGCATAGCATCCCCCGCATGTGGTCACCACGGCACGACCGTCAAGCTCCACAGCAGATGCCATCTCGATTACCCCTTTCATCGGCCAAACACAACAGGCCAACAGCCCGACAACGAGCCACAGACCCAAAAAGCCTCCCGCACGGCAACGCCCCGCGGGAGGCCCAACGTCAAACAGACGGTACCTTACGCCTCGGACTTCTTGGCGTAGATAAACCAGTAGCCGAGCGCGACCAGAACCGCGCCGCCCACGATGTTGCCCAGCGTGGCGGCGGACAGATTAAACGCAATGCCCGCGGCGTTGAGCGCATCGGCGCCGGCAACATCGGCACCGTAGCCGCATGCATGCATCACGGCGCCCATGGGCAAAAAGTACATGTTGGCAACGCAGTGCTCAAAACCGCAGGCAACAAAGGCGGCGATGGGCAGCAGAATGCCCACAACCTTATCGACCACGGTCTTGCCGGCGGTACCGATCCACACGGCCAGGCACACAAAGATGTTGCACAGGATGCCGCGGAAGAAGATCGCCACCCAGTCGATCGTCACCTTGCCGGCGGCGACGCTCACCATGGAGTTGGCGACCGCCTCGCCGTTGAGCTTATAGATGCCGGCCATGTACACCAAAAAGACGATGAACAGGGCACCGACAAAGTTACCGACCCACACGACGACCCAGGCCTTGAGCATCTGGACCAGGGTGATCTTTTTGCTCATGAGTGCGCAGACCATAAGCGAGTTGCCGGTGAACAACTCGGCGCCACACACCAGCACCAGCACCAGGCCCAGGCAAAAGCACAGGCCGCCAACGACGCGTTGGGCACCCCAGCCCAGCGTGCTGTCGCTCAAAAACACCGTAAAGAACAGACCGCCGAAGGCGATAAACGCGCCGGCGAACATTGCCAACAGAAAGGCCTTAGCGACCGGGAGGTTAGCCTTGGTCACGCCGGCGGCCTCGGTCTTGGCCTCGATCGCGGCGGGCGCCAGGCAATCGGGAGCGGGGAACTCCGCCTTGGAATCTGCCATGTCAATCACTTCTTTCCTAATCAGCAGGGGCAAGCGCTGTTACAGCTCCTGCCCCAAGCGGACAAAGTGGGAAAAGTCGTTGGCGGCCACGGCGTCGTACACGGCGTCGACGGCCTCAAAGACCTCCGGGGACATGGGGTTGTAGAACTCCGTATCGCCCGGCTGAATCCCTATGAAGACGATATCTTCGCACGATTGCTCAATCTCTTCGATCAGAATCGACAAGGGAAGCGAATGCGTGGTGAACATCGACTTGCGGGCCACGTCACGTTTGTCGAGCAAGCGGATGGCGCCAACGGGCAGCGCCATGTCGGCGGCATCGACCAAAACCAAACGCGGCGGACGCTCGCGCTTGACCTCAATGATGTCATCCTCGGGCGTTTGCCCGCCGTCGATGGTGTACCAACCGGCGATGGGCGCGTCCTCCATCTTTTTGGAGAGCACGGGGCCGGCGGCATCGTCGGCACGCAGCACGCTTCCCGCCGTGAGCACGATACCCGCAAACGGGGCGCCGTTCACGCGGCCATCCACAACGCGACCCATTACTGCAACCTTCCCGTCAGATACACGCCCGACACATCGCGCACGCGCTCAACCAGATCGCGGAACTTCATCAGAAACGCGACCTGCTGGGCATGCAGGCCAAAGTCGTCGTCGAACACCGAGATGCCGGCCTTGGCCGAGCCGCGAAAACCGCGCTCGTCGAGCAGCGTGTCGCAGGCCTCGAGCAGCGACGGCACCGCCGCCTTGTCAAGCTGGCACTCGCCAAAGGAGCGGATGGCCTCGAACTTGGTCTTGGCCTCCCCCTCCGGCAGCGCGTCGACGAGCGAATAGAAGACATCCACCGGCACCGACAGGCGCGGCTCAAAGCAATCGAGCACGCCGGTGTGGTGGCCCACGGCGAGCGTGTAGTACAGCACGTCGCAGGCCTCCTGGGGAACGTCTTCCTCGGTCTCCACAAACTTACGCGTGAGCTCATAGAAGACCACCTGGTCGGGCGCATGGCCCAGGCAGGGGTCGGCGACGCCCTCGGCGGCCTCGTCGCTTGCGCGCGAGGCATCGCCAAAGGAGCCGCCGAGCATACCGGGGCCCGCAAAGTAACCAGAGCGGTCCGTGAGCTCCATCTAGTGACCTCCGGCCAGCACCAGATCCTGCAGCGCCGAGTAGACCTCAACGCGGCGCGGATCGTCCTGCTTGTCGATGAGCAGCGCCATGGCACCTCGGATATCACCCTTGGGCGCGTCCTCGAGCGTATCCATAAACTCGTTGGCCAGGTCGCGGCCGTAACGGTAGCCGCTCATGGCGCGAGCCCCGCGCTCGGTGGCAACCCGCCGCCCTATGGCGC
>CABPWH010000084.1 GCA_902461085.1 uncultured Collinsella sp. | reverse complement strand
AGCGAGCGAACCTGGTGGCCGGTGGCGTGTGCGACGGCCGAGGCAACGGCGGCGAGCGGCGTGTTGATGACGACCTCGCCGATCGACTTGGCGCCAAACGGGCCCGTCGGCTCGTAGCTCGGCTCAAAGGCCACGCGAATGCTGCCGATATCCAGGCGCGTGGGCAGCTTGTAGCTCATAAAGTTGCCGGTGCGCAGGCGGCCGCGATCGTCATGCTCGACAATCTCGTAGAGCGCGTGACCGATGCCCTGGGCGATACCACCCTCGGCCTGGACGCGCGCGAGCGCCTCGTTGATCACGGTGCCGCAGTCAACGGCAGCGGCGTAATCCACCACGGTCACCTTGCCAGTGGCCTTGTCGACCTCGACCTCGGCAATGCCGGCCATAAACGGCGGAGGCGAAACGGGCAGGCAGGCAGAGGCGTGCGAGGTCAGCGCGTCGCCACCCTCGATGTTCTTGACACACAGGTTGGCAAAGTCGCGCAGCGTAAGGTAGCGGTTCTGCTCACGCGCGGCGCGCTCGTCGGACAGGCGCACGTACTGGCCGTCGAATACCACGCCGGTGGCGTCAACGTCCCACATCTGGGCGGCCTTGGCGCAGATCTTCTCGCGCAGCTCGGTCGCGGCGTTCTTGGCGGCAAGGCCCGTCACGTAGGTACCGGAGCTCGCGTACGAGCCGGCGTCGAACGGCGACACGTCGGTGTCTACGCCGCGCACCACGATCTGCGAGCTCTCCACGCCCAGCTCCTCGGCAGCAATCTGCGCCAGAATCGTATCGACGCCCATGCCGTTATCGGTGGCGCCGGTGCCGATGGTAATGAAGCCGTCCTCCTCCAGACGCATGTCGATGCCGGCGATGTCCACGTTGGAGATGCCCGAGCCCTGCATGGTGAGCGCGCAGCCCAGGGCGCGCACGCGGTCGCCCAGGTCCACGGCCAGCGGCTTGTCGCGCCATCCGATCATGTCCATCGCGCGCAGCAGGCAGCGGTCGAGTGCGCAGGCGTTGAGCTTCTCGTTGTAGTACTGCGGCATGGTCTCGCCCTCGTGCACCATGTTCTTAAGGCGCAGGTCGGCGGGGTCCATGTGCAGCATGTCGGCGAGCTCGTTGACGGCGCTCTCCACGGCAAACTGGCCCTGGGTGGCACCGTAGCCACGATACGCGCCGCCGCGGTTGGTGTTGGTGTAGACGGCGTCCCACCTAAAGCGGCTCGCCTTCACATGGTTGTAGATCGGCAAGCTCTTGTGGCCCGAAAGGCCGATCGTCGTGGTAGCGTGCTCGCCGTACGCGCCGGCGTTGGACAACGTATGCAGGTCGATGGCCGTGATGGTGCCGTCGTTCATGGCGCCCAGCTTGACGGTCATCTGCATCTGGTGCCGCGAGTTGCCCGCAGTGATGGTCTCCTCGCGGGTGTAGCAGCAGTAGCTCGGACGACCGGTCTGCTGAGTGACAAACGCAACAAAGATCTCGCAGCAACCCGTCTGCTTGGAGCCAAAGCCGCCACCGATGCGCGGCTTAATAACCTGCACCTGCGACTGCGGAATATCGAGCGACTGCGCGACCATACGGCGCACGTGGAAGGGTACCTGCGTCGAGGTGGTCACCGAAATGCGCCCAAATGCGTCGGTCGTCGCGAAGGCACGGAAGGTCTCCATGGGCGCGGTCTGCGTGGCTTGGCTGGTGTAGGTGCGCTCAAAGACGATGTCGCTCTGGGCGAAGGCCTCGTCCAGATCGCCATAATCGCTGGTACCGCTGCACACCAGGTTGCGCGGGACATCGCCGCCCTGCGGGAACATAAAGGTCACGTCACCCTCGGGGTGAACCACGATGTCGTTATCGAGTGCCTGGGTAAAGTCGAGCAGGGGCTCGAGCACCTCGTAGTCGACCTTGATGAGCTTGAGTGCCTTGTCGGCGGCCTCCTCGGTCTCGGCGGCGACAATCGCCACCTCCTCGTTTTGATAGCGCACCAGGTTCTCGAGGATCAGGCGGTCGTAGGGACTCGGCTGCGGATAGCTCTGGCCGGCGATGGTAAAGCGGCGCTTGGGCACGTCCTCATAGGTGTAGACGCCCACGACGCCGGGCACCTTCAGCGCACGCGAGGTGTCGATGGAGCGGATCTTGGCGCGCGCATAGGGGCTGCGCTTGAGTTTGACGATGAGCGCGCCGGCAGGCACCATATCGCCCGTGTAGACGGGACGACCCTCGAGCAGCGCCTTCGAATCCTTCTTGGGCTGCTTGTGGGTGATCTGCTTGTAGGAGACGCCGTCAGAGCTGGTGTCGTTGACGGGCAGCTCGGGCATCTCGAAGCCCACCTGAACGCCGGACTCGTTGAGGAAGCGCACGATGGCGCGCAGCTGGCTCTCGTAGCCGCTGCAACGGCAGAGGTTGCCGGCGAGCTGGCGTGAGAGCTCCTCACGCGTGGCGACGAGGCTCGGGTCCTCCTTGGCGGCGCGGGCGAGCGCCAGCACGTTCATGATGAGGCCGGGGGCACAAAAACCACACTGCTCGGCGCCTTCGGCAGCCATCGCACGGGCGAGTGCCTCGGACTCGGCCTTAAGGCCCTCAAGCGTGGTGATGGTATGTCCCTCAACACGGGCGGCGGGAACCGAGCAGCTCAGCACCGGGTCGCCGTCGAGCCACACCGTGCACAGACCGCAGTTGGTGGTCTCGCAGGCACAGCGCACCGACGAGCAACCCTGCTCACGCAAAAGCGCAAAAAGCATAGTATCGGGGGCAATCTGAACCTTGACCTTGCGGCCGTTGAGCGTAAAGGAAAGATCGATGAGTTTGGCAGCCATTAGCGCACCTCGCTAGAATCGACGCCGGGCACGCGGCGGCAGGAATACTCGTCCGTGGCGAACTTAGGGATCTGCACGGTCTCGAGCTCGAGGGCAAGCGCGGCCGAAAGCTCGATGCCGGCGGCGCGGCGCACGGCCTGAATCGCCAACGGTGCCGAGATGCGGCGGCGGTAGTCAGCCGAGCCCCACAGGTTGGTGCCGTAGCTCAACGCGCGTACGGACGCGGCCAGGGCGCGCAGCTCGTCCTCGGAAGGCTGCTCGGCGGTAAGGCCACATGCCTCGCCCTGCAGCAGGGTCGCGCGCAGCGGACGGGCACCCACGGTGACATGCCAGCTGTTGTCCCACCAGGCGGCGGTGACGTTTAAGGAGGGGAAGTCGGTCGCGGCCTTGCGCACGGCCTCATAGCTCGCGCGGTAATCGTGCTTAACGACCACGACGTGCTCAATAACGTCACGCACGTAGCCCATCCGCACGAACTCGGCGAGCGGCACGCGGCCGGCCCCTGTCAGCTCAACATACGAATCAAGCGCTAGGAACGCCGAGAGAACGTCCGAGAAGCCAAAGCGGCCGTAGATGCTGCCGCCCACCGTGGCGGTGTTGCGCAGCTGGACGCCCACGATATCGTGGACGGCGAACTCAAAGACATTGTTGACAAGCGCGTTGAGCTCGGCATGGCGCTCGAGCTGGCGCAGGGTACACATGGCACCGATGCGAAACTCGGTCTCGGTCTCCTCGATCTGATCGAGTCCGCAGGCCGAAAGGTCAATCGCCGTCGCCACACGACGCGAACCCAGGCGCATCCAGATGCCGCCGCCCACAATCTTGTTGTTGCGGTTTTTCTGCAAGAGCTCATAGGCTTCGGCCGCGTTTCCAACACGGACGTAGGTACCGAACTTGAGCACGTTCTCCCCCATCTCTCCACTTGTCCAGTACTTTTAAGTGTACCAAACGAGGGGCCGCACACCGTTTTAGGACAAAATCCACCCACCCATCCATAACTTGCGGTGAAATACAGACTGGTTAGCCGTTCTGGGACGCTAAACAGTCCGTATTTCACCGCAAGTTATGAAGAGTCCTCCGGGATAGAAAAGGCTCCCAGCCAAGATGACTGGGAGCCTTATCAATGCTATGCCAGGCAGGGTTTAGCAGACGCCCTGGGCGAGCATGGCGTCGGCGACCTTCAGGAAGCCGGCGATGTTGGCGCCCATGACGAAGTTGCCCTCCTGGCCATACTCCTTGGCGGTGTCGTCCACGTTGTGGAACATGCCGCGCATGAGCTGCTCGAGCTTGCCGTCGACCTCCTCGAAGGTCCAGGACAGGTGCTCGGCGTTCTGGCTCATCTCCAGGCCGGACACGAGCACGCCGCCGGCGTTGGCAGCCTTACCGGGCATAAAGGCGACGCCGTTCTCCTGGAAGTAGGTCGTGGCCTCGATGGTCGTGGGCATGTTCGCGCCCTCGCCGACCACCTTGCAGCCGTTGGCGACGAGCGCCTGGGCGTCCTCGAGCAGCAGCGTGTTCTCGCGAGCGCAGGGCAGCGCGATATCGCAGGGAAGCTGCCACACGCCGCGGCCGTCGCCCTCGTGCCACACGGCGTTGGGCTTCTCGTCAACGTACATGGCGAGCGTAACGCCCTTGTCGTGGCCAGAGCGCTTCTTGTTGTAGATGTGCTCGAGCACGGTGTAGTCGATGCCGTCGGGATCCTCGACCCAGCCATGGGTGTCGGAGCAGGCCAGCACCTTGCCGCCGAGCTGAGAGACCTTCTGGACCGCGTAGATGGCGACGTTGCCGGAGCCATGAACGACGACGTTCTTGCCCTCGAAGGAGTCGCCGCGGCTCTTGAGGTACTCATCCACAAAGTAGGCCAGGCCGTAGCCGGTGGCCTCGGTACGGGCGAGCGAGCCGCCAAAGGAGAGGCCCTTGCCGGTGAGGACGCCGGTCCACTCGTTGGTCAGGCGCTTGTACTGACCGAACAGGTAGGCAACCTCGCGGCCGCCAACGCCCAAGTCGCCGGCGGGAACGTCGGTGTTGGGGCCGATGTGGCGATAGAGCTCGGTCATGAAGGACTGGCAGAAGTGCATGATCTCGTTGTTGGACTTGCCCTTGGGGTCAAAGTCGGAGCCGCCCTTGCCGCCGCCCATGGGAAGGGTGGTCAGGCTGTTCTTGAGGATCTGCTCCAGGCCCAGGAACTTGAGCATACCCAGGGTGACCGTCGGGTTAAAGCGCAGGCCGCCCTTGTAGGGTCCAATGGCAGAGTTGAACTCGACGCGGTAGCCGCGGTTGACCTGAACCTTGCCCTGGTCGTCGACCCAGGGAACACGGAACATAACGATGCGCTCGGGCTCGACGAGGCGCTCCAGCAGGGCGGCCTCCTCGTACTCGGGGTGGGCGTCGAGCGCCGGCTGGATGGTGCCGAGGATCTCGGTCGCGGCCTGGATGAACTCAGGCTGCTCGGGATAGCGGGCCTTGAGCTCGTCGAGAACTTTCTGCGTGTAGCTCATGCTTCCTCCAATTGATGGAAAAGAAAGGTGTCGTTCGCGGCGCCCCATGCGCCGTGAGCTTTATCGAGTATGGATAATATCGCACTGTTGCAGCAAAGTTTCGCATAAGCCGACGAGCAGATGTTTCGTTTTGATTACGATGCAGGTAGATGGGTTTTTGAGTGCCTGACGTGCAAAACCTGTGTTTCAAACCTGTTTCGTCCACGTGTTCCAAACCACCACATTGGGGACAGGCACCTTTGTGGTGGTTTTGGTGGTTAGAGGACGAGCTGATGGTAGTCGGCGGGGGTTATGCGGCCTTCGGTGGCAGCGCGGAAGGCGGCGAGAGCATCGCCCGAGAACGGCATGGCCCAGCACAGGCCGCAGCCGGCAGTAATGGAGCCCGGCAGTGGCATGATGCGCCCGGGCACACCGGCGGCAAGGCACAGCTGCTCGCATTCCATCACATCGAAGGTGCTGTCAAACGACACGATGATCTTGCGCTCATGGTCGAGGGCATCACCGGACGGGCCTTCGCGGTGTGCCTCACGATACGCCGCGGCGGCCGCTTCCTCTTCCGCGGTATGCCCGCAACCTCCGCAGCCGCAAGTACAAGGCTCAGACCCATCGCAAGTGCAGGGTTCTCCGGTGTCGGGGCAGATATCGTGAGGCATGGCATCTCCCATCGTCTAGGCGAGCAGCTCGGCTGCCGCAAATTCCTCGGGTGTATTGACGTTTTCGAAACAGAGCGTCGAGCCCGCGGCCTTAACGATCTGCGGTTCATCCATATAGCCAGCCTGAACGCGATTGATCAGGCAGCGAATGCGCTGGCGGTCGCAGGCAAGCAGCTCTTGGGCAACCGGCGCACAAGCGTCACGGCGCCAGACGGCGCAAAGCGGCTCAATCCCCCGCTCCTCGCGCGGCACGCACACGTCGAGCGCCTCGGCCTCAGCACGATCGGCAAGCGCGCCGATGAGTTCCGGCGAGACAAACGGCATATCGCAGGCGACGATCGCCGCAAGGGGCAACCGAGCGGCAGCCAGCGAGCTCGCGATGCCGCGCATGGCACCAGCGGGACCGTCGACGTCCATCACCACGCGGGGGCGCAGTCCGTCAAACGGGCATTCTTCAAGGTAGGCAAGCTCGCTGGGACGCGACGTCGTCACGACCAACTCGCCGGCAACTGGTGCCAGCCGACCCAGCACGCGCTCGATGAGCGGCTCACCGCAAAACGCCATGCGCGCCTTGTCACAGCCCATGCGCGACGACAACCCGCCCGCTTGAACGACACAAGAAAGATCGGCCCGTCTTACGGTAGTCATACGGCAAACCACCCCCATCGGCATGCTCGAAACCCGGTGCACGAAGCTAAATACCGCCGACGAAATAGCGGCGCTACGAAAAGCTCATGCAAAAACAAAACAGCGCCTTTGCGGCACGCAGCAAGACCGCGAGCACAAAAGCGCTGGTAGCGTATGGCGGGAACGTATGTGAATCGAACACATCCAAGACGTTTTGCACGCCTCGCAACGGTTTTGAGGACCGCGGAGCCCACCGGAGCCCATCCGTTCCCAAGTGCGCCGGTATTTTACCAAACCGAAACGGCTCCATCCCAAAAAGACGAGTAAGAAGTTGCGGTGGAATAGTTCCTGTATTTGCTGCCAAAGCCTCCAAATAGGAACTATTTCACCGCAACTGATAAGGGAGGCCGATCTAGCGCAGGGAGCGCAGGCCGCCGGCATCCTTGTCGAGGACTGTGAAGCGTACGGCATCCAGATGCTCAAGGATGCTGATGGCGCGCTTGCGCGACACACCCAGGGACTCGCGTAGCACACTCGTGGTGGCAGCGCCGCCGGCGTCGGTGATGGCAGCAGCGACAAGCTCGCGCGCGCGGGCCTCGGCGGTAGCGGACAGGGCAACGTCACGTTCGACCTTCACGATGGAACGGTTGAGCGAAAGCTCGCGCAGCGCACGCGTCATGGTGTCGCGATCGAGCTGGAGTTGCTCGCCCACCTCGGGCAACGTCGGCGCATCGAGGCCGGCTTCGTCCAGCAAGGCGACAATACATTCGCAGGCCTCGCGCACCACACGCGCCGCGGCAGCAGCGGAGTGCGGGTCGAACACCTCGGCGCCCTCAGAGGCGCACACGCCGCGCGAGCAGCCCTCGGAAATCAGGGCCGCGGCAACTGCATCGTCAGCGGTAGGCCAAGCAGCATGGGCGACGGCGCCGGGAGTAAAGCCCGTCTCCTTGGGAGACGCCGCATGCATGGCTGACAGGGTCGCCGCCAGCGTACCCATCGCGGCATCGAGCGCGGAAGCATTTGCATACAGCGAGCCATCCGAGCCAGCAAGCGCGCAAGCAGCGCCCTTCGCCACCAACTCGCGCAACGCCGCCTCAGCCTCACCGGCAACAAGATCGAGCGCCGCGGTAACATCGGCAGCCACAA
>CABPWH010000083.1 GCA_902461085.1 uncultured Collinsella sp. | reverse complement strand
CGCGGGTCTGACGACGCGGGCTTGCCAACGAGTTTTGGCTCATAGATTGGTTTGCGTGCCGCCCCTTAGGGGCGGCACTTTTTGTGTGGGGTCCCGGTCTTCACATTTTTCGTCAAGCTTTTGGTCAGCTTTTGGTTAGTTGACGGGTTGGCGGAAGGGTAAAAGATCATTCGATAAAAAAGCTCAGAGAAAGTGCTGGTAGGGGAGTTGTTGAGGTTTTCGACAGCTTTTGTTAACAAGAAACTTTGCAGCTATTGCTACGGATTGCGTTGCCGTGGCCTTGGCGGTGCGGGATGCTGGGCGTAAGCGCCGAATGCTCCGATTGAGGAGGCCAGCATGGACCTGTTTCTTGAGACTCCGCAGCAACAAGCTGAGCGTATGTTGCGTCAGCAGCAACGGCTCATGGAGATGCAAATGCAAGGGGTAGCCGCCCAGCCCCCTGCGCAAAATGCCGCGACCGCGGTTTCGCTTGCGGGCGGATCGGCGCCAGAGAACTATTCCGTACAACAAGATTCATATGCGCAGGAGCTTGCGTTCGACAAACGCCGCACGCGTCGCCGCCGCGTGGGTCAGCGCCTGCGCGCGTTAGCGATGATCGTGCTCATTCCGTTAGGACTTGCGGCGATTTTCTTGGTCTCGTATGCGCTCACCTGCATCCTCAACGGTGCCTCGCCCAGCGAAGTCCTCCAACATCTGTCAGCCCTCGGCCAGCGCCTAGGCGATGCCATAACAACCATCCGCGCCGGCTGGGAGAGTTAACGTTTTGATGCCTGTGGCCCAAAATCCATTTGCCGATTGCCGTGGAGCGCCCGGTGCGTGCGGCGGGGTAAGATTGATCGCGGTTTTGATCGGTGGTCGATTGAGTTTGTTGGGCGGAGTCTATGTCTGCTATTGATATCGTGCTTGTTGTGATCGCCTTGGTGGCGGTGGGGGTTGCTGTGGCTTGTGCCCTGCAGCTTAAGGGCCTTCGCGCCGAGCTGCGGGAGCACGGCGATGGCGGGGCAGAGATGCTGACTGCGCTCGAGCAGGCCAACAACGCGCTCGACACCCTGAACGTCGCTCTGTCCGAAACCCGCCGCACGGCAAATGCCATCGCGCAGCAGCAGACAACTGATGCGGCCGTTGAGCAGCAACGCTATCTGACCATTGCGCGCGAGTTCTCGCAGGCCGGCGACCGCATGGACGACCTGCGTCGCGAGACGGCCCAGCAACTCGGCGCCAATCGCGAGGGCATCGAACATCGCCTGGACAAGGTGCGCGAGACGGTCGATGCCCAGCTGGGCGCCATCCGCAAGGACAACAACGTGCAGCTCGATCAAATGCGTGCGACGGTGGACGAGAAGCTCTCCCGCACGCTCAACGATCGCCTGTCGGCATCGTTTAAGCAGGTGAGCGACCAGCTCGAGGCTGTGTACAAGGGTTTGGGCGATATGCAGTCCATTGCCACCGGCGTAGGCGATCTCAAGCGCGTGCTGGGCAATGTAAAAGCGCGCGGCATTTTGGGCGAGGTGCAGCTGGGCGCGATTCTGGCGGATATCCTCACACCCGATCAGTATCTGGAAAACGTCGCCACTAAGCCTGGTGCCTCGGAGCGGGTTGAGTTTGCCGTCAAGCTGCCGGTGGACGAGGGCGACCCCGTGCTGCTGCCGATCGACTCCAAGTTTCCCGGCGATGCGTACGAGCACCTGCTCGACGCGCAAGAGTCGGGCGATGCCGAGGCTGTGGCCACCGCGCGCAAGACGCTTGACGCCATGGTAAAGCGTGAGGCCAAGGACATCTGCGAAAAGTACCTGAGCGTGCCCGCGACGACCAATTTTGGCATCATGTTCGTGCCGTTTGAGGGCCTATATGCCGAGGTCGTCAGCCGCCCCGGGCTTATCGAGACCCTGGGCCGCGACTATCACGTCAACGTTGCCGGCCCCAGCACCATGGCGGCCATTCTCAACAGCCTGCAGATGAGCTACCAGACGTTTAAGTTGCAAAAACGCACCGATGACGTGCTGCGCGTGCTTTCCGCCGTCAAGGCCGAACTGCCACGCTATCAAAAGGCACTGCGCCGCGCCCAGCAGCAGATCGAGACCGCGGGTAAAACGGTCGAGGGCATTATCACCACGCGCACCAACGTTATGGAGCGCAAGCTCAAGGATATCGATGCGCTGGAAGACGCGCGGGAAGCCGACGAGATTTTGGACTTGGAGTCCGCAGACTTACTCGCGGGCCAGGAAGACGAGGACTAGTCGCAACGGACGGCGGTGCGCCGGCGTAAACGCGGGGCGCGGACGCTTTTCGCATCGTGCTTGCCTGGAGTGCGCTTCAATGTGCAACAATGGCGTTTCGCCCTATCAGATGCGAAAGGAAACCCATGTCTCAGAGAAGCACCAGCCCGCTCAAGCGCTCCACCGTGCGCCGCACGCTGCGGCGTTTTTGGGATGTCACGCGCACGCAGCCGCTGATCGTCTTTCTTTCGGTGTTCTCGTCGGCGGGCTACATCTTTTTGCTCACGTTTGCCAACACCTATGTGATGGCCCTCATCGTCGACCGCGTCCAGGCCGGCCCCGTGGCGGGCGATCAAGTATTCGAGGTCTTTGGCCCCTACATTCTGGCGCTCGTGCTTGTGAACCTGGTGGGTCAGATCCTCTCCAAGCTACAGGACTACACCGTCTACAAGCTCGAGATTGCGGGCAACTATCACCTGGCGCGCTTGTGCTTTGACACGCTCTCCAACCAATCCATGACGTTCCATACCAGCCGCTTTGGCGGATCGCTGGTGAGCCAGACGAGCCGTTTTATGAGTGGCTACACGGGCTTGGTCGACGTGACGGTGTATTCGCTCATCCCTACCATTACCTCGGTCATCTGCACCGTGGCCGCACTCGCCCCGGTGGTGCCCACATTTACCGTGATCCTGGTGGGCATCATGGTCGTCTACATTGCGTTTGTCTGGCTTATGTACAAGCGCATCATGCCGCTTTCGGCCGCGACGTCCGCCGCGCAGAACAAGCTGTCGGGCGTGCTGTCCGACGCGGTCACGAACATCCTGGCCGTCAAGACTTGCGGGCGCGAGGACTTTGAGCGCGACCTATTCGATACCGCCGACCGCGCCGCGCGCGATGCCGAAACGGTATCGATGCACGCCATGATGCAGCGCAACTTTACGACATCGGGCCTTATCGTCATCACCATGGCCGTGGTGAGTGTGTTCGTCGCGGGCGGCAATGCGTGGTTTGGCATTTCGGCCGGCGCGCTCGTCATGATCTTTACCTATACGTACAACCTCACCATGCGTCTGAACTACGTAAGCTCCATGATGCAGCGCATCAACCGCGCGCTGGGCGATGCAGCCGAGATGACGCGCGTGCTGGACGAGCCGCGTCTGGTGGCAGACGACGCGAATGCCCCAGAGCTCAAGGTGCGTGAGGGCGCGATTGATTTTGAGCACCTGAGCTTTGCATACCGTGACGCCGCGGCGGGCGAGAGCGTGTTCGACGACCTGACGCTCCATGTGCCGGCGGGCCAGCGCGTGGGCCTGGTGGGCAAATCGGGCTCGGGCAAGACGACGCTCACCAAGTTGTTGCTGCGCCTGGACGATGTACAGGGCGGCCGCGTGCTCGTGGACGGCCAAGACGTCTCGCACTGCACGCAGCAGAGCCTGCGCCGCCAGGTTGCCTACGTGCCGCAGGAGGCGCTGCTGTTTCACCGCTCCATTCGCGAGAATATCGCCTACGGCCGCCCCGATGCTACTGACGAGCAGATCCGTGAGGCTGCGCGTCTGGCCAATGCCCTGGAGTTTATCGACCGCCTGCCCTGTGGCTTTGACACCATGGTGGGCGAGCGCGGCGTTAAGCTTTCGGGCGGTCAACGCCAGCGCGTGGCCATCGCTCGCGCTATCCTCGCTGACGCGCCGATTCTGGTGCTCGACGAGGCGACGTCTGCCCTGGACAGCGAGTCCGAGGCGTTGGTGCAGGAGGCGCTCGAGAACCTGATGCGCGGCCGTACTTCCATTGTGGTGGCGCATCGCCTGTCCACTGTGGCGGCGCTCGACCGCATCGTGGTGCTGGCGGACGGCGAGATTGTCGAGGACGGTACGCATGCGCAGCTTGTCGAGGCAGGCGGCGAGTACGCAAGCCTGTGGGGCCGCCAGACCGGCGCATTTTTGGAGGCGTAAAGACCCCATACGTGGGACAATTGTGCCCATAGGTTTGTTATGCCGCCGAAGCGAGGAGTCGTTATGCCACGCGAGACCAATGCCGCCAAACGCGAACGCGCCGTTGAGGTGTGCGAGCGCCTCAACCGTCGCTATGGCCCGGTCGAGTGTTTTTTGGATCACGAGAATCCTTTTCGCCTGCTGATTGCAGTGCTACTCTCGGCTCAAACGACCGATGCACAGGTCAACAAGGTGACGCCGCGGCTGTTTGTCCAGTGGCCCACGCCCGAGGCCATGGCCGGGGCAAGTGTGGCCGATGTGGCCGAGACCATCAAGTCGCTCGGCTTCTATAAGAGCAAAGCCAAACACGCCGTGGAGGCCGCGCAAATGATCGTCGCCGATTACGGCGGCGAGGTGCCGGCCGACATGAAGGAACTCGTCAAGTTGCCGGGCGTGGGACGCAAAACGGCGAACATCGTGCTCAACGTGGGATTTGGCATTGTTGAGGGCATTGCGGTCGATACGCACGTCAACCGCATCGCGCACCGCCTGATGCTGAGTCCCAAGACGCACGCCAAGGAGCCACTCAAGACCGAGCAGGATCTGCTCAAGATTTTGCCGCAGGAGTATTGGGAGTCGGTCAATCACCAGTGGATCACCTTTGGCCGCGAGATTTGCGATGCCCGTAAGCCCAAGTGCGACGAGTGCCCGCTGGCGGATTTGTGCCCCAGCGTACGGGTGAGCTAGGTTACAAGGGCAGGCCGCCGCTCTTGCGTATCTCCGGGCGGTACAAATCGGGACGCGGCCGGTGACCACGGCGCTCGCTACGACTCCCGAAGCAAGAACTCTTCTACCGGCACGACCGATGCCCCCTCGGTATCGTAGCGCTCGGAGCCGTGATATACGACGGCTCGGTCCTTTGCGGGAATGCCAAGTTCGGAACCAACAGAGCGTAGGTGTCGAGCGAATGTGTCGCGGTAGGTAGCGCCCGATTTGATTTCGAACGCCTGTGGGCGAGCCGGCTCTGTTAGATCGATAAGGTCGATCTCTCGTTTGCTGTCGTCGCGATAAAAGGCAAGCGTGGGCTCGAGGCCTCTGTTGAGGTATGCCTTCTGGCGTTCCGAGACAACGAGGTTTTCGAATATTTCCCCGCTTAGGGGGTGGTTCATGAGACTGCGCTCGTCGTGAATGCCAAGCAGATGGCAAAGTAGTCCCGTGTCGTAGAAGTACAATTTTGGCGCTTTGGTAAGCCGCTTGCGCATGTTTCCAGCATATGGTTGAAGCAGGAACACCAAATAGCTTGATTGCAGGATTGAAAGCCACGAGCTGATCGTCGCCGTGGCGACTCCCACATCAGCGGCGAGTCTTGATAGGTTGAGCAGCCCTCCCACGCAAGCCGCGCACAGCCCGATCATTTTTCTAAAGGAGCTCAGGTTGCGCACGTCGAGAAGGCCGCCCGCGTCGCGTTCCACATAGGTCATAAGGTAATTTTGGTAGAACATATCGGTGGGGATGCCCGCATCGTATATGCGCGGGTATCCCCCGCGAATCAGGTAGGTGTCAAGCGAGATTTGCGTGTCGCTGAGCTCCTGGTAGGAGAGAGGCAGGAGTTTGAGCATGCCGACGCGCCCGGCAAGCGATTGCTGGATGTTGTGCATGAGCAAAAAGTTTTGCGAGCCGGACAATACATACTGGCCGGTCCTTCCGCGTTCGTCGGAGGCGACCTGAATCATGCTGAACAGCTCCGGTGCATATTGGGCCTCGTCGATGATCAGTTGATCGGGGCGCCTGCTGATAAAGCCGACGGGGTCATCGAGTGCGGCGCGACGGACTTCCGGGTTTTCGAGGTTGAGATATTCATATTCAGGAAAAACGGCCTTGATGAGAGTTGACTTGCCGCTTTGGCGTGGCCCCGTAAGCGAGACGACGGGAAACCATTCTGACATGTCGCGTAGCTTCTGGGCCATGGTTCGCTCAATCATTTTTAACGCCCTTCGTGTCTAGCATCGCATGCTCGTAGGCATGCTTTTGGTTTGAAAGTCTCGTACCGAGTTTGTCGGTATCTGCCGGGTTTCGTGGCAGGTCTTTGGGATTTGCCACATCGGCAAGGCAAAAAAACCATAATTACTAACTAGAAGTTACCACAACTGTAAAGTAGAAATTGCCATAATTGCAAAGTAATGCAGGTAGAAGCTGGTAATTGGTGCTGTCCGATCAGGCTGTTTTGTGCCGAGGGCGTTCGGGCATGCGCGTTTTGGGGTAGCTGTTCGGCGCGCGCTGGCGTGCCCACCTCATGCGTTACCATGACAGGCAACGAAATCCGCCGCATACCCGCCGAGCTTGCCCCGGCGGGCTTTTGGCGTTGCAATGCCGGAGGAACAGCATGCTCATTCACCGTATAGCCGCGCAGCTCTACACTGCCGAGGCCTTGCAGACCGTCGAGGCCGGGCTCGATGCCGGCGAGGACGTGACGCTGGCAGTGTCGCAGTCGGGCCGTACGCTTATGGCGGCCGCCCAGTTTGCGCGCCGTCCGCGCCCGACGGTCTACATTGTGAGCGGCGAGGACGCGGCCGATCGCGCCGCGCGCAGCCTTGCCGCCTACGTGGGCCTGGCGCATGTGTGCCGTTTTCCCGAGCGCAAGGACTATCCGTGGCGCGAACAGGCGCCCGACGACGCCGTGGTGGCGCAGCGCTGCGAGGCTCTGGGGCGCATCGTGCGCGGGGACAACTGCATCATGGTTGCCTCGGCCCGTGCGTTGCTGCGTTGCGTGCCGCCGGTCGAGAGCCGCTATTGGGAGTCCACCACTTTTGCGGTGGGCGAGGAGATTCCTTTTGACGAGGTGCCGCAGCGTCTGGTGGGCATGGGCTACACCAATGCCGGCGCCGCTGACGCGCCCGGCCTGTTCCGCGTGCACGGCGACACCGTCGAGGTGTTCCCCGCACAGGAGAAGGCGCCCGTGCGCATTGAGTTCTTCGGCGACGAGATCGATCGCATCCGCCGTATGGTGAGCTCAACGGGGCAGACCATCGGCAACGAGGACAGTATCGAGATCTTCCCTTGTCGCGAGCTGGCGCTTACCGACGAGGCCGTCCACAACATGCATGTGGCGCTCTACCGCGCCAGCCAGGACGACAGCAAGTTGGCGGCGCTGCTCGAGATGGTGGATGCGCGCATCGTCACGCCTGAGCTCGACCGCTTTTTGCCGGTGATGTACGGCCAGACCGTGAGTCCGCTGTCGCATGTGAGCGGCAAGGCGCTCGTGGTGCTGTCCGAGCCGCGCTCGCTGTTCGACGATTGTCTGCGCGCCTACGAGGATATCGAGGCGCGTGCCGGCGAGGCGGGGGTCGACCGTCTGGACGGCCTGTACGTGCGCGCCCAGCAACTCGACTTTGGCTCCCAGCAACGCCTGAACTATGTGAGCCTCATCCGTGCCGGCGGCGCGGTGACGGCCGAGCTCAAGATTGAGCAGCCTGCCATCGCAGGCTCGGACAACCGTTTTATGACGCGCATCCAGGAGGTCGTGGGCAAGCGCTATGCCTGCGTGTTTGCCATCCCCGACCGCGGTGCGCGCGAGTCGATG
>CABPWH010000082.1 GCA_902461085.1 uncultured Collinsella sp. | reverse complement strand
GTTATCGGTCGCGGGGGGGAGGGGATCGTCTGGACCGCCGCCAATGACGTCATGGCTGTTTCCAAGGCGCTCGAGGAGCAGGGCGTCCAGGTCAAGGGCTCCGAGACCACCATGGTCCCGACCACCCCGACCGAGGTCTCCGGCGCCGACGCCAAGAAGGTTCAGCGCCTCATCGACCGTCTTGAGGAGCTCGACGACGTCCAGGATGTTTACAGCACCATGGACATGACCGACGAGGTCATCGCTGCCCTCGAGGAGGAGTAGCGCCTGCACGGGTTAAGCCGTGCATATCTGGGCATAATGAAGCGAGCATGCAAGTCTCGTGGAATAGATGAGCCGGATCCGCGTGCGTACAGCACCGGACCCGGCTCTTTTATAATGATGCGAATCGTTTTGCATTCTGTGGACCGAAACCTGAAGGGAGCGCGCGTGCGCGTACTCAAACGAGCCCTAGCGATTGTGTATCTTGCCGCCGCCATCGTGGCGCTGGGCACGCTTGTCTGCCAGTTTTGGGGGCCATACACCTATCGCTTTATGCTGCTGATGCGCGATGCTGCGCCGCGTATCGTTGTTACGGCGTGCGGCGGTGTCGTGGCGCTCGGCGTGCTCGTGGGTTTCTTCCGTCTGATGTTTGCTCGTCGCGAGCCGTCCTGTGTGCATCCGGCGGGGGAGCGCAATATCGAGGTCACGCTCGCGGCCCTCTCCTCGTGTGCTCGCGCTGCGGCAGAGCGCGACGACCGTGTGATGATCGAGCATGTCGAGGCACGCGTGCAGGGTTCCGACGAATCGCGCGTCCGTTTTAAGGTCGACGCCATCGCGCTCGATGATAAAGACGTCGCTTCCCTTGCCACCTCGATGCAGCAGCGCATCGAGAAGGCCTGCGACACCATGCTCGGCACGCCGGGCACGACCGCGCGCGTCCGTTTTTTGCCGTCCAAGACTACCGTCCAGACCGTGGAGGTTTCCGGTGAGTGATACCAACCAAGACAAGACCGCCCGCACGCCGCGCCTGACGATCGACCAGAACGCTACGCCGGCAGGCGAGTCCGCCGACCCCAAGCCCGAGGCCGGCGAGCAGCACGACAGCGCCGCCAACGACTTTGACGAGGCCATGGGTCTCATCAAGGGCACAGGTGCTGCCATCTGGAGCTACGCCGTACGCCATCCCAACACCACGCTCGGCGCCGTCGCTGGCTTTATCCTCGCCGTGCTGGTGCTTACGCTGGGCCTGTGGGATACGCTCGTCATCGCATTCTTTGTGCTCATCGGTGCCGTGATTGGCCAGATTCGTGATGGCGAAAACGGCATCGTCAACTTCTTCGGGCGCCTGTTTAGCGGCCGTTAATACGTATTCGACTGTCGCATCCGCGGCAGGCATAAGGAGGAACCATGGCTTTTAACACGAAGGTCGATGTAGCCGATACCGAGCTCGAGGCGAACGAGGCCATCGCCGATGCCGGGGACGTGACGCTCGAGGACGAGGCGCTCGTCGAGGCCGAGTCCAATGCGGACGAGGACAACGAGGAGATGGACGAGGAGGCGGACGAGTCCGAGGACTCGCTGACCTATTCCAACGGCGTGATCGAGAAGATCGTCGCCATGGCCACTCGCGAGGTGCCGCACGTTTTGGGCATGAAGGGTAACCTCATGCACTTTGTGCAGGAGCAGTTTGGTGCCGAGAACCTGACCAAGGGCGTGACGGTCGAGGTCACCGATGACAATCGCGTGGTCGTCAACATCTCGGTCATTATCGAGTACGGCGCCTATGCGCCCGCGATCTTCGACGATGTCAAGGCACGCGTCACCGAGCGCTTGGCTGCAATGACCGGCCTTGAGGTGGCAGGCGTCAACCTGCGCATCGAGGACGTCATCACCCCCGAGGAGTACGAGCACCGCCCCAGCCAGCACGAATAACCTTCCAAAAAGGGACAGGTTTGTTTTGGCAGGTTTTATCTGCGAACACGCTATACGGCCGGCCGCGCCCGCAAAAGCGCGACCGGCCGTTTTTTATATGTCCCCGATGAAGGCGCACCGCTCATCAAATGAGGGGGTTGCAATCCTCGCGTTCCGCGTTACCCTAATGGGCGCACTGTTTCCACATTGTTAACGAGGGGTTGCCGTAATGGCTGACGAGCACGAAACAGAAAGCGAGGCATGGGCGATAGAGGCCGCCGCGACAGAGGCGGCATCGCGTGCTGCCGAGGAGGCGCATCGTCCTCCCGTGGTGCCGATGGAGTGTGTGGTCGATCGCGCCGATATCGAGCGTGGCGAGCGTGCCGGCCAAAAGCGCAGCCAGGAGCCAGGCTTCCCACGCTTTTTCGCCGAGCTCAACCTGGGCCTGATTCTCACGGCGTTCGCCATCGTGGCCTTTAAAACTCCCAACCACTTTGCCTTTGGCGGCACCTCGGGCGTGTCGGTTATTCTGTCCACGCTGTTTCCGACCCTGCCCGTCGGCGTCTTTATGTGGATCATCAATGCGGTCCTGGTCGTCTTGGGCTTTATCTTTTTGGAGCGCAAGGCAATCCTGTGGAGCGTCTTCGCCTCGTTTGCGCTGTCCGCCTATGTTTCGCTTTTTGAGCTCTTTATCCCGACCGATGTCTCGATGACGGGCGATATGTGGCTCGACCTGTGTTTTGCCGTCATCTTGCCGGCGCTGGGCAGTGCTATTGTCTTTGACATTGGCGCCTCGACGGGCGGCACGGACATCCTCGCCATGATCCTCAAACGCCGCACGACGCTTGAGATCGGCCGTGCCCTGTTGCTGGTCGATATCGGTATCGTGACCATCGCGGCTTTCCTGTATGGCCCGCGCGTCGGCCTGTACTGCGTGCTTGGCCTGTTTGCCAAGACGCTCGTCGTCGATAAGGCCATCGAGGGCATCCACCTGCGCAAGGTCTGTACGATTATTTGCGCCGAACCGCTCAAAGTCGAGGAGTTTATCGTCAAGCATCTCAACCGCACGGCAACGATCAGCCGTGGCTACGGCGCCTTCTCGGGCAAGTGCGTCACGGTGATTATGAGCGTGCTGAGCCGTCGCGAGGCGGTACAACTGCGCCGCTATGTCCGCGAGATCGACCCGGGCTCGTTTATCACGATCGTCGATAGCTCCGAGATTGTCGGCAAGGGTTTCCGCGGCACGAACTAGCACAGACGTATTCAACGAACCGCCTGCTGGCGCCGTGTACCTTGCAAATCGGTCATCTTTGAGTATTTGACCCCACATTGGGCAATAATGATGCTAAAGACAACGTTTGCGATCCAAGTGATTCGTTCAAGATACGAAGGGATGATTCTATGTTCTGCTCGCAGTGTGGCGCCCCCATGGGCGATAACGACAAGTTCTGCGGCGTGTGTGGTGCTCCTAATGCCGGTGCCGCTGGCCCCGCTCCCCAGGGACAGCCTCAGCCCCAGCAGTTTGTTCCGCAACCGCCCGTGGCGAATGCGCCAAAGGGCTGTGTGGTTCAGGCGTTCCAGGATATGACCAAGACCCCGGGCGTGCTTCAGCGTGTATGCCAAATCGCGTTTTTGCCGGCGCTGATTTGCGTTGTGTCGGTGCTCGTGTTGTTTATTCCCGTTATTGGCGGCATTGCGGCTGCCATCGGCTTTTTGGCAGCTTGCATTGCGAGCGTGTGCGGTTCCGGCTTTGGCATCGAGTGGGGTCGCGATCTGTCGCTCAAGGTCGATGACGGCATGGATCGTCCGTTGATGCGTTCCACATCGTTTGGCCTTGGAGTCTTTTCGAGCGTTATTTCGGTCGTGCTCGAGGTTATCGCTGCCATTCCCGTTATCGGTGTAGTGCTTTCGCTGGTGGAGGGCGTGGTAATTGGCGCCGCGGGCTCGTATTCTTATTACGGCTCTTATGCGCTCGAGGCTGCGCTGTTCGGTTCGCTCGGCCTGCTTGTCCTGGCGCTAATTGCCTCGGCGATTCTGGGTGTCTTCTTTAAGATGTTCGCCGACATTGCCGTGATGCACTTTGCGGTGACCGGGCGCGTCGAGAGCGCGTTTTCGCTCGATAAGGTCTGGGCGGCCTTTAAGCACAACAAGACCAAGCTGTTCTGTGCTTCGTTCCTTCCCGAGTTTTTGACGGGCCTGGTTGCCAACGTTGTCACATGGATCTTGACGGTCGTCTTTGGCGCCATTGCCTCTGTCGGTATGTATAACTACTACTATCGTCCTACGGGTATTGAGGCAATTGTTACCGGCGGTGGCGTCACGCTCGCGCTGTTCTTGGTGCTGGTCGCTTTCGTCACCGTATTTCTTACGGTCTTTGGCAAGATGCTCAAGCACCGTGCCGTTGGCTATTGGGCCGCACGCTATGCAAGCGAGTGGGCCGATGAGGATAAGGACGACGTCCTGACTTTTGTGTTGCCCTTCGAGAAGAAGTCCACCCCTTCGGGTTACGGTGCTCCGGATGCTTCGCCGGCACCTGCACCCGCTCCCGCGACCGAGCCTGAGCCGGCGCCCGAGCCTGAGACGGCATCTGAGTCCGAGCCTGCACCTGAGCCTGAGCCTGAGCCTGAGCCGGCACCTGCACCTGAGCCGGCGTCCGAGCCAAGCTCCGACGAGGAGCCTCAGGACGAGTAGCCACGCCGCCTGCTATTTGGGGACTGGGTAGAAATGGTAGAAATAGCGCTTGAAGAATGAGCGGGGGCGGACGTTTCGATACGTCCGCCCCCGCTCTGCTTTAGCCAGGCTGTTATGGATGGGTGTGACGACTACTCGTCGTGCTTCTCCTCGCGGCGTGCAGCAGCGCGTGCGTCGTGGATGCCCTTGATCGCGGCATGGCGAGCCGTTCGGGCATCATGGATGGCGTCGCGAGCCTCGGCGGTCGTCGCCTTGGCAGAGCGCAACTTGGCGGCCAGATCGGGGTTGGTTTCGGCGACCGCGGTAATCGCGGGGCCGTCGAGCTCCTCTTGCGTGGGCTCGGCCAAAAAGTCGATAGCATACTGGGCGGCCACCATGGAGCCCTTTGCCAGCACGGTCTCGTCGATCTTGTAGAAGCAGGAATGTTGGGCGTACGTGGCGCCAATCTTGGGGTTGCGCGTACCTACAAAGGCGAGCACGCCCGGTACGCGACGCAGGTACTCCGAAAAATCCTCGCCCGAAAGCGTGCCGCGATAATGGCCTTGGCCGGTGGGGCCCAGGCACTTGATTGCAGCCTGACGGCAGCGCTCGCTCGAGGCGGCGTCGTTTTCGACCTTGTAGTTGGCGATGGTGTAGTCGGTGAGCTCTGCCTCGGCGCCCAGAGCTGCCGCGGTATGCTCCACGATGCGGCGCATGAGCTCCGGCATTTCCTCGTGGGTCGAATCGCCGTAGGTGCGCACTGTGCCGGCGAGGTAGGCCGTGCCGGCGATAACGTTGCGCGCGGTGCCGCCGTGCAGCTCGCCGACGGTGATGACGGCCGGCTCGTAGGGGCTGATTTCGCGCGAAACGATGGTTTGCAGGGCGTTGACGATCTCGGCGGCAACCATGACGGCGTCGTGACCTCGCTGGGGCATGGCGCCATGGCACGAGGTGCCGCGGACGTCGATGCGGAACCAGTCGGTATTGGCCATGCGCGGACCGGGCTCGCAGCTCACGGTGCCGGCGTCGACCTCACTCCAGATGTGCGCGGCGTAGGCGCCATCGACGCCGTCGAGCACACCCGTGCCGATCATGAGCTTAGCGCCCTGGCCGTTTTCCTCGCTGGGCTGGAATACGATGCGGACTTCGCCGTGGATGTCGTCGGTCATATGGCGCAGGATTTGCAGCGTTCCGAGCATCATGGCGATATGGCAGTCGTGGCCGCAGGCGTGCATGCAGCCCTCGTTGACGCTGGCGAACTCCTCGCCGGTCTGCTCGGTGACGGGCAGGGCGTCGATGTCGGCGCGCAGCAGGATGCGGCGGCGTGGCGTGCCGTCCTCGCGGTAGGCATCCGGCGCGGTACCGCGAAGGGTCGCCACAAGGCCCGTCTTAAGGGGACGCTCGTAGGGGATATTCATGGCGTCGAGCTGGTTGGCGATGTCAGAAGTCGTGCGCTCCTCGGCAAGGCTCAGCTCCGGGTGCTTATGGAAGTGCCGGCGCTGCTTGATGATATAGGGTTCAAATTCGGTAGCGATATCTTTGATGGCCGCGGTGACGTCGTCAGCTGCGCGAGCCTCGGTCGCCGCCATAATCTGCTGTGCCTTGGTCTTCGTCATGGTCGATTTGCTCCTTGCTGGGTTGATCGCAAAATCGTACAGGCTCCCTCCAGTATGCCACCTGCCGCTAGGGCTGGTAAAGTTGCCGTTTGCCGCTTGGGGTTTTGTTACAAGGGCGGGGGAGTACACTCGGGGGTGTTGAATTTCCTGCCAGAGATGGGGATGCCCATGCAACATATCGATCGGATTATCCGCTCCAAGAACGTCTTTACCGCGCAAGACGGCATCGATACCGCCCGCGAGCTGGCGATTGCCATCGCAGGCGACCGTATCGTCGCAGTCGGTGCGCCCGATGACGTGATCGCCGCCGCTCCCGCCGCCACGTCGGTTATCGACTACGGCGAGCAGTTTGTCTGCCCCGGTTTCCATGACGCTCATCTGCACTTCTTCCATACCTCGGTCGGTTCCTCGCCGTACATGCTCATGGATATGGGCACGTCCGAGGCGGCGCTGGTGCAACATGCGCTCGAGTTTTCCCAGGATCTGCCTAGTGACGCTTGGGTTGTGACGCAGGGCTGGCGCGACTACCGTTGGGACCCGCCCGAGCATCCTACCAAGGCGTCGCTCGATGCGGCATTCCCCGATCGTCCCTGCGTTATGTATTCGGGCGACGGGCACACGCTTTGGCTCAACAGCCGCGCACTCGAAGCCCTCGGCGTGACACGCGACAGCGAGCCGCCAGCGGGCGGCAGCTACGACAAGGATGCAAACGGCGAACTCACGGGCATTGCTCACGAGGCGGCTGCCATGCAGCTGCTACCGCGCTGCCTTGAGTGGCTGGGCGAAGATCGCATCGCAAGCGCTTACGCCGATCAAATGAGGCGTATGGCCGAGCAGGGCATCACCTCGATATGCGATATGTCGCTCATGCCCATGCCGGGCTGCGATTTTATCCGCGACGACGTCTACGACAAGCTGCAAGCCGCCGGCAAGCTGGGCATCCGCGCCCATCTGTTCCCCACGCTGTTGGATGACCAGTCACGCTTGGAAGAGCTGCAGACCCGCTACGCGAACAACGCGCTGCTCTCGGCGCCAGGCTTTAAGCAGTTCTTCGACGGCGTGTCGAGCGAACACACGGCCTATCTCACCGAGCCCTATACCAACCCGCGCTTCCCGGGCGATCAAGGTCGCCTGACGGTTCCTGCCGAGCGTATGCGCAAGTTGGTCCTCGCTGCCGCGGAGCGCGGTCACACCGTGCGCATCCACGTCATCGGCGACGGTGCGATTCATGCCGCGCTGGATATCTTCGAGGAGGCCGCCGACCTGTACGGCCTGCCCCAGCACGGCCATAACACACTCGAGCATCTGGAGAACCTCTTGCCCGAGGACATCGATCGTCTACGCAAGCTTAACGTCGTTGCCTCGAGCCAGCCCTGCCACATCACGCTCGACCCGGGTGGCCCGGAGCGCGACCTGGGCCTGGAACGCAGCCGCATCATGTGGCCGTTCGCAACTTATCAGCAGCGCGGCATCCGTCAAGCTTTCGGTACCGACAGCCCCATCACGGCCGTTACCAGCATGAACGTGCTCTACACGGCCATCACGCGCCAAGACCCTCGCAGCCACTGGCCCGAGGGCGGCTGGGGGGCGCGCGGGGGGATCCGACCCGCCACCGGAAGGCCGAT
>CABPWH010000081.1 GCA_902461085.1 uncultured Collinsella sp. | reverse complement strand
CCGCCGGCAGCGTCGCAGAACGATTCCCCGGCGAGCGGCCGATTAATATTGTCTATCTCAAAACGTCGTTACTTTTTGTCGAAACGACCATAGAGCGCAAACGAGAGCGCCGCAGAGATAACCCAAGTCAAAGCGATGCAGACGACAATCATGATCAGGTTCATGGGATTGCCGCTTGGATCGGCATAAACGGGCAACGAGGTAATGCCGGGCATAACAAAGCCGAAGCACTTAGCGCCCAGAACAACGGTGAGCGCACCGCCAATACCATCCGCGATCATCGCAGCGATAAGCGGAGTCCTGTTAGGAACCTGAACGGTAAACAAGGCGGGCTCGAAAATTCCCATAAATGCTGAGAAGGCGCACGTCATTGCAGCGGACTTGAGCTTTTCGTCGGTCATGCGCAGGGCCGCACCAAAAGACGCACCGCTTTCGGCGAGGTTATGGCAGAAAGAGATCGGGAGCAGATAGTCATACCCAAGCGTTGCGATATTGGAAATCTGGATAGGGCTCGTTGACTGATGCATGCCGAAGAGCACGATAAGCGGCATAAAGAAGCCCAGCAGAAAACCGGCAACGGGGCCCAACGTCGAGAATAGCCAAACGATACCGTTGGCGAGACCAAGACCGCACCAGGCACCAATCGGAGCGAGCACAAACAGGTTGACCGGAATCACGATAGCAAGGGAGAGTGCCGGGACGACAACGAGCTTAAAAAGATCCGGCACGACCTTGTCGATTGCGCGATATACAAAGGACAAGCCAATGACGCCAAAGATGACCGGGAACACGGAATCGGCGTAGCTAAAAATCGGCACCGCAAAACCGAACAGCGCAAGGGGCGTCTCGCCCGTACCGACAGCGTTGACAATGGTCGGGTACATCAGCGATCCGGCAACACAAAGCGCAAGCGAACGGTTGACCCGGAACTTATCAGCTGTAGACATTGCCAGCAAAAACGGCAAGAAGTAGAACGGGATATCCGAAATCATATTGAATATCGCAAAGTCGCCGGCACCCGTGTCGATTCCAAAAGCCGCGATAGCAGCCAGGATGCCCTTTACGATGCCTCCCGCCACCAGTGCGGGAATGATAGCGGAGAAGATGCCGGTGATGATATCGAATACGCGAGCCGAACCTTTTTGGAGCTCAGGCTGCTCGGCGTCGGCGGAGACCTCGCCACCCATCCTGTCACCTAGCATGGGCTCCAATTCGTCATATACCGACCCCACGCTGGCGCCGATGATAACTTGCCACTGCCCGTCTTTAACCTGCGCGCCCAAGGCGCCGTCAAGCGTCTTAAGGGCCTCCGGGTCTGCCTTGCTATCGTCCTTCAGGTTGAATCTGAGCCTTGTAATGCAGTGCGTTGCCATAACAACGTTATCGGCGCCGCCCACGAGCTCGAGGACGCGAGCGGCCAGTTCCTTCTTGTCTGCCACGACAATCACTCCTACCCAAGATCCTCGCCATTAGTGGCGATACATTTCTGATACCAATAGAAAGAGTCTTTACGCGAGCGCTCCGCAGTGCCGTTGCCGCAATTATCCAAATCGACATAGATAAGCCCGTAGCGCTTGTCCATCGTAAGAGGACCGCAGGCAACAAGGTCAATGAATCCCCAGACCATATATCCGCGCACGTCAACGCCATCGATCACTGCTTCCTTAAGGCACTTTATGTGCTGGCGCAAATAATCGATTCGATACTCGTCGTGGATGCTGCCATCCTCCTCGACTACATCAGATGTACCGAGGCCGTTCTCGGCGATATACAGGGGCAGCCCATAGCGGTCATACATCTGGTTAAGGGTAACCCTCAGACCAATGGGATCGAGCTGCCAGCCCCACTCACTCGTCTCGAGATAAGGGTTCTTGTTTGCCATGACCAGATTACCCGCAGTCTTCTCCCATCCCTGATCGCAGGTGGATACCTGGGAAAAGTAGTACGAAAAGGCCAGGAAGTCGACCGTGTTGCGAGCGATGAGCTCTTCATCGCCCGGTTCCATTTGAATCTCGATATCGCACGCATCGAAATAGCGATTCATATAAGCGGGGTATTTTCCACGAGCCATCACGTCCGTATAGAACCAGTTGGAATACTGGTCGTCGTGAATAGCCTGCATGTTATCTTCGGGACGGCAGGTGGCGGGATACGTACAGAATCGAGCGATCATGCCGCCAACGGGAGTATCGGGCGAAAGACGATGGACAATCTCGACGGCACGCGCATTGGCAACGAACTCGTGGTGCAGGCACTGGAAGATGGCTCGATCGAAGTTCTCCCCCTCTTCGTCTTTGACCAGACAGACCCCGTCCCAAGGCGAAAAACGCGCTGCATTGAACTCGTTAAAAGGCAGCCAGAAATCGACCAGATCGCCCAATTCCGTAACGATTGTCTCGACATAGCGGGCGAAGAAATCAATCGTCTTACGATTCTTCCATCCCCCATATGTGGTGACAAGATTTACCGGGATGTCATAGTGGAGCATGGTGACGAAGGTCTTAATGCCGTGCTTTTTGCACTCACCCAGCATGCTTCGATACCACTCGATGCCTTCGCGGTTAGGCTCAAGGTCATCTCCGTTAGGATAGATTCGGCTCCAGCAAATAGAGGTGCGGAACAGCTTGAGACCCATCTCCGCAAAAAGCGCGATGTCCTCACGATAGTGATGATAGAAGTCGTTGCCACGCCTAAACGGGTAGAACTCAACACCATCATCTGCGAGAGCGTTCATTAGTTCGTCATGGCAGAAGGGGTTGTTTTGATGCTTGTCCTCAATCTGGTCATGAGTCCAGGTACCATCCAGCCATCGACAATCCTGCGTCGACTTTCCCTTTCCGCCCTCATTCCAGGCGCCATCGGCCTGCGAGCACGATATGGCTCCGTCCCATAAAAAGTCGGAGTCAAACCCATGTTTTAACTTACTCATTTGCCCTCCTTGATCGGATGCTCCAGCGGATAACCCAATACTAGGAAGAACAAGATGCATAAGATATCGCATAGAAAGCGTGGGTTTATAACATTTTTTTAGATATAATACCGTTTAAGGCATCGATTCTACCGTTCACCCCTGGAGCACCCCATGGATTCGAATCTCAAACAGCTGCTCTATACGCATACCGAGACCGAAGAGTGGCATCGCGCACATCCGGGAGAGCTCAGCCCGCGATATAACAGGGTGGAAACCACAACCATTAACGGCGAAGAGGTCTATCTGTTTGATTGGAAAGAAACTCTCGACGAAAACCCCGTGGGCCTTATCAAGGAATCGCGCTTTACCGATATTCCTCCTCATATCAATCGGGATATGGAGCTTAACTACGTGTACGACGGCGTCTGCACGTTTATCGTCAACGGACGGCGACTACTCCTTAAAAAGGGCGACGTGCTCATTTGCAACACCGGCGTAGTCAGAAGCGTTCCATACGTTAAGGGCGAGCATGATATCGTCATTTCGATCGTCTTCAAAAAAGAAATGTTCGATTCGTTGTTCCTGAGCCAGCTACCCGGCGCGTCACCATTAACGAATCTTCTATTTGATTTTGTGTCCAAAAACCGCGAGGCCCGAAAATATCTCATTCTTCCAGAGGAATACGCCCGACATGCGCGACGCCTCATCGAGATGCTCTTTATCGAATATCACTTTAAAGATGCCTATTCCAATGAACTCATGAGGCACCTCGCCGTCAGCCTATTCCTTGTTCTCATTCGAGGACTGTACCGACGCTCCGCAACTGATAACCAGGCGATCATGTCGGACGAACGCATCGTGTCGATTCTGAATCATATTGAGCGAAGCTACGGCGACTGCACACTCGAAAGCATTGCGAGCGATACGGGTTATAGCACCAGCTATCTCAGCAGCTTGATCAAGCAAAAAACCGGCAAAACGTTTTCGCAAATCAAGCTCAACCAGCAGCTCACAGAGGCGGCATATCTTCTCAATAACACCGAGCGCAGCGTGCAGTATGTAGCCCGAAAAGTCGGCATCTCCAACATGTCATTCTTTTACTCAAAATTCAAAGAAGCATTCGGCGAAACGCCAGGTGCGTTCAGGACGCATCGGTCTAATTAAAGGCGTTATTACTCAGACCGATCAGCTTCGCGCGACACGGGAATGCACAATCGAAGCAGCGAGTGCATCGCCTCTACCAGCACAAAGCCGGCGATGCCAACCGTGACCACAACGTCGAACGGCGTGTTCACAAACCAGAGCAACGTCATGAGATACGACCCGGCATTAAAGGCAAAGTGCAGCAAGATCGTGTAGCGGAGCTTTCCGGTCGTCACGAGCACCCAACCAAAAATGAGGGCGGCAGCGCCCGCATAGCAGCCCTGCACCCAGTTCATATGCATAAAGCCAAAGATGGCCGCCTGCAGCACGATTGCCGCGGCGATACCCCACGTGCTTGGGGCCGCCCAGGGCACCATGGCGCCGTCTTGCGCGTTCGCGCGGCGCCGGCGCTTCCAGAGCGGACGGCACTGTGGATTAAACGCACGCAGCGAAAACTCAAAGATGATGCCGCGCACCAGGAGCTCTTCGCAAAACGGAGCGCCGAGCACTGTGGTCAAGACAGCAAGAAGGCTGGTATCGCCCATGCCCGTCTCCTCGACGAGCTCGCTATAGTCTGCCGCGGCCTCGGGCAGCAGCGACAGTACGCCGTCGCATAGGTAGCTAATGACCACCTGCATGGATAGGCCGATCACAACAATGCAGACAATGCGCTTCCATGCCGCGCCTGCTCCCCCGCCGAGTGGGCGTTCGCCTTGCCGGCGCGCCATGAAGGAGCGGGGCCACAGATAGCGCCACCACAGCAGCGCCATCAAAAACGACGCCGTCTGCGCGACGGCCTGGAACCATTGGATATCGAGATTGTCGATCGGATAGCCCGTCAGCACCGACACGGCATCGAGAACTGAAAACAGAACCATGCTCAGGGCAATATCGGCAGCAACAACACCAAAACAGGCAAGCGCCCAAATCATCGCATTGAGCATGCCAACCTCCTCAAAACCCGGCACTTAGGGACGTTCCTTAACTGCCGGCAGAAAAGGAACGTCCCCAAGTGCCGGCAGTTTGGAACAGTCATTGTTGATGAGAATCGGGCGCAGCGCCAAAGGCCCCGTTGGGCGAAATGTCGAACGGAAAGGTGCCGCAGCGATTGAAGGCGGCGATGAACATGCGGATGGCGTTGGACGGCGTAGTGCCCACGAGCTGGGTTGCCGCCGCGAAGGCCGCCTTTTCCTCGGGCAAGACCTTCGCGACAACCGGGGTCATGTGTTCTGCCATGGCGCTTCCTTTTTGAAACGACGGTGGTGCGGATGGATGCGGGCCACGCGGCTGGGCGACGGGCTGTGAAGGCAACCCGATTGGCCCGCATCTGGAGTTTGTTCTACGGCGTTGGTATTACTTGGTATTCCAAAGTATTACCCCGCAGATAGAATACCATACCCGACCCCATGGGAACGGAGAAAAAACGGATCATTTTGTTGCTGAATAAGTCTTTAGAGCGTGATGATGTCCGAGATATTGAGGGCCCGAGCGTCAGCGGAATCGTGCGTGGCAAGCAACAGCATACGGCCGTCGAGCAAGTCGAGCACGACCTCGGCGCATGCGTCGCGCGCAGCGGTATCCAGACCGGTAAAGGGCTCGTCCAGAATCACCGCGTCGCCCGGACACAGCAGGGCTCGGGCAATCTCGACGCGACGGCGCTGCCCGCCCGAGAGCTCGGCCACGCGGGCATGCACATCGATCCCCGGTACCAGCAGGCGCAACAAGGCAGCGGCACTCGAGGCATTCACGCGTGCATCGGCGCACACCAGCACGTTATCCAAAGCAGAGGCGTCCTCGACCAGGCGCACGTCCTGAAACACCATGGAGCACGGTGCGCACTCCCCCGCCACCAGCGCAAGCAACGTCGACTTGCCCACGCCCGAAGCGCCCATCACACAGGTGCGTCCACCGGCGGGCACATGAAGCACCAGTCCGTCGAGCGCCGGCGACCAGGGCGCCCGATCGGCCACGGCGAGCGCAAGCTCCGCCGCAGCCCCGCCACCAGCAGAGCCGCCCGCACGCCCGCGCAGTCCATGCCCATGTGCCCGCACGGCCGCACGCCACGCCACGGGTCCCGAAACCCGCAGCAGCCACACCAGCACGCGCTCACACGCCCACGAAGCGGCAACGACCAACACGGTCCACGCCAGCAGATCAGCCGTCTCGATGAGCAGCTTCGCCTGATAGACGCGTTCGCCCACGGTGCCCGTCGCCATGCCGATGAGCTCCGCCGCCACGCCGGCCTTCCAGCTCATGCCGATCACAGCGCGGGCGCACGAAAGCACAAAGGGCAGGACTTCGCGCCAGGTGTGGGCACAAAACAGACGCCAACCCCGCACGCCATGCAGACGAAACATCTGCTCCAGCGGCTTATCCACTTGCGCCAAGCCCTCGACCAGCGAAAAATACACGCCCGGCAGTGCCATCAAAAAGACCGCCGCGACGCTCACACGCGCCGACCCCAACCAAATGAGCAGCAGGACCACCACGCAGGCAACCGGTGTCGCCTTAACAAACGAAAGCGCCGGCGCCACCAAGCGGGCAAACGTCAGCGACCGCACCGAGGCTCCCGCCATCACGCCGCCGCACACCGCGGCAAGCGCCAGCCCGCCCAAGATTCGCGCACCCGAGCCTGCCAGAATCGCCCATGTGCCGGCATCGCATACCAGTCGCAGCAACGCCACCACGACAGCGCCCGGCCCCGGCAAAATCAACGGCTGCGCCACGAAACCCGCCATCAGCACCCACACGGCAAGCCAAAAGGCGGCAACGGCACCTGCTGCCGTCACCGCCTTCATACGCTCTGTCATTTGTCGAGCAAACGCATGCACGGGCTACTCCATGTAATAGAAATCATCAGCCGGGAGCTTGCCGCCCACGGCGCTCGCGTCCGCATCGGCCAGCACCTGCAGGTACCCACCGAGCGCCGCCTTCATATCCTTCCCCGTCTGGCACACGAGCATGCACCCGGGAATCGCCTTTTCGGCAATCGCGGCGTTATCGACGACACCCGCATCGACCACGGCCTGTGCCCAATCTGCCGGCGCCGCATTGACGGCCTTCACGCTCGCCTCATGGCAGCGCAAGAATTCCGCCACGGCCTCGGGATGCTCCTCGGCAAAGGCGCGGCACACCACGGTCACGCCCGTCAGCAGGCGCGAACCCGTGTCACCCGCTAGCTCATCCCACACATCGGTCAGGCTCACCGGAGCCGACAGCTTGCCTTCGCTCTTTGCGATGGCAGCGGTCTTGAACGGCTCGGGCAGCACGCCCACGGCAGACGGATCGGCAAGCAACGCCGACAGTACCTCGGTGGGCTCGCTCTTAAACTCAAGCGCCACCTGGCCGGTCAGGCCCGCGCACTCCAAGAGGTAGTTCATGACGTACTCCGGCGTGGTGCCCTTGCCCGTCATATAGACAGTATGGCCCGCCAGATCGCCAAACGAGGCCACACTCGCGTCGCCCGTCACAACGTTCAGCACGCCCAGCGTGTTGATGTCTATGACCTGCACCGCGCCCTCGGTCTTGTTGTAGAGCACGCTCGCCACGTTGGCCGGCACCAGGGCGATATCGACATCGCCCTGAATCACCTTGGGCACGATCTCGTCGGCTGCAGTGTTGATCGCAAAGTCGAACTCATTGTCCGTGGCACCATCGGCCGCCTGGTCCATAAACTGCACCAGACCAATCGAGGTCGGCCCCTTGAGCGAGGCGACGTGCACCTCGACCGGCTCTGCGGCAGCACCGGCGCCGTCCGTGGCAGCC
>CABPWH010000080.1 GCA_902461085.1 uncultured Collinsella sp. | reverse complement strand
GCAGCTGCCTGCTCCTCGGCCTGCTTGGCGGCCTCGACTTCCTGGGCGCGGGCCTCGATCACCGAGGCGAGCTGCTTGCGGACCATGGCGACATAGGCGTCCTCCAAGGTGGAGGAAGCGGACTTAGCGGGAATCTTCATATCGGCGAGATGACCCATCAATTCCTTGGAGGTCATGCCGAACTCTTTGGCCAGGGTGGACACACGGACTTTTGCCATATGACTTCACCTACCCTTTCTGGCACCTTGGGTGCCTAGAGACTGAACGAGCGTGTGAGACGCGCCGGGACCCGCCCGGCGCGACCGCGCGCTAGATCAGGTCCTCCGCATCATCGAAGGCGTCGGTGTCGTGGACACCGCAGAAACGGGAGCCGGGACGAGCCTGGTTGCGGCACTGGATGCCGTCCTCGGACACATACTCACAGCGGCGGACGTCCTCGTCCTCCTCGTCACCGATCAGGTCGGCGGCGGGCTCCTCGTGAACGGGAACGTTCTTGAGGATGTCGGCGGCAAGCGTCTCGGACTTGATGTCGATGTGCCAGCCGGTCAGGCGCGCGGCGAGGCGGGCGTTCTGGCCCTCCTTGCCAATGGCGAGGGACAGCTGGTCGTCGGGCACGATGACGCCGGCGTAGGCCTTCTCCTCGTCGATGAGGACGCGGGTGACCTTAGCGGGCGACAGGGCGTTGGCGACGTAGACGGCAGGATCGGCATCCCACAGGATGACGTCGACGCGCTCGCCACGGAGCTCGCCCACGACAGCGCGAACACGGCTGCCCTTGGGGCCGACGCAGGCGCCCACGGGATCCAGACGGTCGTCGAGCGAGTGGACGGCGACCTTTGAGCGCTGGCCGGGTTCGCGGGCGATCGACTTAATCTGGACGGTGCCCTCATAGATCTCGGGCACCTCCTGCTCAAACAGACGACGCATGAGCTCGGGGTGGGTACGGGAGATGACAATCGGCGGACGGCTGTGCTCGCCACGAACCGGCTGCAGGTTGGAGTTGGGGTCGCGAACGTCGATGATCACGGCCTTGATGTGCTGGTTGTGCAGGTAGCGCTCGCCCATCGGACGCTCGTTGCGCTCGTTCTCGTAACGGCGCTGGTCGAAGTGCGGCAGCTCGGCCTCGACGCCCTCGCGAATCTTGACGATCGTGAAGTCGGGCGTGGACTGCAGCACGGTACCGCTGATGAGGTCACCGATGCGGCCGGAGAACTCCTCGTAGATCTGCTCGCGGGCGGAGTTGCGCACGATGGCGTTGATCTCGGCCTTGGCGTGCTGGGCGGCGATGCGGCTCGTGTTCTTGGGGGTAACGTCGATCTCCTCGAACTCGGTGAAGTTGCCCTCCTCGTCCATGGAATCGTCAATCGGCTCCAGACGGTAGACGTAGATCTTGCCGGTGGTGCGGTCGATGGTCACCTTGGCGCCCCACTCAAGATGCAGGATCTCGGCATAGCTCTTGGCAAGCGACTGCTCCAGGCGGTCGATCAGGTAGAGCTGGTCGATGTGCTTCTCCTGGCAAAGCTCCATCAGGGCGGACATCATGTCGGATGCTGCCATCTTACTTTCCTTCCTTCGCGGGCTTGAAGTCGTAGGTGGGCTTCAACTTGCACTTTTTAACATCAGAGAAATCGAGGGTAACGGACTCGCCGCCCTCGAGCTCGAGGGTCACGTTCGTCTCGGTGGCGGCGGCAATCTTGCCGGCGTACTTGCGACGGCCCTCGGTGGCGGTGGAGGTGAGCTCGCAGTTCTCGCCCACAAAGCGGGCAAAGTCGCACGGGCGGCGTAGCGGGCGCGCCATGCCCGGGCTCGACACCTCAAGCGTGTAGCTCGAAGAAATGGGGTCGAGCTCCTCAATCACATCGCCGACCCACTTGGTGTTGGCCGTGACGTCGTTGAGCGACAGGCTCTGACCCTCGGCACCCTCGATACGCACACGCACGCAGGGGGCCTTGGTGGCACCCACGAGCTCGACGTCGACGATGTCGACATCGTGCTGGGGAGCGACGGCCTCGAGCGCGTCGATGATCGCCTGCTCGGTCTTGGTCTTGACCATTGCGGCACCTCCATCCATACAAAAAAGAAGCGGGGCCGAAACCCCACTTCTTTCAATTACAACTTCATTTGCAAGCAAACTATACCAATAGCTGCGGAAACGTGCAAGCATAGTACGAATCTGCAGGTCAGCGTGCGCACAGCTTCTCCACAAGAATAGGACAATTGACCGCAGACATCAGGGCAGGTACATGAAAAACGAGGGACGACCCAACTGGATCGCCCCTCGTCTTTTATGCGTCAGTTATGCTCGCAGTGCTTACTTGACCACCAGGTTGACCAGCTTGCCGGGCACGCAGATGGCCTTGACAACCGTCTTGCCCTCAAGCCACTTGGCGACGGCTTCCTCGGCGGCAGCCTGCATTTCCTCGTTGGAGGCATCGCGAGCCACGTCAATGCGGCCACGGACCTTGCCGAGTACCTGGACGACGATCTGCACCGTGTCCTCGATGGACTCGGCCAGGTCGAACTCGGGCCAGGCGGCGGTGTAGGCGTTGCCCTCGCAGCCGAGCGCCTCGTGCCACAGCTCGTCGGCCCAGAACGGGCAGATGGGCGCCAGGACGCTCACGATGTCCTTGGCCACGCCGTAGCACAGGGCCTTGTCGCGGTCAGCACCCTCGGTGGCGTTGAGGTAGGCGCTCGCCGCGTTGACGAGCTCCATGACGGCAGAGATCGCGGTGTTGAACTGGCCGCGATCGAAGTCCTCGGTGCACTTGGCGATGGTGCGGTGACGCTCGCGATAGAGCTTCATCGCGGTCTCGTCGAGCACGGACTTGTCGAAGGCAACGTTGGCGTCACCCGACTGGACGAGCTGCCACACGATACGCCAGGCGCGCTTGATAAAGCGGTTGGCGCCCTCGACGGCCTTGGGATCCCAGTCGAAGTCCTTCTCGGGCGGCGCGATAAACAGGATAGCCAGACGCATGGTGTCGGCGCCGTAGGGCTCGATAACCGAGCTCGGGGGTACGACGTTGCCCTTGGACTTGGACATGGTGTCGCCGTTCTCGTCCTTGACCATGCCCTGGCACAGCAGGTTGGTGAAGGGCTCGTCCACGCTCAGCAGTCCCAGGTCGCGCAGCGCCTTGGTAAAGAAGCGGCTGTAGAGCAGGTGCAAAATGGCGTGCTCGATGCCGCCGATGTAGTTATCGACGGGCATCCAACGGTCGGCCGCCTCGCGGGAGAAGGGCAGCTCGGTGTTGTGCGGATCGGTATAGCGCAGGTAATACCAGCTGGAGCAGGTGAAGGTGTCCATGGTATCGGTCTCGCGCTTGGCCGGGCGGCCGCAGACCGGGCAGGTGGTCTCGTAGAAGTCCTTGCACTCGGCGAGGGTCTCGCCGGCGCCCAGGTCCAGGTTCTCGGGCAGCGTCACCGGCAGCTGATCCTCGGGCACGGGCACGATGCCGCAGTGCTCGCAGTGAATAGCCGGGATGGGGTTGCCCCAATAACGCTGACGGGAAATAAGCCAGTCGCGCAGACGGAACTCGACCTTGCGACGGCCGCAACCCATGGCCTCGAGGTCGGCCACGATCGCAGCCTCGCCCTCGGAGTGCTTGCCGCCACGCATGCCGGTGTATTTGCCGGACTGGACGAGCGTGCCCTCGGCAGCGTGGGCACAATCCCAGTCGACGGTCTCGGCATGGAAGGTATCGATGGTCTCGCCGCTGGCCTCGACGGCGGCGCGATCGTCATCGTCCAGGATGATCGGCACGATCGGCAGGTCGTACTTGCGGGCAAACTCAAAGTCGCGCTGGTCACCACAGGGAACGGCCATGACGGCGCCGGTGCCGTAGTCTGCAACGACATAATCGGCAACCCACACGGGGACCTTCTCGCCGTTGACGGGGTTTACCACATAGCGGCCCGTGAAGGCACCGTGCTTCTCGAGGGTGCCCTGGGCACGCTCGACGGCAGAGATGTGTTTGGAGTCCTCGACGATCTTGGTGACGGCCTCCTCGTACTCCGTGCCCTCGACGAGCTCGTGCAGGCCGGCGTACTCGGGAGCCAGGACAAAGAAGGAGACGCCAAAAAGGGTATCGGCACGCGTGGTGAAGACGGTGATCTTGCCCTCATCGCCCTCGATGGGCTCGCCATCCTGGTCGCACAGGGTAAAGTCGACCTCGGCGCCCTCGGAGCGACCGATCCAGTTGGCCTGCATCTGCTTGACGCGCTCGGGCCAGCCGGGGAGCTTCTCCAGATCGTCGAGCAGCTCCTGAGAGTACTCGGTGATCTTGAAGTACCATTGCTCAAGGTCGCGCTTCTCGGGCTCGGTGCCGCAGCGCCAGCACTTGCCCTCAGTGACCTGCTCGTTGGCCAGAACGGTCTTGCAGGTGGGGCACCAGTTGACCGGGTTCTTTTTGCGGTAGACCAGACCCTTTTCCCACAGCTTCTCAAAGATCCACTGACCCCAGCGGTAGTAGTCGGGGCTGCAGGTCTTGACCATACGATCCAGATCGTAGGAGAAGCCCATGCGCTTCATCGTGGCGAGCGCCTGGTCCATATTCTTATACGTCCAGGCGGCAGCCTGCGTATTGTGCTTAATAGCGGCGTTCTCGGCAGGCAGGCCAAAGGCGTCAAAGCCGATGGGGTGCAGCACGTCGTAGCCGCGCATGCGGGCCTGACGGGCCATGGCATCGCCGATGGTATAGTTGCGCGCGTGGCCCATGTGCAGATCGCCCGACGGATACGGGAACATCTCGAGCACGTACTTCTTGGGCTTGCTGTCGTCGGTGTCGACCGCGAAGAGGTTGGAGTCCTCCCAGGCCTTCATCCACCTGGACTCAATGGCCTGCGCGTCGTAGGCAGGGATCTCGTCCTTATGATCTGTGCAATCGCACATATCAGCTCCTTTGTTATCTCGGTTGGGACGGGGCGCTCTTACCTTTACTCGCTGCTGCGGACAGTCCTGCGCAAGACGAAGAGCACATTTAGTGCTCTTCTTTGCGTGCGGAACTTGCAGCGAGCAAAGGTAAGAACGCCCCGCCACATCGTTAACTCGCATGATGATAGCAAATACGACAAGCGAGATGCCTGCGACTTGCATGCATCTCGCTTTATCTAAATAACGTGGTTGAAACTCAACCTTTATGTGAGGCTCTTACCTTATCGATAAGATACGGACTGCTGAGAATCCTTGACGACAACATCGTGGGCGCCGCCTTCGACGATGGAGGTGGAGCTCACCAGGGTCAGGCGTGCCTTTTCCTGGAGCTCGGGGATCGAGAGGGCACCGCAGTTGCACATCGTGGACTTGACCTTATAGAGCGTGCCGCCCACGCCGTCCTTGAGGGAGCCGGCGTAGGGAACGTAGGAGTCGACGCCCTCGACGAAGCTGAGCTTCGCGGCACCGCCCAGGTCGTAGCGCTGCCAGTTGCGGGCACGTGCAGAACCCTCGCCCCAGTACTCCTTCATGTACTGGCCGTTGACGTTGACGCGCTCGGTCGGGCTCTCGTCGAAGCGGGCGAAGTAGCGACCCAGCATCATAAAGTCGGCACCCATGGCAAGGGCGAGCGTCATGTGGTAGTCGTAGACGATACCGCCGTCGGAGCACACGGGCACGTAGACGCCGGTCTCCTCGTAGTACTCGTCACGGGCGCGGCAGACGTCGATCAGCGCGGTGGCCTGGCCACGACCGATGCCCTTGGTCTCGCGGGTGATGCAGATGGAACCGCCGCCGATACCGACCTTGATGAAGTCGGCACCGCAGTCGGCCAGGAAGCGGAAGCCCTCGGCGTCGACAACGTTACCGGCACCGACCTTGACGTCCTCGCCGTAGTTGGCGCGGATCCACTCGATAGTGCGCTTCTGCCACTCGCTGAAGCCCTCGGAGGAGTCGATGCACAGAACGTCGGCACCGGCCTCGATGAGCAGCGGCACGCGCTCGGCATAGTCGCGGGTGTTGATACCGGCGCCGACCATGTAGCGCTTGTCGTTATCGAGCAGCTCGTTGGGGTTAGTCTTGTGGCTGTCGTAGTCCTTGCGGAAGACAATGCCCATCAGGTGATCGTTGTCGTCGACAATGGGCAGGGCGTTGAGCTTGTTGTCCCAGATGACGTCGTTAGCGACCTTGAGGCTGATGTTCTTGTCGCCCACGATGAGCTGCTCACGCGGGGTCATAAACTCGGAGACCTTTGTCTGGTGGTCATCGCGGCTGGGGCGATAGTCACGGCTGGTGACGATGCCCAGGAGCTTACCCTTGGGAGTGCCGTCGTCGGTGACCGGCATAGTGGAGTGACCGGTCTTCTCCTTGAGCTCGATGACCTGCTCCATGGTCATGTCGGGGGTCAGGGTGGAATCGGACTGAACGAAGCCGGCCTTGTGATCCTTGACGGCCTTGACCATAGCGGCCTCGGACTCGGCGCTCTGGGAACCGTAAATGAAGGACAGGCCACCCTCGGTAGCGAGCGCGACACCCATGTCGACGCCCGAGACGGACTGCATGATGGCGGAAACCATGGGGATGTTCAGGGTGATTGCCGGCTTCTCACCGCGCTTAAAACGGGTTAGCGGCGTCTTAAGAGAGACGTTGTTGGGGATGCACTGCGAGGACGAGTAACCAGGAACCAGCAGATACTCCGAAAACGTGTGGGACTCACCGGGAAAGAACGTAGCCATGTTTCTCCTTTTTCCATGCGACCGGTCGGCTGCAGGCCTCGTAGGACCCAGCCCAACCTTGGGCGCCCAATACTGGGGAAGTATCTTAACGCACTTTGACTGCTACAATGCATGATTTAAGAAGAGCACACGAGGGTTTGACGCAGGCTTTGCGTTTGCCCAGCAAACACTTTAGCGGGGAGACGTGGAGCGTATGAAGTACAAGACGACGGCAAAGTTGGTCATTCAAGCGTGCGACAAGGATTTGCCGGGTGTGTTCGGCCACGGCTGCGTCTTGCTGCTGCAGGGTATCGCCCGCGAGCACTCGCTCAACCGCGCCGCCAAGAGCATGGGCATGGCGTATTCCAAGGCCTGGCGCATCGTGAACGAGGCCGAAGGTCAGCTGGGCTGCAAGCTCATCGAGCGCGACGGCGCCCGCGGATCCACCCTCACCCCCGCCGGAGAGCGAGCCATAGCGGTCTACGAAGAGCTGCAGGCCGACATCAACAACGTCATCGCCACCAAAGCCAACGCCCTCATCGCAAGCATCAAAGCGTAGCCAATTTGGGACGGGGCTTTTTAGCCACACAACCCCTTCTCATAAGTTGCGGTGAAATAGGGACTGTTTATGCGGTTAAAGCCGTAAATCAATCCCTATTTCACCGCAACTTATGAAGTCGAGGATGATTTAGCTAGTTGCGGAGGGCGTTGTCCAGGGCGGCCGCAACTATCAAGGGATTGTCGGTGCCGGCGAAGAGGCGGACGGTACTCCCCTGCTTGCCGCGTGGGGCCGAAAGGCGCGTCGCTGCGCCGCCGGCGGGCGATGTACGAAACTTCCCCGGCAAAGCATCGAACAGCTCTCCCGCGCTACGCTCGATAAGGTCAAACTCAACTGCCGGACCAAAGCCGTGCTCGAGGATTCCCGTTGCAACCGCATGATCGGGATGCGAGCTCAGTCCGGGATAGCGCACGCTGCGAACCATCTCATTGGCGGCCAAGTACTCGGACAGCGCACGTGCGCGGTCGAAGTGTGCCTGCATGCGGAAATCGAGCGAGTCCAGCCCGCGTTCAAGCGCTTCAGCCTCCTCAACAGACAGATCGAGTGCCGACGCATCGCAACCCACAAACAACGCATGCGCGCACTCGGCAGCGGCATCCACACGATGGCGCTTGAGTTGCGAGCGCGCCACCGAAGCGG
>CABPWH010000079.1 GCA_902461085.1 uncultured Collinsella sp. | reverse complement strand
GTTTCATTATACCACGGTGGCATCACCTATATGTCAATTCTGGTCTAACAGAGCCTTTTCTTTTGCGGCGGCCGCGTCTTCCGTCTGCAAGGCAACTGCACCGGTGGGGGCGCTGGTTTCTGCCGCGATCGCCGTTACGGGGGCGATTCCCGCGACAAGTGCCGCGGAAAGGGCGATGCCCACAGTTGCTCGTCTTGCTCTTCTTGCGAGAATGTCGTTCATCTCGGCACCTCATTTCAAGGGTCGGCGACTAACTTGGTAGCACTAATGTAAATATACCATGCTAGTTGACCCGACACTGGCTGGGTGTGCGCGTATACCCCTCTGAAAACTGAATCCCGTTAGAAATGACGAGTTGTTTACGCTTCTTTTGGGGTGGCGGTACTATCATGGTTCGAATTGAATGTGGATGATGATAGGGAGCGCCTATACATGATTGAGCTGCTCAGGCGTTTTGGTGGTAAGTTTCGCCGGTATATGGTGATTGGCCCTGCGTGTAAGCTGATCGAAGTGATCTTTGACCTGCTGACGCCGCTGGTGATTGCCCAGATGATCGATAAGGGTATTGGCGCACACGATGTCAACGCCGTCGTCCACTACGGTATGCTGCTTGGCGCCATGGCTGTGATCGGCATCTCGTTTACGCTCGTCTGCCAAAAGATGGCGGCGCTCACCTCGCAGGGCATGGGCACCGATATCCGCGGTGCGCTCTACCAGCACATCAACAAGTTGAGCTATGCCGAACTCGACCGCTTTGGCACGCCGTCGCTTATCACCCGCATCACCAACGACGTCAACCAGGTGCAGCTTGCCGTGGCGCTGGGCGTGCGCATGCTCATCCGCTGGCCCTTCTTGGCGGTGGGCTCTATGTGCGCGGCCCTTGCCATCGACCTTAAGCTCGGCATCATCTTTTTGATTTGCACGCCCGCCATTGGCCTGGTGTTTTGGTTTGTCATGGCGCGCTGCATTCCGTACTACAAGCAGCTGCAGGCAAAGCTCGACCGCATCGCGCTCATTTGCCGCGAGGGGCTTTCGGGCGCCCGCGTGGTTCGCGCCTTTGTACGCGAAGATCACGAGCGCGAGCGCTTTGCCCAAGCCGCCGATGACCAGGCCAATACCGCCATCGCGGTGGGCAAGCTCTCGTCAATCCTTAATCCCGTCACGTTTTTGGTGATGAACCTGGGCGTGTGCGCCATCCTGTGGGTGGGCGGCATCCAGGTCAACGTGGGCGAGCTTACGCAGGGCCAGGTCATGGCGTTTGTGAACTACATGACGCAGACGCTCACCTCCATCGTGTACGTCGCCAACCTGGTCGTGGTCTTTACCAAGGCGAGCGCCAGCGCGTCGCGCATCAATGAGGTGCTCAATTGCGAGCCGAGCATCGCTGACGAGGGCAACCGACCGGTCGCGCTGCCCAAGCCGAGCGAACTGGCGGGTGGCGCTGTTCCGGTCCCCGCGCTGAGCTTGAGCCATGTGAGCTTCTCGTTTGGCGCCGGCGCTGCCAACGCCGTCAACGATGTGACCCTGGAGCTCCCGCTGGGCAAGACGCTTGGCATTATCGGCGGTACGGGTAGCGGCAAGTCCACGCTCGTCTCGCTTATCCCGCGCCTGTACGATGCGAGTACCGGCAGCGTGAGCGTGATGGGCTCCGACGTGCGCACCTGGCCGCTCGACCAGCTGCGCCGTGTGGTCGCGACCGTTCCACAGCGTGCGTCGCTGGTGAGCGGCACCATCCGCAGCAACCTGACCTGGCGTGACGAGTCGGCGACCGACGAGGAACTTTGGGCGGCGCTCGATATGGCGCAGGCGAGCGAGTTCGTGCGCAACAAGCCGCAGGGGCTCGATGCCCCGGTCGAGGCGGGCGGTAAGAACTTCAGCGGTGGCCAACGCCAGCGCCTGGCCATCGCGCGCGCCCTGGTGGGCTCGCCTCAGATATTGATCATGGACGACTCTGCCTCGGCGCTCGACTTTAAGACCGACGCGGCGCTTTGCCATGCCATTCGCGAGCGCAGCGTGCGCGGTGCCGCCGAGGGCGGGCTGCCGCTCACGACCGTCATCGTGAGCCAACGTGTCTCGACCGTTCGCGATGCCGACATGATCTGCGTACTCGACCACGGCTCGGTTGCGGGCCTGGGCACGCACGATGGGCTGTATGCAAGCTGCCAGCTCTACCGAGAGATCTGCCAGTCGCAGCTTCGCCGCGAGGAGCTCGAGGGCCGGCAGGGGAGTGCGGCGCCCGCGTCCGCCCCAACCGCCTCCGCATCCGTCTGCGCAAAGGAGGGCTGCTAAATGAATCCGTATACTTCTTCCGGTTCGGTCGCCACGATGACGGCCAACGTGTCCGGCAACGATAACCTCAACGACCTGGGCGACGGTCCGCGCCAGCCCGGCGATCCCGAGCGCTATCCCGTGGGTGCGGTGACTCGCCGCCTGATGGGCTACATTCGTCCGCATCGCGTCTCGTTTGTGGCATCGTTTTTGAGCGCCGCCATCTCGGTGATTCTGCAGCTCTACACGCCCATCCTCATTGGCGAGGGCATCGACCTGATCGTTGCCGCCGGGCAGGTGGACTTTGACGCACTGCTGCCGCTCGTTACCAAGCTCGCGATTGTCGTCGTAGGTGCTGCGGCCTTCCAGTGGCTACAGGGCTACTGCGTCAACCGCCTGTCCTACGAGACGGTGCGCGACATGCGCGTGGAGGCGAGCGATAAGCTCAGCTGTATGCCGCTCAGCTTTATCGACAGCCATGCCCGCGGCGACCTTATGAGCCGTGTGGTCAACGACGTCGACCAGGTGGGCGACGGTCTGCTGCAGGGCTTCACGCAGCTCTTCACCGGTGTTATTACCATCGTGGGCACGCTCGCGTTTATGCTTTCCATCAACCTGACCATGACGCTTGTGGTGGTACTCGTCACACCGCTTTCCATTTTTGCAGCCGGCGCCATCGCCAAGCTTTCCAACAAAAGCTTTACGGCACAGCAGCGTATTCAAGGGCAGCTCGGTGGTCATATCGAGGAGTACGTAGGCGAGCAAAAGCTAATCGACGCCTTTGCCTACGGCCCGAACGCCCAAGCGCGCTTCGACGCGCTCAATGCCGAGCTCTACACCGCGGGCGAGCGCGCGCAGTTTATGGGTTCGCTCTCCAACCCCGGCACGCGCTTTATCAACAACATCATCTATGCCGTGGTCGCTGTGATCGGCTGCGTGGGCGTGATCACGGGCGTGCCCGCGGCGCTTACGGTGGGCGGCGTGCAGATCTTCCTGTCCTATGCCAACCAGTACACCAAGCCGTTCAACGAGGTCACCAACGTCATTACGCAGATCCAGACCGCGTACGCCTCGGCGCGCCGCATGTTTGCGCTGCTCGATGCGCGCGAGCAGGAGCCCGACGCGTCGGACGCCGTGGTACTTTCTGCCCCGCAGGGCGAGGTCGCCTTTGAGCATGTGGACTTTAGCTACGTGCCCGACCGCAAACTGCTGCAGGATATCTGCATCGAGGCTAAGCCCGGCATGCGCTTTGCCCTGGTCGGCCCCACGGGCTGCGGCAAGACGACGCTCATCAACCTGCTGCTGCGCTTTTACGATATCGATGCCGGACGCATCATGGTCGATGGCAGGTCTTCGCGTGACTACACGCGCGCAAGCCTGCGCCGCGCCTTTGGCATGGTGCTGCAGGATACGTGGCTGTTCGAGGGCACGGTGGCGGAAAACATCGCTTACGGTTGCCCCGATGTCACGCGCGAGCAGGTTATCGAGGCCGCCAAGCGCGCGCATGCACACAAGTTTATCGTGCAGCTGCCAGGCGGCTACGATACGGTCATCGGCGAGGACGGCGGCACGTTTAGCCAGGGTCAAAAACAGCTGCTGTGCATCGCGCGCGTCATGCTCACCGACCCGGCGATTCTGCTGCTGGACGAGGCGACCTCGAGCATCGATACCCGCACCGAGCTGCAGGTGCAGGCGGCATTCGACGAGCTTATGGCCGGCCGCACAAGCTTTGTGGTGGCGCACCGCCTGTCGACGATCCGCAACGCCGACTGCATTCTGGTCATGCGCGACGGCCAGATTATCGAGCGCGGCACGCACGACGAGCTGCTAGCGGCAGGCGGCTTCTACGCCGAACTCTACCGCAGCCAATTCGCCCAGTGAGCAAGCCCGTGGGGCATGTAATGCAGCGCTAGGGCGCGAGTGTGTCAGCGGGGGCAACGATAATGCCCTCGGGCGTTGTGTGGGCCGGCATGCCGAACCCGATGACGATGAGCTTGGCCGCGGGCGGTCTCTCGCCACGCTCGACAAGTTTGCGCTCGAGTCGAAGCAGGTTTGCAGATGCCTCGGGGATCTGCGGACTTCCGAGTTTTACTTCCACGGCAATCCAAGTTCCATCGCGCCTGTGTATAACGGCGTCGACTTCGAGATCGTCGGCGTCGTGGTAGTGGGACACCGACGAGTCGTTTGCGGCTGCATAGACCTTAAGGTCGTGCAGGACGAGGGATTCGAAGAGCAGTCCCAGCGTCTTCGGGTCAGATGCCAATGATTCCGGATTTGCTCCGAGCAGCGCAACGGCAAGCGAAGGGTCGGCAAGGTGCCTTTTTGCGCTTTGCCGCAGCTTTACCGGCGACCTGAGCGCCGGATGCCAAGCCGGGATATCATCGATGATATTGATTCGTCTCAGAGCATCCATGTATCTGGAGACCGAATTCTTCGAAACGCCGGTACCGATATCTTTGTCGATGGACTTCGATCCGGCAAGCGTCGACTCATTTCGCGCAAGCGATGTCAAAAGAGACCTGACCTTGACCGGATCACGCTTAACGCCGTCAGTTCTAGAAACATCCGATTCGCATACGCCATCAACATAAGCAGCGGCAATCCGCATGGCATTTTCAGTTGTTTTTCCCATCGCTTGAGGCCAACCGCCACGACACAGCAAATCGGCGATACCGGAGATGCCGGCAATCGATCCGACTGCCTGCTTAGCAGGATGACCTGAAAGCAGCGCTCCGATAGTGACTAAGCCAGAAGAAACGCCAAGCTCGAACAGCGTCATGGTATCCATTCGCAACCTTGCTATTCGTCCAACGCCACTATGCATCGGCTGCTTCGAATCTCGCGGCGTTGCTGAGCCCGTAAGAATAAACTGTCCGGATTCTCCCTGTCTTGCGTCACACTCGAAACGTACGGCATCCCACAGCTTTGGCTCTTCCTGCCATTCATCGATGAGCCTAGGAGAGGGTCCTGCTATTGCCTGTGCTGGATCGATCTGAGCCAGCTGGAGGGCGGCAAAATTACCAGTTGGATCGGAAAGAGACAAGGATGATCTAGCAAAACGTTTTGCCGTAGTGGTCTTTCCGCACCACTTTGGGCCTTGAATGAGAACCGCACCGAAGATATCGAGATTATGCCTGATTACCTTATCGATGCATCTGTCTACATATCTATCCATACTGCCTCCTTCTTTAATTGCTTTGATTATGTATTCTACCAGCAACGTGGTGACGATTAACGATAATTTGAGGTGATGATTAACGGAGAATTATGGTGACGATTGATGGCATATTATGGTGACGATTGTCATTGATTCGGGGGCAGGGCCGCTTGACTGTCCCAAATTTTAAAAAGTATGGGGCTTGCGCTGCGGGCATTTGTCCAAAGATGTTGCCTGCGTCGCCAATCGACAGACGGTGGTTTACATCTGTCACGTTAGTACTAAGATATTCATCTAATAAATTGCATTAGTGGCTTTAGTTTTTGGGGAAACGAGGCAACGTGACTATGACGTGCTCTTTGGTGGTTAACAGCAAGAGCGGTAATACCAGGATGGTTTCGGGCGCGATCAAGCGCGCTCTGCAGGCTGCGGGCGTTGAGTTTGTCCATGCCGCGGCGTTGAGCGACGATGCGGATGCAGATCAGGTTGCGCTCGAGGCGCAGGGTGCCTGCGCGGCCGACACGGTGCTCGTCGGTTTTTGGTGCGACAAGGGCGCGTGCACGCCTTCGGTCGCGGCGTTGCTCTCCGCCTTGCACGGCAAGCGCGTGTTCCTGTTTGGCACCTGCGGCTTTGGGGCCGACCAGAGCTATTATCAGCAGATTATCGACCGCGTAACTTCCAATTTGGCTGGGGATGCCGAGCTTGCGGGCTGGGCGATGTGCCAGGGCAAGATGGGCCCCGCGGTCAAGCAGCGCTACGAGGCCATGCTCGAGCAAGATCCCGAAAACGCTCGCTATAAGATGCTGCTCGACAACTGGGTTGCCGCGAAGGACCATCCCACCAAGGAAGATCTGGATAACATGGCTGCAGCCGCCAAAAAGGCCGTTTTGGGCGAGTAGCTTCGTCGTTCGCGGTCCTTCGTGCAAAACAATACAAATGTGAAAGCCCCGAGATTCTCGAGGCTTTTTTCTTGACACTCGTGGGCGCAACCGTGGCAAGCGTTTGGGACGATATTTTCCATCACCGCGATGACGAGACCGTCCTGGACGACACGCTCGCATGCGTTCGCTGGATGTATTCAGAGTGGGACGGGCTTTCCGGATGGATGGGGATTCGGAAAGTGCGTCCCAGAATTTGCTTTTGGAGTGGGATGCAGTTTCCCAACGGGGCCGTAAGCGGAAACTGCATCCCGTTCCGGACGTGAATTCTGGGACACGGTTTCCGGATACAAAAAAGGCCACATGACGTGGCCTTCAACTTATATATATTCAGCAGATTCCCCCATGACAAGCCGCGCTTCAACACCGAGGCGTCTGCCCGGCCGGCGCGGAATGTAAGGTTCATCGCGAGTTCCGCACGAGCCGGAGAGCACTTAATGTGCTCTCCGTGCGAGCAGGATTGTCCGAGCAGGGGACCTTACGTTCCGCGCCGCCCGGGCAGACGAACCAGTTAAGACGTGCCGCTACTTGATCTTGGTCGTGCCTGGCGCCAGGTTGGGGTCGGTCTCGTTGGCCTCGGTCTGGAAGTGCTCCGTATAGACGTTCTTGCCGTCGCGGAACATCTCGTAGTACTGCATCTTGGCGTAATCCTCGCGCGCCTTGGTGGCGGCTGCTGCGGCGGCGTCGTCACCGGTGACGTTGGAGGAGAGTGCCCAGCGCAGGCTGGCGTCCTCGTAGCCCACGGAGTTGATGGCGGGCAGCGACTCGCGCAGCGTCATGTGCGCTTTCTGGTAGTCGGTCAGCGGTGCGCCGATCAGCTGCATGAGTTGCGTGGACAGGTAATTGGTGGACAGGTCGTCGACCTCGCTCGTCTGGTCGCAGCCGGCAACGTCGTAGTTGGCCCAGATGATGTAGTCGGTCTGCCACAGACGCTCCTGATGCGTGGCGTCGTCCTCACCGGTAAACCACTTGTCGTTGAACTTGGACGGGAAGAACGGCTGGTGATCGCCCCAGAACACCACGACCACCTTGCGGTCGAGTTTGCTCAAGGCGTTGAGGAAGTAGCGCAGCGCCTGATCGGACTGCTCGATGCACGAGACGTACTCGTCGACATCGGACAGCGTGCCGTCCTCGATGGTCTTGGTGTCCAGGTCGGTCCTGTCGATATTCAGGTGCATCTGCTTGTCGACCGGCAGCAGGCCCGTGTCGTAGCCCGAGTGGTTCTGCATGGTCACGTCGAAGATAAACTGCGGATCGGCGTTCTGATCGAGCAGCTCAAGAATCTTGTCATAGGTAGCCTGGTCGGTCACCATGCCGCGCAGGGTGTCGGCTCCCTGGAAGTCGTTGATGGACAGGAACCGGTCAAAGCCAAAATCCTTGTAGACGTTCTCGCGGTTCCAGTTGGTGGCGTGGTTGGGGTGCATGGCCGTGGTGGAATATCCGAGCGACTTGAACTGCTCTGCCAGGTTCCCGGTCGTTTCCATGTTGTAGATGGTGTAGGGGTACACGCCCGAGCCCAGGTTGGCCATGGAGTTGCCGGTCATAAACTCAAACTCGGTATTGGCGGTGCCCCCGCCGGAGGGGCCCCCCCAGAGCCTGTCGACGATGC
>CABPWH010000078.1 GCA_902461085.1 uncultured Collinsella sp. | reverse complement strand
TCAAGGACGCTCTCAAGAAGTCCGACCCGCAGCTGCTCGAGCCGATCATGGCTGTCGAGGTCGAGACCCCCGAGCAGTACATGGGCGACGTTATGGGCAACCTCTCCGGTCGCCGCGGCAAGATCGAGGGCATGGAGGATCGCAAGAACAGCAAGCTCATCCGTGCCAAGGTGCCGCTGGGCGAGATGTTCGGTTACGCTACCGACCTTCGCTCCCAGACCCAGGGCCGTGCATCCTACACGATGCAGTTCGACTCTTATGAGCCTGCGCCCAAGTCCATCGTGGACGAGGTCATGAGCAAGAACGCCTAAGTTCGAGCTCCCTGTTACGTAATCCGCGAGAACATCTCTCGCACTCTTTGGAGGTTTAAGTTGGCTACCCAGAAGATCCGCATTCGCCTCAAGGGCTATGATCACGAGGTCGTCGATCAGTCCGCGAAGCTCATCGTCGAGACCGCTCAGAAGACCGGCGCTCGCGTTTCCGGTCCTGTCCCCCTGCCCACCGAGCGCAACCTGTATACGGTTATCCGCTCGCCGCACGTGAACAAGGACTCCCGTGAGCAGTTCGAGATGCGCACTCACAAGCGCCTCATCGACATCCTCGACCCCACCTCGGGCACCGTTGATTCGCTCATGCGTCTCGACCTCCCCGCTGGCGTCGACATCGACATCAAGCTCTAAGCGATATCGCTCATAGCTTACAGAGCCCCGCTGCCGTTACGGTAGCGGGGCCCTTTTGTTTTGAATGATGGTTTTGGACCGCCGGGCAAGGCTGCCGAGAGGGTGGTTGTGATGCCCTATTTGCTCAAGGGGCGCAAAGACGCCTCCTCAAAATGGAAGAAACGCAAGCCGTCTTTCGTTTCGATGCACGCGCGACCAAAGCCATCGACCGTTTTAAAGATGCCTCGCGCCAGCTCGTCTCCAGCGGGGGAGCGGGCGATAATGTGCTCCCCGATCCAATTGAGGTGAGCGATATATTCGTCGCGGACGGGCGCGAGCGGACCGGCGTCTTCTTCCTTGGCGTTGAGGCGCTCTGCCCAGGCATCTACAGCGTCTATAACTGCGTGATAGACCTCATCGAGGAGCATGTCGACGGCGGGAACGTTCTTGTTGAGGTCTGACAGGCCGATTGCTGGCAGGCCGCCATCGGGAACCTCCGCGGGCACATAGTTCACGTTAACGCCGATGCCACAGACCGCAAAGGGGTTGCCTTCGTTATCGCGTGCGGCCTCGACCAGAATGCCGCCGAGTTTGCGTCCACGCGCGACCAGGTCGTTGGGCCATTTGAGGCCAATCTCGTTAGCAAGACCCTGCTTTTCGAGCGCCTCGAGCACCGCTAGGCCGCTGACGGCGGCAAGACCAGAGTACTTTGCAGGATTAACGCATGGACGCAGGACAATCGAAAGCAATAGGTTGCCGGCGGTTGAATCCCACTTGTGGCCGCGCCGGCCGCGTCCTGCCGTCTGAGCCCGTGCGGCAAGTCCTGTGCCGTGCGGCGCTCCTTGTTTTCCTGCTTCGAGCAGGTCATCGTTGGTCGATCCGGTTACGTCGACTATCGTTAATTTGGCATCCATAGCGGCTGCTACCTCCTTAATGAATAAGTGAATAACGCAATAGTGTCGTGAGGCAGACACAATGTGAAGCCTTTGTCGCATTTGGACAATTTAATGTTAACACGTCAACAATGACTAAAATGCGCTATCCTCTCTTGGTCGATGTAAACACGTCAACAACTCAAAGGAGGTTAGTGATGGGTTTCACGATACTGGGAACAGGCTCGGCGCTTCCTAAGCGCAGTGTTTCCAATGACGAGCTGTCCGAGTTCCTCGATACTTCGGATGAGTGGATTTTTACCCGCACGGGGATCAAGAGCCGCCATGTGTGCACCACCGAGTCACTCGACGACCTTGCCGTGGCAGCGAGCGAGCAAGCGCTCCGGACGTCCGGAATTGATGCGAATCAGCTGGATCTTATCGTCTGTTCGACGACGACGGGCGATCATCTCGTTCCCGCCGAAGCGTGCGCCGTTGCTGAGCGCCTGGATGCCACATGTCCAGCCTTCGACGTTTCGGCGGCTTGTGCCGGCTTCGTATTTGCGCTCGATGTCGCCGAGGGCTATATCGCTCGAGGACGAGCCAAGCATGTGCTTGTCGTTGCCTCCGAGCAGATGACGCGCGCCCTTGACTGGTCAGACCGCGCCACGTGCGTGCTCTTTGGCGACGGCGCGGGCGCTGCAGTGATAGGGGCTGGGGGAGACAACCCCCTTGCCGTTGAGCTTTCGACGTCGCCTGACGTCGAAACACTGCGCGTCCCCGGATTGGCGGGCTCCTCGCCGTATAAGACGGCGCAGGACTGCGAAAGCGTGCTTTCCATGAACGGCCGTCGCGTCTTCAAGTTTGGCGTCAATGCCATCTGCGACACGGTCAACAAGCTCGCCTGCGACGCGAGCATCGCGGTCGAGGACATCGACCACTTTGTATTCCATCAGGCTAACGAACGAATCTTAAGTCAGGCGGTCAAGCGCTTAGGTGTGCCGAACGACCGTGTGGTCCGAACGTTGCGTGAAACCGGCAACATCTCGAGTGCCTGTATTCCGCTTGCTCTCGATCGACTGGCAAATACCGGCGCGCTGCACGCGGGCGACACCATCGCCCTGGTCGGATTTGGCGCCGGCTTGGATGTAGGTGGCTATCTACTTCGCTGGAAGTAGTTGCACATAGGAAATGAAAACGCCCCTGGGGCACAAACAAAGGAGAACTACCATGGCAGATCAGAAGACCTTCGAGCGCGTTTGCGACGTTATCCGCGAGACCGCCGGCCTTGACGATGTCGAGATGAAGCCCGAGTCCACGCTCGAGGAGATTGGCCTCGACAGCCTGGGTACCGTCGAGATCCTCGTTGCCGTCGAGGACGAGTTTGGCATTGAGCTCGATACCGAGGAGAACCCCAAGACGGTCGGCGAGTTCGTCGATACGGTCGAGGCGGCATTGGAGAAGTAGTGATGCTCAAGTCTCCTCTCTGCGATTTGCTCGGCATCGAAAAGCCCGTGTTCCAGGGTGGCATGGCCTGGATTGCCGACGCCTCGTTGGCATCCGCTGTGTCCGAGGCAGGCGGCTTAGGCATTATCGCGGCCATGAATGCCGACGCAAACTGGCTGCGCGATCAGATTCACGAGCTGCGCGCCAAGACGGATAAGCCCTTTGGCGTCAACGTTATGCTCATGAGCCCGTTTGTCGACGAGGTCGCACAAGTGGTGATTGATGAGCAGGCGCCCGTAGTGGTGACCGGTGCCGGCAATCCCACCAAGTACATGAAGGCGTGGAACGAGGCTGGCATCAAGGTCATCCCGGTCGTTGCTTCGGTGGCGTTGGCGCGCCTCGTGGCGCGTCGTGGAGCTACGGCGGTTGTTGCCGAGGGCACCGAATCGGGCGGCCATATTGGCGAGACCTCGACGATGGCACTTGTCCCGCAGGTCGTCGATGCGGTCGATATTCCCGTGGTTGCGGCTGGCGGCATCGCCGATGGCCGCGGTGTGGCGGCCGCCTTTATGCTCGGCGCTGCCGGCGTCCAGGTGGGAACACGCTTTCTGGTCGCAAACGAGTGCACCGTATCCGAACAGTACAAAGAGCTGGTGCTCAAGGCAGGCGACACGTCGACGCGTGCGACCGGTCGCTCGACGGGACATCCGGTTCGCGCCCTCAAGAGCCCCTTCACCAACGCGTATGCCAAGAACGAGGCGGCGGGCGCAAGCCCCGAGAAGCTCGGGGCCATGGGCGCGGGCGCGCTTCGTAAGGCCGCCAAGGACGGTAATTACGAAGAGGGTTCGTATTTGTGCGGACAGATTGCTGGTATGGTCAACAAACGCCAGAGCGCACGCGAAATCGTCGACGATCTGGTCGTTGGCGCCGAGCATGTCCTGAAGGGTGCGTCCGCATGGGTAGCGTAGCGTTTCTGTTTGCCGGTCAGGGTGCCCAGCATCCCGCGATGGGCGTCGATCTCATCGAAGCATCGCCGGCGGCTGCCGAGGTGTTCGCCATTGCTGACGAGGCGCGCCCGGGGACCAGCGAGCAGTGCCGGAGCGCCTCGAAAGAGGAGCTCTCGCAGACCGAGAACACGCAGCCTTGCGTGTTCGTGCACGACTTGGCTGTCGCCGTCGCCCTGCGCGAGCGCGGCGTGGTGCCTGCCGCCTGTGCGGGATTCTCGCTGGGCGAGGTCGCCGCGCTCACCTTTGCGGGGGCGTTCGATACGCGAGCGGGCTTTGAGCTCGTGTGCGAGCGTGCGGCGCTGATGGCCGCGGCTGCCGAGCGCCATCCGGGCGGCATGCGCGCCGTCATCAAGCTCGATGCGGCGCAAGTCGAGGGCCTGGCAAAACAGGCCGGCGAGGATTGCTGGCCGGTCAACTACAACAGTCCCCAGCAGACGGTTGTGGCCGGAGCGCCCGATGCGTTGCAGACCCTCGACGTCCTGGTAAAAGAGGCTGGCGGTCGCGCCATGAAGGTCGCGGTGTCGGGTGCATTCCATAGCCCCTATATGGCCGAGGCGACTGAGGGGCTGGCGACGTATATCCAAGCCGGTCACGCGCCGTCCCCGTTGCTCATTCCTGTTATGGCAAATATGACGGCGGCGCCCTATCCGGTCGACCCACAGGCGGCATCGGAGGTGCTGGCCAACCAGTTGAGTCATGCCGTGCGCTGGGTCGACACGCTGCATGCTCTGCAGGATCAAGGCATCGACACGTTTATTGAGGTCGGTCCCGGCAAAACGCTGTCCGGCTTGGTCAAGCGTACGCTGAGCGACGTTCGTGTGTATTCGTGCGAAACGGCCGAGCAGGTCGCAGCTATTGCCGACGAGCTCGCATAGTCCACAGGGCTGTAACCCGAAAGGAATGACATGGGCAACTTGAACAACGCCGCGCTCGAGCGCAACGACTCACGTCGCGTGGCACTGGTCACGGGCGGCTCGCGGGGTATCGGCCGCGCCTGCGCTGTCGGTCTGGCGGAGGACGGCTTTGATATCGCCGTCGTCTATGCCGGCAGCGTCGATGCGGCGCGCGAGACGTGCGAGGCCTGCGAGGCGGCTGGCGCCACGGCGCGCGCATATCAATGTGACGTGGCCGACCCCGCCGCCGTCAACACATGCGTGGAGACGCTCCTCAACGACTTTGGCTCCATTTGGGCGCTCGTCAACAACGCCGGCATCACCCGCGATGGCCTGCTCATGCGTATGGGCGACGATGCCTTCGACCGCGTGCTCGATGTCAATCTCAAGGGCACGTTCAATACGACGCGCGCGCTCACCAAGACCTTTATGCGCCAGCGCGGCGGTTGCGTCATCAACATGAGCTCGGTTGTGGGCCTGATGGGCAATGCCGGGCAGGCCAACTACGCTGCCTCCAAGGCGGGCGTGATCGGTCTGACCAAGGCGGTGGCGCGCGAGCTTGCGCCCCGCGGCGTACGAGTGAACGCGGTCGCCCCCGGGTTTGTCGAGACCGATATGACGGCAAAGCTCTCTGAGAAGGTGCGTGCGGCAACCGAGGAGCAGATTCCCCTTAAGCGTATGGCGCAGCCCGAGGAGGTGGCCGGTGTGGTGCGCTTTTTAGCGAGCGATGCGGCTGCCTACATTACGGGCGAGGTCGTGCGCGTCGACGGCGGAATGGCGATGTAGAAACCAGAGCCGAAGAACGGCTTGGATGAGGAGACCATGATGGAACAGAGAGTTGCAATCACCGGCATCGGTGCCGTATCGCCGCTCGGCAACACCGCGCTTGCCACCTGGGCGGCAATGTGCGCCGGCACGTGCGGCATCGGCCCGATCACGCACTTCGATACCGATGCGTTTGCCGTTAAGGTGGCGGCCGAGGTCAAGGGCTTTGACGGCAACGAGTACTTTGGCAAGCGTGACGCCAAGCACCTGGACCCCTGCGTCCAGTTTGCCCTGGCAGCGTCGGACGAGGCCATGCACGATGCGGGCTTTGATGTCGAGGGCGCCATTGATCGCGAGCGCCTGGGCGTCTACGTGGGTTCAGGCGTGGGCGGCATGACGACGCTCGTCGACAACGTCCATACGATTGCCGAACGTGGGCCCCGCCGCGCATCGCCCTATATGATCGCGATGATGATCCCCAACATGGCATCGGGCAATATCGCAATCCGCCACAAGGCAAAGGGCCCGACCCTGCCCGTGGTGACCGCGTGCGCAACCTCGGCCCATGCGGTGGGCGAGGCGTTCCGCGCCATCAAGCACGGCTATGCCGACGCGATCCTCGCCGGCGGCGCCGAGGCCGCAATTATCCCCGATGCCGTTGCGGGCTTTACGTCCTGCCGCGCATTGACCACCAACCCCGATCCCGCGACGGCCTGCCGTCCGTTCGATGCAGACCGCGACGGCTTTGTGATGGGCGAGGGCGCCTGCGTGCTCGTGCTCGAGAGCATGGAACATGCGCAGGCGCGCGGTGCGCACATTTATGCCGAGGTCGTGGGCTACGGCAACACCGATGATGCCTATCACATCACGAGCCCCGATCCCGAGGCTGCCGGCATTGCCCGCGCGATATCGCTGGCGGTTGCCGAGGGTGACGTCAAGCCTTCCGAGGGTCTCTACATCAATGCCCACGGCACCTCGACCAAGCTCAACGATTCGTCTGAGACGGCGGGCATTAAGCGTGCGCTCGGCGAGGACGCGGCGCGCGCCGCGCACGTCTCGTCGACTAAGTCGATGACCGGCCACATGATCGGTGCCACGGGTGCCATCGAGGTCATGGCCTGCGCCATGGCGCTCGAGCAGGGCGTGGTGCCGCCGACCATTAACTACCGCACGCCCGATCCCGCCTGCGATCTTGACTACACGCCCAATCGCGCAGTTCGCGCCGACCTTACCTGGGCGCTTTCGACCAACCTGGGCTTTGGCGGGCACAACGCCGCCATCGCGCTGCGTAGATATACGAGGAGCTAGAGCATGGATTCCAAAAGACTTGCCGAGATAGCCGATGTGATGGAGGACCGTGGCCTCACGCGCGTGCGCGTTGAGGAGCCCGATGGCACCGCGGTCGAACTCGAGCGCGCGAGCGCCGCACAGCCGGTTGCCGTGCCCATGCCCATGCCGAGCGCTATGGCCGCTCCAGTTGCAGCTCCCACAGTCGCGCCTGCCGCACCGGAGCCCGCCGCGCAGGCGCCTGCCGCCGCACCGGAGCCCAAGGGCACCGAGGTGACCGCTCCCATGGTCGGCGTTTTCTATGCTGCCCCGGCGCCGGGCGACGAGCCGTTTGTGCACGTGGGCTCTAAGGTCAAGGCCGGCGAGACCCTCTGCATCATCGAGGCCATGAAGGTTCTCAACGAGGTGACGGCAGAGGCGGATGGCGAGGTGCTCGAGATCTGCGTGGCCGACGGCGACCTCGTGGAGTTTGGCAGCTGCCTCATGAGGATCGGATAGGTGATATTCATGAACAAAGAAGAGCTCAAGAAGCTGTTACCGCATCGCGAGCCGATGCTTTTGCTCGACGAAGCCGAGCTGGTGGGCGACGAGGCCCACGGCAAGATCACGATTACGGGCGACGAATACTTTTTGCAGGGGCATTTTCCGGGAAACCCGGTGGTCCCCGGCGTGATTCAGTGCGAGATGCTCGCCCAGAACTGCTGCGTGCTGCTGATGGGCGATGAGGAGGCGCGTGGTGCGACGCCGTTCTACACGAGTCTGGACAAGGTGCGCTTTAAGCGTCCGGTGCGCCCGGGCGACACGGTTGATCTGGTGTGCACCATCACGCGTGCGCGCGGGCCGTTCCGCTTTGCGACGGGTACTGCGAGCGTCAACGGTGAGGTTTGCTGCCGCGCCGATATGTCTTTTGCACTCATGCACGAAAGTTAAGGAAGGCTTCATGTTCGACAAAGTGCTCATCGCCAACCGCGGAGAAGTCGCGGTGCGTGTTATCCGCGCGTGCCGCGATATGGGCATCAAGACCGTCGCCGTTTATTCCACGGCCGATGCGGACGCGCTACACGTGCAGCTTGCCGACGAGGCGTATTGCATCGGCGGGCCGCGGGGTTGCCGGAGCGACCCCCCCACCAGGCCTCGGCC
>CABPWH010000077.1 GCA_902461085.1 uncultured Collinsella sp. | reverse complement strand
TGTAAACATTCGCCGCCTCCCCCGGGGGGGGGGCGCTTCGCGGCTACAAGGTGATCATCACCATGCCCGAGACTATGTCCGTCGAACGCCGCAAGCTTATGCAGGCATATGGCGCACAGCTCGTGCTCACCGACGGTTCCAAGGGCATGAAGGGCGCCATCGCCAAGGCCGAGGAACTGCAGAAGGAGACGCCCAACAGCATCATCGCCGGCCAGTTTGTGAACCCCGCCAACCCCGCCATCCACAAGGCCACGACCGGCCCCGAGATCTGGGATGACACCGACGGCAAGGTCGACATCTTCGTCGCCGGCGTCGGCACCGGCGGCACCGTGACCGGCGTGGGCGAGTTCCTTAAGGAGCAGAACCCCGAGATTCAGGTCGTCGCCGTCGAGCCCGCTACCTCCCCGGTGCTCTCCAAGGGCCAGGCCGGCCCGCACAAGATCCAGGGTATCGGCGCCGGTTTTGTGCCCGACGTCCTCGACACCCAGGTCTATGACGAGATCATCCCCGTCGAGAACGACGACGCCTTTGCGACCGGCCGCGCCGTGGGCCACAAGGAGGGCGTGCTCGTGGGCATTTCGTCCGGCGCCGCCGTGTGGGCCGCACTGCAGCTGGCCAAGCGCCCCGAGAACGAGGGCAAGACCATCGTGGCGCTGCTCGCCGACACCGGTGAGCGTTACCTGTCCACGGCGCTCTTCCAGGACTAAGGGCCCGTCGCTTGTCGATAGGCCCAAGGCACGCCGGCCTCCCCTCTCTTCTGGCTGCCTGAGCCCATCTCGTTAGGGTATCCCACGAGACGTCCGAACTTGTTACAATGTCTGCGGCGCGGAACCAGCCTCCCGCGCCGCCTTTCTTTTTTGGCCACATGCCACCAAGGAGAACCTCCCCATGCACAACAAGCGCGTGCTCGTCGCCATGAGCGGCGGCGTCGATTCCAGCGTGACCGCGTACCTGCTCAAAAGCCAGGGCTACGAATGCGTCGGCGCCACCATGCGCCTCACCTGCCCCGCGCCCGATCCCGTCACGGGCATGAGTAAGGTCGACCGCGACATCGCCGATGCAAAGGCCGTCGCCGAGCGCCTGGGGATACCCCACCATGTGCTCGACCTGCAGCAGACCTTCGACCGCAACGTTATCGAGCGCTTCGTGACTGCCTATCAGGAGGGACTGACGCCCAACCCGTGCATCATCTGCAACCGCCATATTAAGTTTGGCGCGTTGCTCGATGCAGCGCTCAATATGGGCTGCGGCTACATCGCCACAGGTCACTACGCCAAAACGAGCCAGGCGTCCGACGGCACCTGGCAGCTGCACCGTGGCGAGGACCCAAAGAAGGACCAAAGCTACTTTTTGTATTCGCTTACGCAGGAGCGCTTGGCACGCACAATCTTTCCGCTGGCAGGCCTGGACAAAGAGCGCGACGTGCGCCGCATTGCCGCCGAGCAGGGCTTCATCAACGCCAAGAAGGCCGAGAGCGAGGATATCTGCTTTATTCCAGACGGCGACTACGCGGGCTATATCGAGCGCCGCTGCGGACATGCCGCCGAGCCGGGCGATATTGTATGGCGCGACGGCAGCGTAGTCGGACGCCACAACGGCGCGTTGCGCTATACCATAGGCCAGCGCAAGGGCCTGGGCGTCGCGATGGCGCACCCCGTGTACGTAACGGACGTCGATGCCGCCAACAACACTGTGCATCTGGGCGAGGCCGAGGACCTGACGGCCACAGCGCTCACGGCCAACGACTGGATCTGGAGCGCGCCGGACGCACGCATGGAGGCAGAGCTCGATGCCGGCGGCATTCACGTGGGCGCCAAGTACCGCTACCGTCAAAAGGACCAGGCAGCAACCCTTACACGTGGCGAAGACGGGCAAATGCTGCTAACTTTTGACGAGCCACAGCGAGCCATCGCCCCCGGCCAGGCCGTCGTCGTCTACCACGGCGACATCGTCCTCGGCGGCGGTACCGTGACCGGCGCCATCAAGTAGTCCCATCCCCTTCATAAGTTGCGGTGAAATAGGGACTGTTTAAGCGTTTAAAACCGCCAAACAGTCCCTATTTCACCGCAACTTAGAGAGGACGGCCTCGGTCGGTACTACTGTATCAGCCGAGGCCGCTGCATCGTTAGCGTTGTACGTAGGCTCGGACGAGCTCGAAGGTGTTGCGCACGCCGTCCATGTGGCTGCGCTCGTAGTTGTGGCTCGCGTATACGCCGGGGCCGATCAGGCCGTGACGGATGTCGTAGCCGGCGGAAAGCGTGGCCTCAACGTCCGAGCCGTAGTGTGGGTACACATCGATGGCGTAATCGAGCTCCAGCTCGCGCGCGATGTTGGACAGCGTGGTTACCAGGTCGTAGTTGTACGGACCGCCCGAATCCTTGGCGCAAATCGAAACCATGCGCTCGGTGCAGCCCAGGTCGTCGCCCACGCAGCCCATGTCCACGCTGATCATCTCGCGCGTGTCGGCCGGCACAAAGGCACCGCCATGGCCGACCTCCTCGTACACGGTAAAGAGCAGCGAAACCTTACGCGAAAGCGTCACCTCGCCAGCGGCGACGGCACGCGCCAAGCCCAGCAAAATGGCGGCCGAAAGCTTGTCGTCCAGGAAGCGGCTCTTAATGTAGCCACTCTCCGCCACCGTCGTGCGAGGGTCCATAGCGATGATGTCGCCAGTCTGAATACCCAGCTCGAGCACATCGTCCTTGCTGTCGACGTTCTCGTCGAGCAGGATCTCCATGTTCTTCTCGATGGTCTTGACCGGCTCGTCGGCCACGTGCGCCGAAGGCTCGGTGTTAAGAACCACGCCCGTGTAGACATTGCCGTCGCGCGTGTAGACGGTGCAGTTCTCGCCATCGGCCGTAGACCATTGGTGCCCACCAAGCGTCGTGGGGCGCAGGCGGCCATTGTCCTTAATGGAACGCACCATGGCGCCCAGGGTATCGACATGGCTCGCCAGTACGAGCGGCTCGCCCTCGCCGCCAAGCTCAACCAGCACGTTGCCCTTATTGGAACGCTCGGGCTCAAAGCCCATATCGCGCAACGTTTCCATTAGATAATCAGTCGCCGCACGGGTATAGCCGGTAGGCGAAGCAATAGAAGTCAGCGTCTTAAGCTGTCCTGCGATATAGGAGAGCGTCTCCTCTAGAGAAGCATCAATATTAGAAGTCATATGCATCCTTCCAAGTAAAACTAAGACCGAGTCCCGATTTTAACCGTTCTGCACGCGCAAGGCCCTGGGAGCCAAGCCGCCCCCAGACGTCCCCACACTGATTTTGTGCACAGACGCGAATTTCAATCCTAATCTTGCATAATACATATTGGTTTATGTATATAAATGAGGCATCTATTTATTTTGTCTCAGGGTACCCTACCCCGGACCGTGCAAAAAACGGAGTATTCAGCACCGTGGGCCCCAACGACCCCATCACAAACGACAAAACGACGCGGTTACAGCAGTGTTGTAGACCGTCGCAAACCAAAAACGCGGCGACAGCCATCTCCGTCCATCGATAGCCCGCCCACAGGGGCTGTCGATGGGCCACTACGGCCCATTCACAACGTTATGCATTTTTCAGAGCTTGCTGAATACTCCCAAAAATGCACGCTGGGAAGTGCACCACCTATCCGCAGCGGGCAGCATGCTTTGGTTTTACCCGTCTCAGGACATTGACGCAGCACAAAAAGCCCCGCCGTGCGCAGCACGGCGGGGCCAGCAGCAAGTCAAAAGACCATACGCCTACGGGCGAAGGACCACCAAACTGGGTTAGGCAGCCGGGCAGATCTTCTTGAAGAGCTCGATGACGTCGTCGAGCGTCGCCTCGCGCGGGTTGCCCGGGAAGCAGGCGTCAGCCATGGCGTCCTTGGCCAGGATCTCGATCTCGTCAGCCTTCATGGCCTCGCAGACGTGTGGGATGTTCACGTCGGCAGAGAGCTGCTTAACGGCGGCGATGGCGGCATCGGCGGCCTCGGCGGTGCTCATGCCCGTGGTGTCAACGCCCATGGCGACGGCAACCTTGGCCAGGCGCTCAGCGCAAACCGGCTTGTTGAACTCCATGGCGATCGGCAGCAGCATGGCGCAAGCGACGCCGTGCGGGGTGTCGTAGTGAGCGGACAGGGTGTGAGCCATGGCGTGGTCGATGCCCAGGCCAACATTGGAGAAGCCCATGCCGGCGACATACTGACCAAGAGCCATGCCCTCACGGCCGGAGCCGGGCTGGCCGGACTTGGCCTCGGCGACGGAGTCGCGCAGGTTCTCGCTGATCAGCTTAATGGCCTCAAAGTGGAACATGTCGGAGAGCTCCCAAGCGCCCTTGGTGGTGTAGCCCTCGATGGCGTGGGTCAGAGCGTCCATGCCGGTGGAAGCAGTCAGGCCGGCGGGCATGGAAGCCATCATGTCGGGGTCGACGACGGCGACCTCGGGGGCGTCGTTAGTGTCGACGCACACGAACTTGCGGACCTTCTCGGGGTCGGTGATGACGTAGTTGATGGTCACCTCGGCGGCGGTACCGGCGGTCGTCGGCACGGCGATGGTGAACACGGCGTGGTTCTTAGTGGGAGCAACGCCCTCGAGGCTGCGGACATCGGCGAACTCGGGGTTGTTGATGATGATGCCGATGGCCTTAGCGGTGTCCATGGAGGAGCCGCCGCCGATGGTCACGATAGCGTCAGCCTCGGCGGCCTTGAAGGCCTCGACGCCGTCCTTGACGTTCTGGATGGTGGGGTTGGGCTTGATCTCGGAGTAGAGGCTCCAAGCGATGCCGGCGGCGTCGAGCTCGTCGGTCACCTTGGCGGTAACGCCAAACTTGACCAGATCGGGATCGGAACAGACGAAAATCTTCTTGTAGCCGCGACGCTGGAGCTCGCCGGGGATTTCCTTGATGGCGCCGGAACCATGATAAGAGATGGTATTGAGAACGAAACGATTAGCCATTGATAGCCTCCCATCGTGTGCGGGGCACCCATTACGCCCCACGCTATGAGTCCCATCCTAACGCTTTTGAAACGAAAAACGCGTGAGAACGTCAAAATTGTTAAAGCGTTTCAACAGATGATGAAAAATATTGCGGCAAAGGGACAGCCCCTTTGCCGCATTCGGTTACTTTCGGCAGCCCTCTTTCCAAGCCTCGGCCGCAACCTTCCAGCGTAAGCGCAAGTCGCGCTCGCGGTCGATGAACATGATGGCAAACGCGACAAACAGCAGCAAGCTCGCCACGACGATGGCGTGCAGGCCCATGCGCTCAATACACCAGTTGCCCAACACGGCGCCAAACACAAAGGTAAAGATCACGCCAAAGTACAGCAGGCCGTTTTCCAAAAAGCCGCGCCTGTGGGTGATGATGTAATCGTCCACGTTTTGCAGCGCGTTGCGCAAGTTGCCGATGCACATGGTCGTAGCGATGCCGTGACCGTGGATCTTGCGGAAGCTCTCGACCTGCATGCCGCAGGCAAACGAGGTGAGGCAGTTGGCGAGCAGGTTGAAATTGCCGCCCGGGATAAAGCTCACGCCCAGTAAGATGACGGCTTCAAAGAACACCGTCACCTGACGCCAGTGGATCACGCTGCCAAACCGCTCGTGTACCAGATCGGCAAGCATAATACCCACGGCAAACGACACCACAGGGAAGAAGTAGCGCTCCGCAAGTGCCCAGTTGCCCTCCGAGATGCTCACGCCCACGAGCAGGATGTTGCCTGTCTGCGCGTTGGCGAAAACATGGTCGCGCCCAATGTACGAATACACGTCCATAAAGCCACCGGCGAGCGCCAAGATGATGCCCAGCTCGATGGACTCCGATATCTGTTTGGCACGCTGCATCGTCGTGCATCCTCCTTGTTGACGACTCTCTCGTGCGTTGGCGGAAACATAACCGCCGTTCATACTGTAACCCATTGACAACATGGCGTGCGCGCGAGACGGGTTCTCCAACGCGCAGATACACAGTCTGGAAACAAACGACTGGCTCAGCGACGCTCTCACTCACCAGCTCATGTACTCCACCAGTCTTTTTAGCGCCGTCCCAAAAAGACTGGTTACAATTACGTGCAGCATACAGACACCGGGAGGGATCGTGGCAAAAAAGCCTCAGCACGCTCAGAACAACCAGCGCAGTCAGCAGGGCAAACAGGGCCAGCAGCAAAAGCGCGGCGGTAAGGCGCAGGGCTCGCGACCCACGCATGCCTCAGCAGCGCCCTCGCGTCCTTGGCGTCCAGGCCGCGATAAGTTCCTCCCCGTCAGTCGCGCCGACATGGATGCGCGCGGCTGGGACCAGTGTGACTTTGTCTACATCTGCGGCGACGCCTACGTGGACCATCCCAGCTTTGGCATGGCCATCGTCAGCCGCGTCCTCGACGCGCACGGCTACAAGGTGGGCATCATCTGCCAGCCCGACTGGACCGACCCCGCCAGCATCACCGTGCTCGGCGAGCCGCGGCTGGGCTTTCTCGTCAGCGCCGGCAACATGGACTCCATGGTCAACCACTATTCGGTAACCAAGCACCGCCGCCACACCGACGCCTATACCCCCGGTGGCGAGGAGGGGCGCCGTCCCAATCGCGCCGTCACGGTCTACGGCAACCTCATCCGCCAGACCTTCAAGGATGCCCCCATCATTATCGGCGGTATCGAGGCAAGCCTGCGTCGCCTGGCCCACTACGACTACTGGCAGGACAAACTCAAGCGCTCGGTACTGCTCGACTCGGGCGCCGACATCCTCATCTACGGCATGGGCGAGCACGCGATCGTCGAGATCGCCGACGCGCTCGACGCGGGACTGCCCGTCGATCAGATTACCTATATCAACGGCACCGTCTACCGCACCAGCTCGCTCGACGAGGTCTACGACTACGACCTGCTGCCCAGCTGGGATGACCTTGCCGCCGACAAGCTCAACTACGCGCGCAGCTTTAACGTGCAGCAGCAGAATATGGACCCCATCACCGGGCATCGCCTGGTAGAGCCATATCCCAACAGCGTGTACGTGGTGCAGAACCCGCCGTCGGCAACACTCACCACCGACGAGATGGACGAGGTTGCCGAACTCCCCTACGCACGCGATTGGCATCCCGACTACGACGCGGCAGGCGGCGTGCCGGCCTTTGCTGAGATCAAGTTTTCCATTAGCTCCAACCGCGGCTGTTTTGGCGAGTGCTCGTTTTGCGCGCTCACCTTCCACCAGGGCCGCGTGTTGCAGATGCGCAGCCACGACTCGATCATGCGCGAGGCCGAGCTGCTCACGCGAGATCCCGAGTTTAAGGGCTACATCAACGACGTGGGTGGACCAACGGCCAACTTTAGCCGCCCCGCCTGCGACAAGCAGCTCAAGCACGGTGTGTGCAAGAACAAGCGCTGTCTGTGGCCGAGCGTATGCAAGAACATGGTGGTCGACGAAAGCGGCTACACGCAGCTGTTGCGCGACCTGCGCCAGCTGCCGGGCGTCAAAAAGGTCTTCGTGCGCAGCGGCATCCGTTTTGACTACACCATGGCCGATGCCTCGGACGAGTTTTTACGCGAGCTGCTGGAACACCATGTCTCGGGCCAGCTGCGCGTAGCGCCCGAGCACGTGAGCGACGCGGTGCTGTCCGTGATGGGCAAGCCGAGCCGAGCTGTCTACGACGCATTCTGCCGTAAATTTGAACGCTTGAATCGCGAATACGGACTCAAGCAGTACGTGGTGCCGTATCTGATCTCGAGCCACCCCGGTTCAACCATGAAGGAAGCCGTGGACCTTGCCGAAGCCGTGCGCGACATGGGCTACATGCCCGAGCAGGTACAGGACTTCTACCCCACCCCGTCCACCATGTCGACCTGCATGTACTACACCGGTGTAGATCCGCGCACCATGCAGCCGATCTACGTGGCGCGCGACCCGCATGAGAAGGCCATGCAGCGCGCGCTCATCCAGTATCGCAAGCCCGAGAACTACAAGCTGGTGCGCGAGGCGCTAGAGAAGGCCGGGCGTCGTGACCTGATCGGCTATACCAAGCATTGCCTGATCCGCCCCGTGCCGCCACGCCCGGGCGAGACGTCTGCCGGCGGTGGGCATGGCACCGGCAAGAAGGGCGGCAAGGCCCACGGTGGCGCCGCCGGCAAGGGGCCCAAGGGCAGCAAGGGTCACGGCGGTATGTCCCGCGCGCAGAACACTGCCGGTCGCAATCGCGCGGCACAGGGGCGTCAGGGCGCCAACGGAGGCGGCAGACGCAACTAGCGCGGCGAGGCGGCATGCCGCCGTTGGCGACACGACACGCCCCACCAATAAAATGCCGCTCGCCGGGGCGT
>CABPWH010000076.1 GCA_902461085.1 uncultured Collinsella sp. | reverse complement strand
GAGGACGACCGTGGAGTAGGGGAGCCGCCAGCCGCAGCGGACTGAGCAGCGGCGCCCGCGGCGTCGCCGGCGCTCGCAGCACCCTCCCCTGCAGCAGCCGCAGCCGCGGCGGCCTTTTCGGCCGCGGCTTTGCGCGCCTTGGCCTCGGCGGCGGCACGGACCTTCATGGCCTTCTCGCGTGCGGCCTTCACCTCGGGCGTGATAACGCTCATGGGTTCGGCAGTCGAGACCTGGTAGAAAAAGCCCTTAAAGTCAATCTGCATGTCAGTGATGGCAAGACCAAACAGGTCGTGCGCTTCGTTTTCAAACGGAAATACCGCCGGATAGTACGAGCTGATGGACGGAATCTCCTGGTACTGATCAATTCCCTCAACCACCAGGTTCTCGATCGCATAGCTGCCGTCCTGTGCAATATGCTCCTGAGCGGCACGAACGTTGATAAACGTATAGACCAGGCGATACGATCCGTCGTCCACACAGCGCTCGGCGTGCATTTGCACAAAGCGCGCGCCGACGCCCTTGAGCGCCTGCACATGCGGCAGGAGCTCGTCGAGCCCGACGGTGGTATAGATAGCCTTTTGCATTACTCGGCCTCCTTTGCAGCGACGGGCGTCTCAGCAGGTGCGTCACCAGCGGCAGGCGCTGCGGGTTTCTCGGCAGGCGCGTCACCGGCACCGTCAGCCCCGGCCCCCGCAGCAGCCACAAACCCGTCCTCGCCCAGCTCAACGCCACCGTCCCAGGTTGCGGCGCCGCCCACGGTAAGCGGATCGCCGCCAGCACGCATCACGGCCTCCTTCTGATCCAGGATGCCGCACGCCTCCACGATGGCATCGATCACGGTCTCGGGGCGAATGGCGCACCCGGGCGCGTACACGTCCACGGGAATCGCGCGGTCCACGCCGCCGATCACGTTATAGGCATCGCGGAACACGCCGCCCGAACACGCGCAGATGCCGCACGCCACTACGCACTTGGGCTCGAGCATCTGGCTGTAGATCTGGCGCACGACGGGCAGGTTCTGGGCATTGACCGACCCCGTCACCAAAAAGATATCCGCATGCTTGGGGTTGCCGGTGTTGACCACGCCAAAGCGCTCCGCATCGAACAGCGGCGTGAGCGAGGCCAGCACCTCGATATCGCATCCGTTGCAGCTCGAACCGTCGTAATGAATAACCCACGGCGAGCGCGACATTTTATGATCCATGGATGCCGCCTCCTAAATAAATACGTCAACGAGGATAGGCATAAGGTTGAGCAGGCCAAACACCAGAGCCACGCCCCATCCGAGCCTAAAGCAGCTGCGCCAGGTGCTGCGTGCGAAGGTGTTGTCGATCAGGACCTCGACAAAGTACGTCGCGGCCATCACGACCAGGGCTACAACCCAGCTCACGGGGTTGTCCCAAACAAAGAACATGCCCACCCACATCAAAAACAGCACGGTCTCGCACCAGTGCATAAGGGTCATCTTGGCCAGCGTGCCGCCGCTCATCTCGGTGGCGACGCCCTGGACAATCTCCTGATGCGCGTGATGCGAGTACGAAAGGTCAAACGGCGACTTGCGCAGCTTGATGGTAAGCACCGCGAGCAGCGCGAGGAAAATGGGCGCGCTGTACACGACGATGGGGGCCGACTGCCCCGTCACGGCAATGGAATCGAAGCTGTCGGTGGCAAGGTACAGGCCCACGCTCATCAGCAGAACGGCGGGCTCGTAACTCATGACCTGCAGCAGCTCACGGTCGGCGCCGACCTGGGCAAACGGACTTTGCGTCGAGGCGGACGCCAGCACCACAAAGATCGCGGCGAGCGTCACCATAAAAGCGCACAGCAGCGTGTTGGAGCCCGACACAAAGATGCCGCCGCCCACGACGGTAAAGATGAGCGCGCACGCCATGTAGGTATCGTCCATGGTGTTTACGCTGGCGGGGGCTTTGCGCAGGAGCTTGGCAACGTCGTAGAAGGGCTGCAGCAGGCGCGGGCCCACGCGGCCCTGCATGCGGGCCGAAAGCTTACGGTCAACGCCGTCGATCAGGCCACCCACAAACGGCGCCAGCAAGGCAAACGCCACGGTGCCAATAAAAATGCCCACGACGCCCGAACCCTCGAAATACTTGCCGCGCAGCACCGAGGGCGCGCTCATGGCAAGCCGCTCGGGCCCAATCCACGCGCAACACAGAAGCGCAAACAAGATAATGCTGCAGCACACGACGCTACCTGCGGGGCCAATGCGCTTCTCGCCAAGGGCGTCCTCCGAATACCAATTGCGCTTTTCGGCCTTCACCTCGTGTCCCATCGAGCCGCGGAAATGGCGGTAATTGTCGGTTCCCACACCCGAAAGATATACGTTTACGTGCGGCTTATTGCTCACGCGGAACGACGTCAGCAGCACCACGGCAATAAACGCCACGATAACCACCATCAGATACATGGCGTCCTTGCCGATAACGTACGGCACGCGGCCAAACACCATGGCCAAGTAAGGCGACACCAGACCGCTCGAGATAACCGGAAACGCCACGCAGCACAGAATCAGCAGCGCGGCGATGGTGTTGAGGGCCATCCATTCGGTCTTATGGACATTGACCTCAACGTTTTGAGCCGTGGGGTCGACGCCCGAAAGCTTGGCAAGCCACTTGCCCCAGAAGAAGAACGTCGCAGCCGAGCCAAAGGCCAGCACCATGATCATGAGCACGTTGCCGGTCTGCGCAAACGCCACCAGGGCGCCCCACTTGGACACGAGCATGCCAAACGGCGCCACAAACATGCCCATGATGCCCAGCATCATCAGGCGCGTCAGGTGCGGCATGCGGCTGAACATACCGTCCATGTCCTCGATATTGCGGCTGCCGATATGATGCTCGGCCGTGCCCACGCACAGGAACAGCAGCGACTTGGCCACCGTGTGGAACAGGATCAGGAAGATGGCCGCCCATACGGCCTCGGGCGCGCCGACACCCAAGCAGGCACTGATGAGGCCCAAGTTGGAAATGGTGGAGTACGCGAGCACGCGTTTGGCGTTGCTCTGCGAGATGGCCATGAGGGCAGCGAGCAAAAACGTGATGGCACCCACACTCGTGACCATAAAGCCGGTCACGGGATAGATGGCATAGAGCGGGCTGAGCTTGACCATCAGGAACACGCCGGCCTTGACCATGGTGGACGAGTGCAGCAGGGCGCTCGTGGGCGTGGGGGCAACCATGGCACCGAGCAGCCAGGTGTGGAACGGCATCTGCGCGGCCTTGGTGAGGGCGGCGAGGGACAGCAGGACGACCGGCATCACCAGCAGCGCGGACTGCGCGGTGCCGGCACCGGAAAGCTCGATCATGCCCGAGATGGTCAGCGGCATGCCGTTAACGTGCAGAAACATAAGGCCCGCCAAAAACGCGATGCCGCCCAGCATGTTAAGGATGATCTGGGTAAAGGCGTTCTTGATGGCCTCGGGCGTGCGCGTGTAGCCAATCATAAGGAACGAGCACACGGTGGTAATTTCCCAGCCGCAGAACAGCCACTCAAGGTTATCGCTCGTCACGATGACGAACATGGCCGAGAGGAACAGAAACATAAGTGCCAGGAACTGCGGGCGACGGTCGGGCGCAGTCTGCCCGCGCAGCGCGGCCTCGTGCTCGTCGTGGGCCTGGAAGTCCTTCATATAACCCAAGGCATACACGCAGATGAGGCTGCCAACAATGCCGACGGCGAGGACCATGATCACGCTCATGTAGTCCAGGTAGAGCGGCGTCGCCGTGACGGCTTCGGCCGCGGGCAGCGTCATGGCTGCAAAGGCGAGCGAGCCCACCAGCTGGACTATGCCGAGCACCATGGTGAGCGCGTTCCTATATTTGTACGCGTTGTACAGGATGACGGCGCACAGAATTACGTCGATGACGGAGCTGATGATCGAGAGCACATGCGAGGTGCCGGGGGCAACCTCAAAGCTCTGCGGACCCGTGCCAAAAAACATGACGGCGACTACAACTGTCACCGCCATAATAATGCCGGAGCCTATGAGCCCCACCGCATCGCGAGCGCGGTCACCGCGCGCGAGCAGCATGCCCAGCGCCGGTACCAGCGAAAACAGGGTAAGGAAATACAGTAGCGTCATACCATCACTCCCCCCATGCAAAAACGCTGCAATTGTTTAACGTTATAGCTCAATTGAGGAGTAGCGGCGGCAGGTTTTCGGTCAACTGGGGAGTTTTAGGCGTACAGGGCAAGGAGCCTGTCCGCATTGGATTAGAGGGGCGGCAAGAAAAATGCGCCCCTGTGGGCGCACCATCCCGTTTGCTATTCCGCCTTTTTAACGCGCGGCTTGCGACCGCGCGGCTTATCGACCAGTGCGGACTCATCGCTCTCACGGTACTGACGGCACCAAGCCTTGACCGAAGACTCGCTGGGAATCTTGTGCTTGATCATGGCCTCGCGAACCGTCAAGCCGTTTTCCAGACGGTCCTTAACCACAGCGAGCTTTACGTCGTACGAATAGGTGTGATGATGCGAACCGGCATTGAGAACGGCGTCGGCACCGCCCACGGCATACGCGCGGGCCCACTGACGAGCCGTGGCCTGGGGAATGCCAAGCTCCGCAGCGAGGGCGCGATGACCGACCCCCTCTTGGAGGATCTCGACGGCGCGCTGCCTAACCTCGGGCGCATGCGTGCGAGTCCTAGTTGCTTCCGACATACCTGCCACTTCTTAGCCTTAACCGTTAATCTGCCTTCTTACGTGCAAGTTAGATAGTAGCATTTTACTGTTTGCTCAAAGCAGTTAATTAAAATAGACGCGGCGTTATCTGGGCATTTGGCACCAAATTACGACATTTCTTTATCGATTATTTACGCTGGTAGCTGACTCACGGCTAATCGTCATTCGCTTGTCAGCAAAATTGGCATCTCTTTATGTCCTTTGGTATAGAGGATATGGTTATTAACCCCTCCCCCAATAATTTTAAGTGATCTGCGAGGCAGTAGACGCCCTCACTCCTCATGATTACCGCTCATTGCCATCCACCGGAGCAAAACAAAAAGGGCGGGACCTGCTGCGCTTGCAGGCCCCGCACCGGTTGACACCCGACGGGACACAGCCGGGCGAGACGAATCCGTGCTACCGCCCCGCCTGGCCGCGATGCTCAACTACAGCTCGTTGGCCGCGTGATACGCCGTGCGGATGGCGCTCGCGATGTCGGCGGTGCGCTCGCCCGAGCAGTCTCCCACGCAGGTCACGGGCACCGTCACGCCATCCAGGTCAAACGCGTTGGCCTTGGAGCCCACGGCCATCACCACGTAATCGCAGGCGATCTTTACCGGCTCCTCGGCGCCGTCCTCGGTAGTGCGAATGGCCTCCACGCCCTCGTCGGTAATGGCGGTCAGGCGGGTCTTCACGTGCTGCTCCACGTTGTGCTCTGCAAAGTCGCTCATAATCAGCGGCAGAATGGTCTCGGACTCGCCCGCGGCAATCTTGTCGAGCATCTCGACAATCGCCACCTCGCAGCCGCGCTGCAGCAGGTACTCGGCAGTCTCGGTGCCCACCAGGCCACCGCCAATGACGGCGACGCGGCCCGTAAGCTCCACCTTGCCGGCCAGCACGTCCCAGCTCGAGACGACATTGTCCGAGTCGGCACCCGGAACGGGGATGACCACGTCGTGCGCGCCCACGGCCACAATCGCGGCGTCGGCGGCGTTGAGGTCCTCAGCGGTAGCGGCATGGTTGAGCTCGACCTTCACACCCAGGCCGGGCAGAATCTTCTCGTAGTACTCGACGGAACGCATGATCTCGTCCTTGCGCGGGGGTGCAGCCGCCAGCACAATCTGGCCGCCCAGATGATCGCTCGCCTCGTAGACGGTCACGTCGTAGCCGCGCTTGGCCGCCACGCGCGCGGCCTCCAGACCGGCGATGCCGCCGCCCACCACGGCGATCTTCTTGTCGCCCTCGCCCGGCTTAATGGCGATGGTCGCCTCATCGCCGTTCTCGGCATTGAGCACGCACGAGATGTACTTGCGGTTTTGAATCGCATCGACGCAGCCCTTGTTGCAGTTGAGGCACTCGCGGATGGGCTCGCCCGTGGCGGCCTTCAGCGCAATGTCGGGGTCGCACATGAGCGAGCGGCCATAGGCGATGATGTCGGCCGCGCCGTCTTCCAGAATCATCTCGCCGGCCTCAACCGAGACAACGCGGCCGACGGTTGCCACCGGCACGGAGACCAGGGCCTTGACGCGCTCGGCCACCGGCAGCGTCCAGTTGTAGGGCATGGCACCCATGGGTGGAATGGTGTCGCCCATGTTGCCGGTGTGGTTGGCCTGTGCGACCTGGATCATATCGATGCCCGCGCCCTCGAGCAGCTTGGCGAACTCGCAGGCCTCGTCGGGCCGCAGGCCGCCCTTGCCGCGCGGCGTGCCGTCGGGGTTCTCCATGATCACGGGGAGCTTGTACTCCACCATCAGCTGCGGCGCGGCTTCCTTAATGGCAGCGACAACCTCCAGCGCGTAGCGGACGCGGTTCTCGAACGAGCCACCGTACTCGTCGGTGCGCTGGTTGAGGATGGCCGAGCACAGCGAACCCACCAAGCGGTCGCCGTGGACCTCGATGGCATCGATGCCGGCCTGCTGCGCACGGGCGGCCGAGGCAGCGATGGCCTCCTTGATCTGGGTGAGCTGCTCCACGCTGGCCTCGTTCACAAAGTGCTGCATGTCGTGGTGCAGCTTGGCGTAGGCCTGGTTGCGAATCTCGTTGGACTCGGCCATCTTGGCGGCAAAGGTCTCCTCGTCGCCGGCGGCCTTGGCCTCCTGCGCGGCCTTGGCGGCAGCCATGGAGCCCATGACCATGCGGCCGACACCGGGCACATCGTACTCGGGGTGGAACAGCTGCAGCGCGACCTTGGCGCCGTGCTTGTGGACGGCATCGGCCAGCGCCTTAAACGTGGGGATCTGGGCGTCGGTTGCCAGCTTGGGCGTGGGGCTTGCGGTCATGACGGGAGCAACGTCGCCGATGACGATGTAGCTCACGCCGCCACGGGCCAAGCGCTCGTAAAAAGCCAGGCTGCGCTCGCCGATGGAACCGTCACGCTCCTCGTAGCCGGTGGTCAGCGGCGGAAACATAATGCGGTTCTTGAGCTCAAGGGGGCCAACCGTAATGGGCTGGAGTAGCTTGGATGCAGGTGTGGTCATGGACATTCCTCTCTTGTAGGCGCGGCGGCGATGATGCCGCGTAGTTGTCTAGAGGATATGGCATGGGAGCACGGCGGCACAACGGAAATCGGCGAATATCAGGTGGCGGCAGGTGGATGGGGCAGAGCGGCCCGTCGGTTCGTCTCAATCTGTAACAGTTACTCGGCAAAACCGGGTCTTACTGTTACAGATCGAGATATTCCCCTCGACCCAACCTCAACAATCTCAATCTGTAACAGCTAGACCCACTTTTGACCCCTACCTGTTACAGATCGAGACAAACCAAACCCGCCTGCTAGAAAATCTCAATCTATAACAACAACTCGGCAAAATCCGTCCCTCGTGTTACAGATTTAGACAAACGAAGACCGTCCTGCCGAAACATCTCGATCTGTAACACTTAGCCGCCCAAATCGGGTCTAGATGTTACAGATCGAGATTTTGTTTGAGAGGCCAAGAATTGGACCGAAAACACAGTCCCGGGATAACAAAAAAGCTCGCCGGCTAGGCCGACGAGCTGCAAGTTCTTGGTCGCGGGGGCAGGATTTGAACCTACGACCTCCGGGTTATGAGCCCGGCGAGCTACCAGACTGCTCCACCCCGCAATGTCTGGGCGCCTCATGTGCGCAAAACAGAATATTACGCGGGAGTTCGGTAAACGGCAAGGAAAATCTCGTAGAGCATAATTCCTTCATATTTAAACCCCTCAGCCCCTATCACCGTAAACGAATCGCAGCCGAGTGCCGTCGGCGGCGCGTATACAATGGTGCGCGTCCTTTTATGCCAACACCGGGAGTAGACATGCTGCTCGCTATCGATATGGGAAACACGCAGACGGCCATGGGCCTGTTTGACGGAGACGAGCTGGTGCAGTCGTGGCGCATGCCCACCGACCGCTCCTATACCGCCGACGAGATCCATGTGCGCCTGATGGGTTTCTTTAAGATGTACGGCCTTTCGCTCGACGCGGTCGACGCGATCGCCTTTGCCGGCGTGGTGCCGCAGCTCTCGCGCGAATGGCACGCCGTGGCCGACCGCATTGCCGCGGACGCCATCGTCATCGGGCCGCAGACGGCCGCGGTGACCAAGCTGCGCGCGGCGCGTCCCCAAGCCGTAGGCGCCGATCGCCGGCGCCGAC
>CABPWH010000075.1 GCA_902461085.1 uncultured Collinsella sp. | reverse complement strand
TCATTCAAAGAGGACGGCATGACCAGAAGGTCTATGCCGTCCTCTTTTCATGCCAATTTGTTCGCTCTGGCGCCCGCTCGCTGGCATTGCCAAAACATCGACGTTGCCGTGGTCCTAAGTAGTCATTGGGGACGTTCTTGTTTGACTAGTCATTTAAGAACGTCCCCGATGACTATTTGAATTGCTAATTTGTGCGGGTTGTGGTTTTGTGACCTGCTGAAATTTAGGATACTGTACAACTGTACGTTAACTCATCTTCGTAGTATATTGCTACCCGCAAAACTCAATACCATTGTGCTCTGAGACGCTAAAGCGCCTACGTACAATGGTTGTCGATAGTACGATTCGATTTAACGACAGGATGGATGGTCCAAGCGTGAGTCTCGGCAGCAAACTATCCAATGCAAAGGTGTCCTTTGCGATATTTAAGCGCGACATTAAGCGACTGCTTGTGAACCCCGTCGCCCTGGTGGTTACCCTAGGCGTGTGCGTTATTCCCTCGCTGTATGCCTGGTATAACATCGTGGCAAACTGGGATCCGTATGGAAACACCCAAGGCATCAAGATTGCTATCGCCAACAACGATCGAGGCACCCAAAACGACTTGGTGGGTGAGCTCAACGCTGGCGACAAAGTGGTCGACCAGCTCAAGGAGAATCATCAGTTGGGCTGGACGTTCGTCGACTCGACGGCCGATGCCAAGGAGGGCGTCGAGAGCGGCGAGTACTATGCGGCTATCGTGATTCCCAAGAACTTCTCGGATAACCTGGTTTCGATGCTCGACGGCAACTACCATCAGCCCAAGCTCACGTACTACGTCAATGAGAAGAAGAGCGCCATTGCGCCCAAGGTTACCGATACCGGTGCAAACACCATCGAGGAGCAGATCAACTCGGAATTTGTCTCTACGGTAGGCAAGACTGTTGCCGGTATCGCCAAGGATGCCGGTGTCGATTTAAAGGACAAGGCAACCCAGACTCAGGACTCGCTGGCAAGTTCGGTGTCCGAGGCGTCCGACACCTTGGGCGAGGTGCGCGATTCGATTGGCGATATGAATGCCGCCATCGATAAGACGAGTGGCGCTATCGCCTCGGCTGATGCGGCACTTGCCGGCTTGCAAGGCCAGGCACCGTCGCTGACGCAGGCGATCTCCCAGGGCAACGACCTGCTGAGCGAAGCTCGCACCACGGCGGGCAACTCCATCACCTCGCTCTCCAAGGCGCTCTCGGAAGGCAGCCTTGCGCTCACCAAGACGTCGGCCTCTGCGAACGCTGCCATCGGCAAGCTGACGGGCGCGGTCACATCTACGACCACCCGTATCGACAACTCGCTCGAGTCTCTCCAAGCGACGATCGACCACAATAAGGCCGTTATCGGGCACTTAGAGATTCTCGCCAATGACACGTCGACAGGTTCCGAGGAAATTGACGCGCGCATTGTATCGACCATCGATTTGCTTCGAGAGCAGAATGAAAAGCTTCAGAGCATCAAGGACGGTCTGTCTGCGCAGTCGAGCGCCATGGCGAATGACGCCGCGGCTGTCTCGGGTGCCAGCGACGCTATCAATAACGCAATTCAGACCGGTGCGACCAACCTTGGCCAGGCCCAGACGGACCTGGGTCAAAACGCGCTGCCGAAGGCCTCGAGCGCGCTTGATTCCTTTGCCGCCGTTTCGGGCGACCTGACCGGTATCGTCTCGGGTATGACACCTACACTTGCAAATGCGCGCGGCACGTTGGCGCAGCTTAGCGCTACGCTCGGCCAGGCCAAGACCACGCTGTCCCAGACCGATTCCTCGCTTGCCAAGGTCCAGGACAAGCTTGCAACCGCCGCCAATGACATCGCGGCGCTGCAGACCTCCGAGTCCATGGGCGAGCTGGCCGATCTGATGGGCGTCGATGTCAATGACGTGGCAGATTTCATGGCGTCTCCGGTTGAGTTGACGTCCAAGTCAATCTATCCGGTCAAGAGCTTTGGCTCGGGCATCGCTCCCTTCTACACCAATCTGGCGCTTTGGGTGGGCGGCTATGTGCTCATCGCCATTTACAAGCTCGAGGTCGACCGTGAAGGTGTTGGCAGCTTTACGGCGCGCCAAGGCTACTTTGGCCGCTGGTTGCTCATGGTGATCCTGGGCGCGTTGCAGGCCATCATCGTTACGGTAGGCGATCTGGTGATTGGCGTGCAGTGCGTCAGCCCGCTGCTGTTCGTGCTGGGCGGCATCGCCATTTCGTTCACCTACGTCAATATCATCTATGCGCTGTCCACCACGTTTAAGCATATCGGCAAGGCTATCGGCGTCATTCTCGTCATCGTGCAGATCCCGGGTTCGTCGGGCATGTACCCCATCGAGATGATGCCCGGCTTCTTCCAGTGGCTGCACCCGCTGCTGCCCTTTACCTACGGCATCAATCTGCTGCGCGAGACGGTCGGCGGCATGTATTCGTTCAACTACCTGTTTAACCTGTGCATTCTGGGCGTGTTCTTGATCGTGGCGCTCTTTATCGGCCTGCAGCTGCGTCCGCTGCTGCTCAACCTTAACCTGCTCTTTGATAAACAGCTCTCCACGACCGGTATGATGATTTGCGAGTCCAACGACCTGCCGCGCCAGCGCTACTCGCTGCGCACGGCCATGCGCGTCATGCTCGATTCCGATTCGTACCGTCGCGAACTGCTCGATCATGCGGTCGCCTTTGAACATCGCTACCCGTACTACATCAAGGGCGGTTTTGCCGCCGTGGTGGGCGTTCAGGTCCTGCTCTTTGTCCTGTCGACGGTTCTCGATATCGACAATAACGGCAAGATCATCCTGCTTGTCATTTGGATCATCTCGGTTATTGCCATCTGCGGCTGGCTTATCAATATCGAATATATCCGAGCGAGCCTCAATACCCAGATGCGCATCTCGGCGCTTTCGGATGAGGACCTGCGTCGCGAGATGCGCGAACACACGGCCGCCATTCCTGCCGCCCGCCACATGTTTGGCCTCAACGCCAGCGAGCGTGGTGCCAAGGGCGGCGATCAGTCCACGGGCCGCTTGCCGCATATCGGCTCGCACCATAAATCTCAGGGCAGCGACAGCACAGCCACAAATGATGGAGATACCACCGCGCTTGGCAAGCACTCCAAAGGAGGTGAGGCATAAATGAAGAACATCCTGCATCTGTTTAAGCGCGATGTCCAAAACGTGTCTCGCTCCGTGATCGGCTTGGTTGTCGTGATGGGCCTCATTATCGTACCGTGTCTGTACGCGTGGTTTAACATCGCCGGCAGCTGGGATCCGTACGGCAACACCGGCAATCTTAAGATCGCCGTGGTCAACACCGATGAGGGTTACGAGAGCGATTTGATCCCCGTCGAGGTTAACGTGGGCGAAAACGTGACCGCCACCCTACGCGGCAACGAGAGCTTCGATTGGGTTGTGCTCAACAATCGCGAAAAGGCTATCGAGGGCGTTAAGTCGGGCGCGTACTATGCTGCCGTCGTTATCCCCAAAACGTTTAGCGCTGACATGATGACGCTTTTCTCGACCGACGTGAAGCATGCCGATATCGAGTTCTACGAGAATCAGAAGGCCAACGCCATTGCGCAGATCGTGACCGAGAAGGGTTCGAGCGCCGTCCAGAGCCAGGTTAACAAAACTTTTACCGAGACCATTACGACGATCGGTCTTAAGACGGTGTCCAGCCTGCTCGATTACATGAGCACCGACCAGGTGGGTAACTTTATCGCCAACCTGTCCTCGACGCTCGGCGATTCGATTGAGGACCTGCGAGACGTTCGGGCAAATGCTTCGTCGCTGGCGGGCATTTTGAGCTCCACGTCCGATTCGCTGACGTCGGCGAGCGGCATGCTCAAGCAGACGGGCACGGTCGATGAGTCAACGAAGCAGCTGATGGAGCATGTCAAGAGCGGTATTAGCGATTCCAAGGAAGCGCTGAAGGACGCCAACGCCGCCATCAATGCCGCGATTGACGGAAGCGCGGGCTCGTTTGACAACGTGTCCGCCGAGCTTGCGAAGGCATTTGATGCCGCGAATCAACATGTCGACCTTACAGTGTCCCAGCTCAACGATGCCGCGGCGGCGCTCAACACGCGTGCCGACGATATCGACGCCACGGCCGACCAGCTCCGCAGCTTTGCCGATCAGGTGACTGACGAAAAACTCCAGGACAGCCTCAAGTCTGTGGCAACATCGCTGAGCAGGATTGCTGTGGAGTATCGCAACAACGCCAAGGACTTGACGGCCACCGCGAAGTCTCTCTCTGACAGCATGGCAGAGGTTAATAAGTCGCGTGCCGAGGTCGATCAGGCAATCGCGGATGCCAAGGCTGGTATCTCGGGCGCCAAGACTGACTACGACTCTACGTTTTCGGCCAAGGCAAAGGAGCTCAAGAAGACCATTTCGGGCGTTTTGGATTCGCTGAACGGTATTTCGAACGATCTGGATAGTGCTGTTGCTGGCCTGACCGACGCATCCGGTTCGCTGGCAAAGGGCCTCTCCAAAGCTGCAAAGCTGGTCAACAAGGCTTCTGATCAGCTGGGCGAGGCGTCGGACAAGATCAGTGCGTTTAAGGACGAGCTCGACGGCGCCTTGATGTCGGATGACCTCGCTACGATCAAGACGATGATCGGCAATGATCCCGAGGGTCTGGCCGTGTCGCTTTCCGGCCCCGTCGCGCTCGATCGCAAGCCGGTCTATCCGATCCGCAACTACGGTTCGGCCATGGCACCGTTCTACACGATTCTGTCGCTCTGGGTGGGCTCGATTGTGCTGGCGGCCATGATGAAGGTCTCGGTTGACGATGAGCTTATCAACGAGCTCATCCCCGTGCGCCTGCACGAGATCTACCTGGGCCGCTACCTGTTCTTTGGCGGTCTGGCCCTGCTGCAGGCAACGCTCGTGTGTGCGGGCGACATCCTGTTCTTTGGCATCCAGTGCGACGACCCGCTGCAGTTTGTGCTGGCGGGCTGGGTCGCGAGTCTCGTGTTCTCCAATATCGTCTACACGCTTACGGTTTCGTTTGGCGATATCGGCAAGGCGCTCGCCGTCGTGCTGCTGGTCATGCAGGTCGGCGGTTCGGGCGGCACGTTCCCCATCGAGATGACCGGCCCCGTGTTCCAGGCGATCTATCCGTTCCTGCCGTTCACCCACGGCATCAACGCCATGCATGCCGCCATGGCCGGTGCGTACCACATGGAGTACTGGATTGAGCTAGGCATTCTGGCGAGCTATCTGATTCCGTCGCTGGCACTGGGCGTCGTCTTCCGCCGCCCGGTCATCAAAGCCAACGACTGGATCATCGAAAAACTGGAGTCAACCAAATTGATTTAGTTCAGCAACGTAAACGCCGTCGGAACATCGAGATCTTCCAACCCGATGCTTTAGCGTAGTGAATTGCACGGGCTGCTTGGTTGTTGCTACAGTAGCGGGGCGTGCCGGGGGTCCGGTGCGCCCTGCTTTTATTTGACCATGAGGCGGCACGCAGCCATGCGCGTGCGGACACCACGCCCAGATTGAGCGCGAGGATGCCCTATGGCCCAGCATGCCACTGACAATATCGAAATGATGCCCGATAGCCCTGTTGCTCGCGAGGACCTGGGCGCGGGCGGCACCTCCCGCGGCGCCGGCGCTCGCTCGCCGCTGTTCTGGAAAGTCCTGCTGCTTTCGGTGGCAGTCGTCTGGGGCTACTCCTTTACGACCATGAAGGACGCGCTCGACACCATTCCGGTGTTCGAACTGCTCTACGTGCGCTTTCTGCCTGCGGCGTTGGTCATGTTTTTCATCTTCCACAAGCGCATCATCGCGCACCTCAACGCCCGCAACCTTATCGTCGGACTTGGCATGGGCGCACTTATGTGGACCGCCTACGCCCTGCAGACAGTCGGTCTGGCGCACACCACGGCGGGCAAGAATGCTTTTTTGACGGGCACGTATTGCATCGTTGTGCCGTTCGCGAGCTATTTTCTGAGCGGCGAAAAACTCACCCGCTATAACCTGGGCGCGGCGCTGCTGTGCTTGGCGGGCATTGGCTTGGTGGCGCTCGATAGCGTTGAATTCAACATCGGTGATGTCATTACGCTGGCGGGTGCGGTCTTTTTCGCCATCCAGATGGCGGTGACTGCCAAGTACGGTCGCAAAATGGACATCAACGTCATCACGTTTTGGATGTTTGTGGGCAACGGCGTGCTGAGCCTGGCAACGTCGCTGCTATTCGAGACCCAAGCGCCTCTGTCCGTGTGGACGCCGAGCTTTATCAGCGCGATGGCGTTTCTCTCGGTTGGTTGCACATGCGCGGCTCTGCTCATCCAAAACGTCGGCCTGGCGCATGTCTCGGCCTCGACGGGCTCACTGCTCCTTTCGATGGAGTCGCCTTCGGGCGTGCTGTTCTCGGTGCTGCTGATGGGGGAGGCGCTCACCTCGCGCCTGCTCGCCGGCTTCGCGCTCATCTTTCTTTCGATTATCTTGAGCGAGACGCATTTCGATTTCTTGCGCCGAAAATCACACCCGCAATTGTAAACAACTTGTTGCGCCGCCCTCCCAGGGCGGCATTTTTATGTCATGCCCTTACAGTTGTACCTTGCACTTTACGCTATCAAAGTGCGTGCTGCAAAAACGTTACTGGAGGGCTTCTATGGCATCAGCTCTGTCCGATTTTCAACCGCAACCAGCGCCCAAGGCCACCGCGGCGGCGCAGACCGCTATCGGTGACGGTCTTGTTGCAGAAGCTCAGGCTTTTGCAGACGAGCTCGCTGCGTGGCGACACGATTTACATCAGATGCCCGAGCTCGGTAACAATCTTCCGCAGACGTCTGCCTATATCCAGGCACGTCTGGACGAGATGGACATCCCCCATACCACGCTCGTCGACGGTTCCTGCGTCGTTGGCCTGATCGGTGCCGGTGCGGCCGCGGCCGCTCAGGGCAATGGCACGTGCAAGGACGAGCGGGCCGGAACGGTCGTCATGCTCCGAGGCGATATGGATGCCCTGCCCGTTGTCGAGGAATCCGGCGAGCCCTTTGCATCCACCAATGGCTGCATGCATGCTTGCGGTCACGATATGCACGCGACGGCCCTGCTTGGTGCGGCGCGCTTGCTCAAGGCCCGCGAGGCCGAGCTTGTCGACGCCAACGCTACCGTCAAACTGCTGTTCCAGCCGGGCGAGGAGACCTTTGAAGGGGCGCGCGCTGCCATTGCCGATGGCCTGCTGCAGAACCCGCGCCCCCAGGCTGCCTTTGCCATGCACGTCAACAGCCAATCGCCGCTCGGCCTGGTGCTCTATGGGAGCCCGGCGCTTTCAGGCGTGTACGGTTTCCGCATCACGCTCCAGGGCAAGGGCGGCCATGGCTCGAGCCCCGAGATCTGCATCGACCCCATTACGGCCGGCGTCCATGTGCACCTGGCGCTCCAGGAGCTCATCTCCCGCGAGGTGCCGGCGGCCAAGGAAGTCGCACTTACCGTTGGTAAGTTTGCTGGCGGCTTGGCGGCCAACGTCATCCCCGACACCTGCGTGCTCGAGGGAACGCTGCGCGGCTTTGATGTTGAGCTCATGGAGCACCTAAAGACCCGCATCGCGGAGGTCGTTAACGGCGTTGCCGCAACATATCGTACGCCGGCGACCATCGAGACGCTTTCGGATGTTCCGCCGCTTGTACTCGACAGCGATATGACTCAGGCGTCGCTTGGCTACGTGGGCGCAGTGCTGCCCAAGGCGGCTTTCTTGCCGCTTTTCCATGCCATGGCGAGTGAGGACTTTGCGCTTATCTCGAGCGAGATTCCGAGTGCGTACTTTACCGTGGGCGCGGCCGTAACCGACACGGACGAACGCTTTGCCCAGCACCATCCCAAGGCGCGTTTTAACGATGCCGAGCTGCCGCTCGGCGCCGCGGCCTATACCGCCGTCGCTTTGGGCTATATCGCCGACCACCGGTAGCACCCAACCTTGCCTTTCAAGCCTGCGGGCATGGCCGTAAGGCCTATGCCCTTGTCTTTCAAGGCAATCTTGGGCACTACCGGCGCCCGGCGCCGGCTATTCGTTTGTTAAATAAGGAGCAGTATGCCCCAGCAGCGTAAGTTCTTCCCCGGCTGGCTCGTGGTGACCTCCGGCTTCGTGATTATGGCCACGTGCTACACGATTTTCGTCAACTGCATGAGCCTGTTCCAGCCGCTGATCGTCAGCGACCTGGGCATTTCCCTTGCGCAGTACAACATCTCCTATGCCATCTCCACCGTGGTGAGTGTCGTGGGTTCGCTCGTTATCGGCCATGTTGCCGATAAGGTGAGTGGTCGCGTATTGGGCTCGCTCACCGTTATCGCTACCTCGGCGGTGCTCGCGGGTATGAGCTTTGTCGGTGAGCTGTGGCAGGTCTACGTGCTCTTTGCCGTCTCGGGCTCCTTTGCGAGCGCCTGGATCGTGTGCCTGGCGTGCTCCGTGGTCATGCTCGTGTTTCTGCTGGCCTCGGAGCCCATCGCCGCCAAGCTGCGCGCGAGCGTGGCGGGGGAGTAGACGTCCGTCGCTCTTTTCTGTTCGCCCCGTTCTGTCCGTGGCCGCCCTGGAAGCCGAATGGATGCTCGTACCATCATTCGGTTTCCAAGGCGGCC
>CABPWH010000074.1 GCA_902461085.1 uncultured Collinsella sp. | reverse complement strand
GGCCGGCGTGGGGGTGGGGGGGGGGCGCTCCCCGCCGTCAAGCCGTGGCTGCCGCTGTCCGTGATGGCCGAGGCCGTGCAAAAGACGGTCGAGGACGCCGGCTTTAGCGTGGTGCGCGAGTACGGCGGACACGGCATCGGTAAGGAGTTCCACGAGGACCCGTTTGTGGGCTTTACCACCGAGGCGCCCGATGTGGACACCATCATGGCCCCGGGCATGGTCTTTACCATCGAGCCCATGGTCAACGCCGGAGCGCCCGACATCAAGATCAGCAAGGGTGACGGCTGGTGCGTGCGCACCAAGGACGGCAGCGATTCGGCCCAGTGCGAGGTACAGCTCGTGGTGACCGAGGATGGTTACGAGCTGCTGAGCTGGTAGCTGTAGATATGCCGGGCTACGCGATGGATATGCTAACCATCGCGTAGCCCGGCGTTTTATTTGAACGTTTTGCCTGATAAAACATGCCAAAATTAATCTGTCCCCTTTTGGCAGGTTGGGCGGAGAGGACTGCTTGTGAACATCCTGGTTTTGTTGCCTGTCAACGACCGCCATCGCGCAATTCTTGAGTCGAGTGCTCCGGGCGAGGACTTTATCTACACGAGCTCCGACGCCGCCACACATGAACAGGTCGCCGATGCCGACGTGATCTTGGGCAACATTGACCCTGCCCTGCTTACCGCGTGCAAGCACCTCCAGCTGTTGCAATTGCAGACCGCCGGCTATGACGACTACCTTGCCGCCGGCACCGTACCAGCCGACGCCAAACTGTCTTGCTCGGTGGGCGCCTACGGTCAGGCCGTAAGCGAGCACATGTTTGCCATGGTTCTTTCTATGATGAAGCGCCTGCCCGGCTATCACGACTTGCAGCGCGAGCATCGCTGGGAGGATTTGGGGCCGGTTACCTCGCTTAAAAATGCCAACGTGCTGGTGCTGGGCGCAGGCGATATCGGCGGCCACTTTGCCACGCTCTGCCGCAGCATGGGCGCACACGTCCGCGGCATCAAGCGCCATCCGCTCGTCTACCCCATTGTATTTGAGGACATGGACGGCATGGATGCCCTGTCTGAGCGCCTGGCCGAGGCCGATGTCGTCGCATCCTTTATGCCCAGCACACCCGAGACCCGCGGCCTGGCGAACGCCGAGTTCTTCGCCGCGATGAAGCCGAGCGCCTTCTTTGCCAACGGCGGCCGCGGCGATCTTGTGGTTGCCGACGATCTGGTTGCCGCCCTGGAGTCGGGACATCTCGCCGGCGCCGCGGTCGACGTCACCGACCCCGAGCCGCTGCCTGAGACAAGCCCACTGTGGGATGCACCCAACATGCTCATCACGCCGCACGTCTCCGGCTGGTTCCACCTGGCAGCCACGCTCAACAATGTGGTCGACATCGCCGCGGAGAACCTGCGTCACCTGCAAGCTGGCGAGACCCTGCGCTGCTGGATCGAACACTAAGAATTACGCCGTTTTACAAACGGCGTAATGTCCCGACGGCGGAAAGGACCCGACGCTGCGAGCCCGCCGTTTGGCCAATCTGCCGTTCAATTTCAAAGGCGCGACCAGAAGGTCAGCGCCTTTTCATTTCACGGCACCTTGGCTCAAACGGCGGGCTCTCGCTGGCGTTTACTCAACCTGTGGGGTCTTCAAATTGTTAGAGCGTTGCTAAGTAATTCTTTGCGTCTTCTACGCTCATTGCGGCGACTGGTGCGTGTGAGCAGAGCTTGACATCGTTGGTGACCAGAAGGTCTGTCTTTGCGCGCATCGCTGCCGCGATGATTAAATCGTCTTCGTAATCGCTATGGAGCTCACGCTGCTTACTCGCCATCCATATGTCGCTCAGGTCGCAGGGCACGGGCGTAGCAAGTTGCGACAACACATCAAGACAATCCCATGCGAGTGATGTCGCCGCCGAAGCGGCATCTTGAGACAGCGAACCGCGCTCTCGCCGATACCATGCCTTATGTTCACTTGAAATCAAATAGAACAGGTCTTTGGACGATGTCGCCGCATACAGCAAATCCACCTGCGCCGTGCATGCATCGCGTAAAAACTCAATCGCCGCCGAACGACCACGTCGTGAGGGAATGAAGTAATCGAGCCACACGTTGGTGTCAACCAAGATGCGCTTTAGAGCCTCACTCATAGAGCCAGCTCATCTCCTCGCCATAGCGATCAGCATAGGCGTTCCGTTTGAGCTCTTCGTCGTCCGATGGCTGAGCCCTGACCATATCGATTCCCGACTCACGGCAAGCGGCAGCGAACAGCTTCGATCCCTGATCCATGAGCTCGAGTTTACGTTTGGCGGCCTTTTCGCGCTCGCGCTGTTCCGCCCGGGCACGACTGGGCAGCAGGATATCCTCGAGCGCACCGGGGCGATCGGCCAGCGACGCTGCAAGCTGCCAGAGCGCTCGCACCGCTTGGCTCGGCGTCATACCGGCCCTGGAGAGAGCGGCGTCCCCACTCCTTTTGAGATCGGCATCGAGACGCACGTTGATCTGAGCGGCTGTTGTGGTCATGACCCCTCCTTAATACTTCAAAACTATCATAAAACTCTATGGTAGATACGTAAAGCATGTATAGCATTGATAAGCATTAGCCGTACTCTGTACACAAAAAGCCGCCGAGGCACACTGCACCTCGGCGGCCACGTATCACAGATCTAGTTCGGTTTTACCCTTTGCATTCGCCCAGATAAAACCTGCCAAAATTAACATCCCTTTTTGGCAGGTTTTAGAGCTCCACGCTTTCGGCGCCGTTGATGGTTAGGTTGCGCTCGTAGAAGGCGGTGAGGGCGCGGATGGCGTACATCACGTCGCGCACGCCGCCGGTCTCGTAGCTCGAGTGCATGGCAAGCTGCGGCAGACCCACGTCCACGGCATGCATGCTCGCCTGCATATTGGACAGATTGCCAAGCGTGGAGCCGCCGGCCATATCGCTCTTGTTGGCGAAAGTCTGCGTTGGCACGTCGGCGTCATCGCAAATAGCCTGGAACACCGCGCGGCTAAAGGCATCGGTGCAGTAGTGCTGGTTGGCAGCTTCCTTGATAACGATGCCGCCGTTGAGCACCACCTGGTTGCGCGCATCGCACTTCTCGGCGTGGTTGGGGTGCACGGCATGCGCGTTGTCGCAGCTCACGAGCATCGATGCGGCAAGGGCGCGATGGTACGACTCGTCGTCAAAGCCCAGCGAGCCGTTAATGCGGCGCAGTGCGTCGGCCAAGAGGGTCGACATGGCGCCCTGCTTGGTCTCGGAGCCAACCTCCTCGTTATCAAAGCAGCAAAAGACCGAGACGTCGTGCGCGTTCTCGGCACCCAAAAATGCCTGCAGCGAGGTGTAGGCGCAGGCCAGGTCGTCGAGCTTGGGCGTCGAGATAAACTCGTCGGCCCAGCCCCAAATGCGCGCATCCTGACGATTGACCAGGAACAAATCGCGGCCCAAAATTTGCTCGGGCTCAACGTCCAGCTCGTCGGCGATCAGGGCATCAAAATCACCCTGCTTAAGGTCACCAGCGCTGATGAGCGGGCACAGGTCAACGGCGCGATTGGGAGCAAAGCCCTCGTTAACGCCGCGGTTCATGTGGATGGCAAGGCTCGGGATGATGGCGACTTCGCGCTCGGTAGCGAGCAAACGACTCTCGATACGGTCGCCCTCGCGTACCAGCACGCGGCCCGCGAGTGCCAGAGGACGGTCGAACCAGGTGTAGTCGATCATGCCGCCGTAGGCCTCGGTGTTCAGGCGCAGCGTCTCGCCCGCGCCGTCGAGCTCGGGCACGGCCTTAACCTTAAACGTCGGCGAGTCGCTGTGCGACGCCGTGAGCTGAAAATGATAGTCGCCGGCAACGCCGTCCTCGCCCCACGTAGCAGCCAGGTCCTCGCCCACCTTAAAGGCAACAACGCTCGAGGTGTTGCGCTGCGTGTAATAACGCCCGCCCGGCTCGATGTCCCATGCCGCGTTCTCGGGCAGGTAGGTAAAGCCCGCCTCGTCGAGCTCGGCCATAATGGTCGCCGCCGTATGGAACATGCTGGGGCATGCCTCGATAAAGTCGATAAGGTCGTTGGCAGCCTCGATATCGTCGGCCGTCACGTGCACGCGCTCGGGCGTTTCCTGATCCGTCATGCTCTCCCCTTTCGCTGGGTTGATGGTCCCCTCCAGCATACCCCGCCACGCCAGCGCCGCACTCTTCATTCCGCGTTTAATCCCGCGCCGCTCGCCAAGTTGAGCCATAATGCCCGCGCACCTTTTGCGACAATTACGCTAACAGGACGAGAGGAGCCGTCATGAAGCCACGTAACATTGCCATCGCCTGCGGTGTCGCGGGAGTCGCCGTCGGCCTTGCCGCTGCCACCGGTATCGTTTATCACAAGCAAATCAAGTCCGCCGCGTCGCTCAAACGCTTGACCGGCTACGCGGATGGCTATGACCTGTACGCAATCGACATCGCCTACGACTACGATCTTGATCGCATCATCGCCGCTGGCGTGCGCGACGACCAGGCCTACATCGATGCCGTGGTGGCGCAGGTGCTGCCCGGTGTGCCGGTACATGTCCAGGCGCCCCAGTTTGCCTGCAGCGCTTTTGTCGCCGTAGATGCCGAAGGCCGCGTGCGCACCGGTCGCAATTACGACTTTAAAGACGACACCTCGGCGCTGCTGGTGCGCAACCACCCACGCGGCAGCTACGCCTCCATCGGCTTTGCGGCCCTCAATAACCTGGGCGCCAACACTCCACTTGACTCCGTCGCCGGACGCGCCACCGCACTCATGGGCCCGTTTGCCCAGCTCGACGGTGTTAACGAATGCGGCGTGTCCATTGCCGTACTCACCCTGGATTCCAAGCCCTGTGACCAGGACACGCAACGGCCCGTCATCAACACTTCGCTCGCCATCCGTCTGGTGCTCGACCGCGCGGCTACCACGCAAGAGGCAGTCGACCTGCTTTCTGCCTACGACATGCACGCCATGGCCGGACGCGATTACCACTTCTTTATCAACGACGCCGCCGGTGACGCGCGCGTAGTAGAGTGGGATCCGCGCGATCCGGACCGTGCTTTCAAAGCGACTCCTGTACGCCAGGTTACGAACTTCTACGCCTGCTATGGCGACGAAGTGCTGCCCAACCAAAAGAATGGCGAGCTGGGCCATGGTAAAGAGCGCGCCGTCGCAATCGCCGATGTCCTTGACGCCCATGTCGGTGCCCAGAACGAGGCAGTCGCTTGGAAGGCCCTGCGCGCCGCGGCGCAGGAGCCCAATCCGGAAGACATCACCAGCAATACGCAATGGTCGGTCGTCTTTGACAATACCGAACCCGCCGCCGCCATTACGCTGCGCCGCCACTGGGGCGACGTCGACGCCTTCGCACTGTAAGGAGCCAGGCCCGTCGACCTTACGTTCCCTGACGTTGCTTACATTTCTATACGCTTGAGCTAGCACGTTTTACCCCCGTATCAACAGTGTGCGGGGGTAAACTTATGCGCATGTTATAACTTGCTCGGAAGGATTCATCATGCTTAGGATCGGTCTTCTTACCAGTGGCGGCGACTGCCAGGCGCTCAACGCCACCATGCGCGGCATCGTCAAAACGCTTATGACCAATAGCGAAGAACCTATCGAGATCTATGGTTTTGAGGACGGCTATCAGGGCCTTATCTACAGCAGGTTCCGCGTCATGACGCCCGCCGATTTTAGCGGTATCCTCACCCGCGGCGGCACCATCCTGGGCACGAGCCGCACGCCGTTCAAGCGCCTGGACATTCCCGAGGCCGACGGCGTCGAAAAGGTGCCGGCGATGGTCCACACCTATCATAAGCTGCAGCTCGACTGCCTGTTTATGCTGGGCGGTAACGGCTCCACCAAGACCGCCAACCGCCTGCGCGAAGAGGGCCTCAACGTTATCGCGCTGCCCAAGACCATCGATAACGACACCTGGGGCACCGAGCTGACGTTTGGCTTTACGAGCGCCATCGACGTCGCCACCAAGTGCATCGACGACATCCACACTACCGCCTCGAGCCACGGCCGCGTGTTTGTCATCGAGATCATGGGCCACAAGGTTGGCTGGATCCCGCTGTACGCCGGCGTCGCGGGCGGCGCGGATGTCATCTTGATTCCCGAGATTCCCTACGACATGGATAACGTCATCAAGACCATCGAGCATCGCATGGAGACCGGCAGCCGCTTTACCATCGTGGCCGTCGCCGAGGGCGCCATCTCCAAGGAGGATGCGGCGCTGTCCAAGAAGGAGTACAAGAAGAAGCTCGCCGAGCGCACGAGCCCGTCAATCGTGTACGACATCGCCAAGGAGATCGAGGCCAAGACCGGTCGCGAGACCCGCGTCGCCATCCCCGGTCACACGCAGCGCGGCGGCCAGCCCGACGCTCAGGACCGCATCTTTGCGACCCAGTGCGGCGTCGAGGCCGCGCTTGGCTGCCTGCGCGGCGAGTTTGGCTACATGATCGCCCTGCGCGACGGCAAGATGTGCCACATGCCGCTCGAGGATGTCGCCGGCAAGCTCAAGTATGTCGACCCCCAGAGCGATCTGGTACGCGAGGCCAAGGCGCTGGGCATCAGCTTCGGCGACGAATAGCCTCGGCCGAAACTGCTCTCATCGGAGGCCCCAGGGAGGTCGAGGCTATTCGTCTTCTTGCTGCGGGTGCCTGGGGTAGGATGCGGCGTGCATTTTTTGGGAGTATTCAGCAGCCGAGGGTGCCTGCATACTGGATTTTGGGAGAAAGGCAGGCACCATGGGCCGCGTTCTGTAAAAAATGACCAGCTCTTGAGGCATTGGGGGTCCAGGACCAGGGCATTCAGCGCGGTTTTGTGCACCCGTTCCCGCACCTGCGGACTCCGGGATGCTGAATACTCCGGAATTTGCACGCCGCCCCCTGGGGTACCTGTGGGCAAAAAGCAACCGCCCCGCCGAAATATACATTCGACGGGGCAGTTTATGCAGTATAGCGCCTGTGGATGCGCATGTCGCTCAGCGTTCTTGCCGACCGATGCAACGTCGTGCGTAGCCCTTAATGTCTTCGGTGAAACCATCAAGGTCGTCGAGCGTGATCACGTTATCGGAAAGCAAGCTGGCAATCTCATAATGCATGGTGCTGCGGCGAATATCGTTTGCTAGCACTCCCGAGGACAGCTTGTCCCTATTGATGCGCTCTTCTAGCGCCCAAAATCTACTAGACGCTTCGCTGCCGCCGTTTAGTATCTCGATGTATTGGCCGATGAGCATTTCCATATAGCTTTCTTGCCATTTTGGGAGCAGCTCCTTAAACAGCTTCCAGTCGCTTTCAGCTACCTTGCCCATATTGCCTCCGTTCGCCAAACAGACTTAGCCATTCGATTTTTATTCTATTTGGTATTTTCGCTCGCAGCCGTGGATGAGGGGACCATCGGTCTTCGAGTTCGAGCTTGAATGAATCGTTTGCTACAAAATGCGCCTAATTACTACGATGATTCGAATGCCTTCAACCATGCCGAAAAGGGTGAAAGTAAAACCGCAGGTAGAAAGCTTGCCGATTTTTGAAAAAGATGGATGTGGTCGGCCTCATCGAGTTCATCGTAGTAGATGAGCCCTTTTCGTGGCATGCGGTGAGTTAAATGCCAATTCCTGCGCTGGAATTGCCCGCTCCATTCGTGAGTTGCGGTGAAATAGGGGCTGTTAAACGCTCCAAGGTCCTCAACGGTCCGTATTTCACCGCAGCTCGGAAGGGGCGAGCGGTATTGGCCAAGCATTGCTGACGGGTTGGAGCGGCTTAGGCTTGTTTGCGGCGTTTCCATTGCTTTCGGCACCAGCGCATGAGTGCTTTTACAACTGGGATGGTGATGAGGATGACCCATGCGGGATGGGGCTGCGCCAAGCAAAGCCACATATAGAGGAACCAGGCAATGGCGGCTGTTGGATAGACGCTGCGGATTAGCTTAGATAGATGACGTCGGTCGATGAAGTCGCCCATCGCATAGTAGACGGGAATCAGAAAGACCAGAAAGAGCCCCATGTCCCACGTGCCGCAGATGATGCCGAGCGCGAGATAGGCAAGGACGACAAGCGCAGGAAAGGGAAACTTGTTCCATGCGCGACCGAGCTTAGTGTGGAAATGCTTGCCATGATGGTCGAGCTTGTCGTGTGCCTCTTTCCAGCTCGAAAAGGTCTCTCCGTCGACGGTGACGGTGCCGTCGGCATTGGTATGTACGCTGTGTTCATCGTCCTCTAGCGTATCGATATGCAATCCGCCCGGCCCGACATGGACCTCTTCACCCTTGCGCTCGTTAGCCACATGGATACCATTCCAGCCAACATGGACCTCTTCGCCTTTGTTGGGATCAATAACATGGATACCGCGTGCGAGAGAAATGTCGACAAGTGGCTTGCCGTCAGAATCCACGTGCTCGGTAGAAGGCTCGGCGCCTTCAGACTCGCCTGAATTATTGGCGTCAACGTCATCGTCGGCCGAGGTGTCGACATCGCTAGCCGCTTCCCCATATAGCAACTCATCCAGTGACACGCCATACAGCGCGGCGAGCGCAATAAGGTTATCGGTATCGGGTGAGGATTCGCTGCGTTCCCATTTGCTGACAGCCTGGCGACTTACGCCAAGCTGAGCAGCAAGCGCCTCTTGGGAAAGACCGGCAGCTTTGCGGCGATCGACGAGACGCTGTGCCATCGCAAGATCCATGATAGTTCCTTTCATGTGGCGACCGTAATCGAATGAGCCGAGTATGCCGAGAACAACCGGTAGCGACCACCATTTCTAGTTAGAATCTGCCCCAACCCTACCGCAACTACGAGTAGCAACCCCTAATGGCCTGCCATTTCATGACAAATGTCAGTACGCATAACAGCCAAGAGCCCTCTCAATATGTTGCGGTGGAATAGTTCCTGTTTGGCATAGCAGAGGGTAGCGCGCAGAGATGTGGTGTAAGAGGCGGGGCATGCCCCG
>CABPWH010000073.1 GCA_902461085.1 uncultured Collinsella sp. | reverse complement strand
CATTATTGTCCTAAATCGGAAAAAAGCTATATGTCAATTTTGGTCTAACAGAGCCAAAAATTTTCCGTTCACGTATGGCATGGCATAGGAGAGAGCGGTTCCAATCACCGTGATAGCAATGAAGACGAAAGCCCCTTTTGCTCTGATGAACCTCGAGAGAACGCATCGAATCAAGGAAGGCCCCAATCTACCCGCCACAAAACATCAATCACTGATACCTTACACCTCAACACAACAGGAGCGAAGATTTGCCAATGAGACTGCTTTAAGATTGCCTTGGGCCAATACGGTCTCAAGCTCTTCCTACAAGAGAGTCGGAATCGGACATCTCCTCCGACGAATCTGGCAATCGGGCGATTGAAATATCTTTTTCAACCGCCCGATTGCCACAATAGATTGGAGCGTCCGCCCGCAAACGACCTCGTTTTACACCCACCAAATCCTTTGCCTTTTGTCGCCTAGGCTAGAAAAATCGCTCATAATAACGCAACCAGCCTGCTCGCTTGAAGAAACCTAAGCCCGTAATGTAGATGTGCAAACTTCCGGACGCCTTGCGCGGCATAGCGCGTATAAACTTCGTCAACCGCCTCAGAAATACCTGAGTATCGCGCCAGGGCAAAAGCATACGACGTCGCCGCCATACCCCGCACCCATTCGGAACGCGGACTAATTGAATAGCTGCACAGTATCATCATACATGCATCTAGACCTGATTCCCCAAGTAGCCGACGTATTGATGCGAGCATCGTGGGTCGCCCCTACGCCATCGTCGTCACCCCTATTAGCAGTATTTAGTGTTTTCCTCTAAATGCGTATCGCCACCCTTAAGAATATGAAGTGTTATATCCAGACCCGATTGTCCCCCATCCCCAACGAAGGGATAAGGAATCTCATCCGGAATCGGCAGTAACGGAGGATTCACAACGACAAGCGAAAAACATGAGTCATCTCACAGAGGGGAGTAAAGGCTCCCCTCAAGCACCCTAGTTTCGTCATCCAAAGAGTTGATGGCAGTGTTCTTCTTACAAAGGTCGACAACAAAAGGGTTGATTTCTACAGATGTTACATCCATGCCACAGTTGGTAAGTATCAGGCCCTGTATTCTGGGGCCAGAACACAAATCGAGAGCCTTCCGTGCGCTCTGCGGTGTAAGGCGCCAATCTCAGCAAATCTGTCCCACAATACTGCGCTGAAGAACAAGACGGAACCCCTGAGCCAAACTCCCCTATACCTTTTTAAGGCTAAGACAGGCAAGTTCACGCACCCGGCATATTCCAGAATAACATCCTATTGTTTTAGATGCTCTACAAGCATGAACAGCCGCGAATCGGAAAGATCTTCTAGTTTCGCCCCGACTGACCGCCAAGGGCCAAAATGGCCTCTCCATCCCCAGGCGACCGGCTCTGGCGCGCAGAGAAGTGCCCCCAAGTGCCGGCAGAAAAGGAACGCCCCTAACTGCCGGCTAGAGGGCACCGAAGAGAATGGCGTAGGTAGTGGATTCGCCGAGCTTGAGCTCGTCGCCGGGATTGAGCTGGGCGGAACGGCCGGGCTCGACCTGAATGCAAACGCGCGTGGCCCCGTTTACCACCACGGTTCCGTTGGTGGACGACAAGTCCTCGACGTGCCAGATATTTTGAGCATCGCACCAGATATGGGCATGGCGGGCCGAGACATCGTCGCCGACGTCGGTAATATCGCCCTCACCAGTGGCCAGCGCGCCAATCTCAACACCCTGCTCACTCGGCTGAATCCAGCGCGGGGCGCTCACGACAAAACTGTTTTGCACGCGCAGCAAGCCCAAGGGGTGCGCCGGGGCGGGTTCGCGTTCGCCCGCGGTCATCGACATGCCAAGCGAGCGCGGCGTGGAGGTGCCTCCGCCACAGGTCGCGTGCGCGTAGTCGATGGCATAGTTCACCGAGGACCGCACATCCGCCGAACAGCCGACGGCGACAAACAGCACCAGCACGGCCTCGGCGCGCTCGGCAGGCATGAGTTCTGCCGCCTGGGACAGGCGATCGAGCGCGTTGCGATAGAGATTCGTGTCCTGGTGGCACTCTTCGAGCGCGCGTACCATCGGTTCACCTGCAGGACCGCACACCATATTGATCACTGCCGTGGAGTCCATGGGATTTCGCTGGCGCAGGGCCAGTTGCGACATAATACGCGCAGCCGAGGTACCGTATTCGGCAAAGTAGCGCTGCTGAAGCGTGCCGACCGGCGCGCGAACGATAAAGCGGGAAACCCAAGAGCGATCGGCGGCTCGGCTCTGCGGGCTGCGGCCGTCGGCGAGCGGACGGGACGAAAGCACCAAGCCGCACAGCTCGATATGGCTCAGATGCGCCGCGCGCTTAAAGATGTCAAACATGGCCCCGCATGGGGTGAGCTCAACTTGAGATGCCATGACCTAGGCCTCCTTGGTCGTAGAAATAGAATCGGACGATACTTCGACAGGTCCGCCAAAAGTACGGGCAGCTGCGGCTCCACCGGCAAGCGGAGTCGCCATCTGGGCTTTTGTGCGTCGCGGTGCCGAAACGGGAAGTTCAAAGGCAAAGCCCATCGCAAGCAAAAACCACGTAAGCGTATAGGTTGCAACCAGAGCGGCAACAAGGCCGCCCATCACGGCGCGTTGGGAAAATACGCTACATGCAGCCACAACCAGCACCGGAACCTCGCAGGCAGAAAGCGCAAGCACACCCTGCAGGAACCCCGAGCGCCGATTGCGCGCAAGTGCCCCCGTGGCAACGCCGGCTATGCCTGGCAGCGCCAACGCCAGTGCGGCAATAATACCCGGTAGCGGCCCAGACCACACGAGCGATCCCAAAGTCACCGTCACGCGAGCGCCCGACGCCAGCAGCGCGGCCGAAACCACGACCACAGCCCAAACCACGCTGCAAACGACCGCCGCACCGATCATCGCCGCGCGACGAACCGCGCGGCCGGACGCATCCATGGGGCACGGCGTGAGCGGCTCGCCGCGGAGCGAACGACCGACATTTTGCGCATAGTGGTCACAAAACGCCGAGAGCGCCGCCTCGACCGCCGCCGGCTCGGGACGATCTTTTTGATGGCTGGACAGACAGGCCATCACCACGTCGAACAGCTGGGCATCGACAAACGCCAGCGCATCGCGTAGCTCTTCGGAATCCGGCTCAAGCCCTAGCTGCTGGGCCTGCTCGGCCGCGGCGAGCGCCACATCGGGCTCACGACGGAGCAGCTGAGTCAAATCACAACCGGGCGCATGGGCACCAATGGGATAGTCGGGCCGCGTGTCCATCTTGAGACGATAGGGGCTGGCGATGTCGCGCGTCTTTTTGCGCGAACCCGAGGTGCCCGAAGTGCCCGGCGCGGCTTCGTATGGCGCGACGCCGGCAATGAGCTCGTAAACCGTGCTTGCCGCGGCATAGACGTCGATCGCCGGCGACATACGCAAAGCGCGCAGATCGGGAATATCGTCGGTGAGCATCTCGGGCGGGGCATAGGCAACCGTCGCGCGACGCAGCGTGGCATAACGCTCCGTAAACGACGCCTTGCCGCCGGTACCGGCCACAGCCGCCGAAGGCCCCCCCGCCCCCGCCGAGGGTGAGCAAAAAGACCGCCGCGCCCGGCCTCGAGCGCCAGCGACGAGCCAAAGTCAATCAGGCACAGGTCAAAGGTGCCCTCGGCAAGCTGCCGGTCAAGCGGCAGGCGCGCCGTACGCACCATAATATTAGCGGGCGAGATATCGCGATGGACAAAGCCCTCACCCACCAGGCTCATACGGCAGAGCAGATCGAACAGGTCGCGACCCAGACGCGCCGCCACAAGCGGCGACAGGCGTCCGGCATCATCCACGGCGAGTCGCGAACGCAAGCGGGCAAGCGTCTCACCCTCGACCCATTCCATGACAATTGCAGGCACACCGTCGACCTCGCCCCAGCCATAGAGGCGGGGAAAGCCCTTAAGGCCCGAAAGGGCACGATGGCATTCGTATTCCTCGCGAAACGCTGCCTTGAACTTGGCGACCAGCGCCTCGTGAGCGGCATCGTCGTCGAACTCATCGCGCGCCGGCAAGATGAGCTGCTTGAGCGCCACGGCCTCGCCTTGGGCGTTGACGGCACGCGTCACGCAGCCGATACCGCCACGGCGCATGGTGGCATCGTCGGCAAACAGCATCGTAAAACGGCGCAGGTAGGCGGGAAGCTCGTCCGTGCCCAGGGCGACGGCCGGCTCAAACCCGTCGACGCGTGCCAGGCGCAGGCCGACCATCGGATCGCGACCGAGCGATTGTGGTGTGGTGGATGCAAGATCGGTCATCATAGGGCAAGCGCCGCCACGTTATTGTTGAAGTTACCGAGCGCGACGTCATCATCGCCGTAATGGCCGACCCATTGACATAGGTTGGTGTAACAGCCCCACAGATTGGCATACTGCTGATACCACTTTGACCGAGGCGAGAATGTCTGACGACCGAACTCGGCTCGAATGACAAACATCTCCCCGACCAGGCTGTCGCACGGCCTGGGATCGCCCGTAGAGTTATAGGTCGAAACCACGTCATTGGCACGAGAAACATAGCCGTCGAGCATGTTGTACTTGGTCACAAGCCAACTGTGAATGCTCTCTTCCTCAGCAGCGGAAAGGCCACCGGAGTTTGCATCGTTGTCAGTGTTGCCGCTCGTCGAGCCGCCGTTTACAGACCCTCCGGTAGAGGAACCCGACCCAGAGCCGCCGCCCGAACTCGACGAATCCGAGCCGGAGCCAGGAGTATCCGAGCTACCGGGCTTTCCGGACTGCTGGGCATCCCGCTCCTTCTGTTGCTCGACCTTATTCACCGTTGCCGCCACGCTATTGTTGGACAACCGATCGATGATCTTGGTGTTGGTGAGCACGATGGTTTTGCCATTGGCAAGCGTAACTTCGTTGTCCGGGGCCTCGGCGCCATCCGCATCGTCGGTGCCAAACACAATATGCGCGACTACACTTGCCCAAGCATATCCAGTCGTGGTACCCAGATCACTTTTGACCTCATGCCCCACGCGCGGTTCGCGTGCGGTATGCGCCTGCATCATGGACGGCACGGTCATGCCATAGGCAGAAACGCCAGCTATGACCAGCACCAGCGAGCAGGACAGCAGTGCGTACGCCCGCGGCGCCAAGCCCAGTCGGCGTCGCATGCGCACCGCGGCGCCGCGCTTTGTCTGAGTGCCACCGGGCCGCATGCGTTCTCCTCCAAGAAAAACACGCCGCTCAGAAGCGGCGCATTCATTCAAATCCATATTTGAGTGTATCAGCGAACCCAAAAGGTTGCGTAACGAATGGGCAAATTAAGGATGCGAGCGGAAGCATCCATGCGATAAGCGGATACGAAGCATCTTTGTTGCACAACAAACTCACAGTCGCACGGGGAAATTATGACTACCCCGTGCGTCGCGAGGAAAACATACGGCAGGAGCAGGCTCGCCACCTAAATCGCGCGACGGGCCTCGATGGCGCGCCCAAGCGTAAGCTCGTCGGCATACTCCAGGTCGCCGCCCACGGGAAGGCCGCTTGCCAGACGCGATACCTCGACGCCCAGCGGCTTGATAGTGCGGGCCAGGTAGCTCGCCGTGGTCTCGCCCTCAATATTGGGGTTGGTGGCGATGATGACCTCGTGGATGTCCTCGTGGCCCAAGCGTGCCAGCAGCTCGCGGATGTGCAACTGCTCGGGACCAATCTTGTCCATGGGGCTGATCACACCGCCCAATACGTGGTAGAGGCCGTGGTAGCTGCCCGTGCGCTCGATCGCCTGGACGTCGCGCGGCTCGCCCACAACGCAAATGCGAGTGGTGTCGCGCATCGGGTCCTGGCAGATGGAGCACTCATCGGCCGTGGCGTAGTTAAAGCAACGACTGCAAAAGTGGACCTCCTGCTTGACCTCCAGGATGGCCTCGGCCAGGCGGCGGGCCTCCTCGGCATCGGCCTCGAGCAGGTAATAGGCGATGCGCTGGGCCGACTTGGGACCAATGCCCGGCAGACGGCCCAGCTCATCGAGCAGTTTTTGCAGACTGTGATTCGCACTCATATATATGCGTGTCTTAGAACGGCATGCCCGGGATGTTGAGGCCGCCGGTGATGGCGCCCATCTGCTTGTTGGCGAGCTCGTTGACGCCGCGGACGGCCTCGTTGACGGCAGCCATGATCATGTCCTGCAGCATATCGACGTCCTCGGGATCGAGGGCATCGGGGTCGATGGTGAGGTTGACGAGCTCCATCTCGCCGTTGACGGTCACCTTGACCATACCGCCGCCGGCAGAGGCGTCGACGGTCTGGGACTTGAGGTTCTCCTGCGCGGCGGCAAGCTGCTCCTGCATCTTGCGAGCCTGCTTCATCATCTGCTGCATGTTCATACCGGCCATGATGGCTCCTTTACGTGCGGCCGCGCGACAAGCTGCAAGGGCAGCCGGAGCACGGCGGGACTTTCAAACTCAAAAATCGTACCACGGCGCGGGGCAAGCAAGCGGGGCGGACGTGTTCCCTCAGTCGATATACATGTCCTGGAGTGCAAGCCGCGCCCAAAGATTATGCAAAGTTGAATAATTCGCATCTGCATAATATTGAAAGCTAAATCTTGTAGAGCCGGAATCCGGCATTTTCTGCATCCAGCTAGATAACAAAATGCCGAACCGCTGCTCGAGGCGGCGCTCATGATGGCAGGGTATAATTTGATTGTCACAGACAGCAATTTGGAGGTGCCCCATGAATGCCCCCGACGTGCTCCAAAACATCCGCTCAAAACACCCCGTTGCATATGTGGTTCTCTATCTCTTTGTCGGCTGGGCATTACTGGTTATCATCACCCATGCTATAGCCTTTGGAGCAGAACTACTGATAGCCAGCTCGGACCAGCCCATCGTCAAATGGGAAGCGACCGATGAGTGCACCGACGGAACTCGAACCATTTACTACAACAGCCCGTCCCTCTACCAAGAGTTCAAGGTCAAGATAAAGGACTCCAAGATTGTCGATGCCGAACTAGGCGCTTTCTTGACAATCGGAGCAACCGTCAACGCCGAGCAAGTCGAGCACACGGACAGCCATGCGACGTATCGTATCGACCTCAGCATCCTAGGCCGACCGTCACGCATCTGCCTGCTCGAATGCGAGACACGCGGCACCACGCTACACATGTCCGAAATTCAAATGCGCCCGGATAAAGAGCCCCTAAAGGGCTAGGGGTCCTAAGCCCAGCAAGCGATTCTCAACAGTAAAACGACAGCCCACCGGTTGTTTCTTTCCAGCGTTTGCAAATCAGCGCATGGTTAGATGAAACAAACTGCATGATATCGCGTAAATCCCGAGCAGGAATATCGCCCTTGTTATGGGCCAGCTTGCATCCGCCGGAGCGGGTAAGCCATATCTTGGTTGCCTCGGCGGTGGGGCGCTTGACCGCGATATGAACATGGACGGGCTCGCCGTTCTCCCCTGTCCAGAAAAAGATGATGTACGGCCCGAGTCGAAACAGACTAGGCATAGACTCGTCCGCCTTCGTAGGCAAAACGCAGGATGAGCGGGGCATTGTTGCGCACGAAATCATCGAGTTCTTTGAGGTCTGCTTCGCTAAAGCCCTCGTGCGACACCCAATTGAATGCCGGCAAGATGCACTCCGCCGTGTCAAAACCCCAATCGCGTGGGCGCTCCACAACGACCTTCACCGTATTGTCCTCACGGACTTCGGAATACGAAACTTGCGTATCGTCCTCAAGGCGGACATATTCCCACATCATAAGCTCGCTCCGTTCAAAGACGTCTCTTCTTGAGCAGTATACCCGCCTGTACAGCTACTCCACCGGCTTGAAGATGGTGGCCTGACCGAAGACGCTGCGGATGAGGGCTTTGGCCTCGTCCTCGGTCTGCGGGATGCTTGGGGCTGCGCCCTGATGGCCGAAGGGACTGCCCGCGCCGGGGTTGGACTCCCAGGGAGCTGCAGGAGCGTCCTCCTCTTTGGGGGCAGTTGCAGCGGGCTTGGGCGCGGGCGTCGCACCCGGCACGTCGAACGGAGGCAGATCGTCCCCGCTCGCATCGCCTGCAAAGCCGCCGACCATGGCGTCATCGTAGGGCACCTGCTCGGATTCCCACGGTGCAGACTGCGCAGACGGCTGAGCCTTGGGAGCGGCAGAGCGCTCGGGCGCACGGGGTGCGGGCTCGGTCGGGAGCTTACCCGTGGCAGGAGCGCCGGCGGGGTTGTCGGAGCGTAGCCAGGGGGCTTTGCCCAGGTCAGACGACTTGGGCGCGGGCGAGACGGGCTTGGGCGCGGGTGTCGGAGCAGCCGGTTTGGGCGCCGCAGGCTTAGGCGCCGACGGGGTCGATGCCGCTACCGGCGCCGCTTGCTGCTGCGGCGCGCTGGCGCTCGAGGATGCAGGGGCCGCCGAGGACACGGGTTGCGGGTCCGCAGATACCGCAGCCCGTGCAGATGGAGAATGCTCCTCATGTTGAGGAGCCGGCGTGCCACCCCCATCCAGGACATAGTCGACGGTACGACGACCGAAGACCGCGCAGACCGTCGGCAGGACCACCGACTGCGTATCGGCGCGACCGAGCATCTTAATGGCAAAAGTCGAACCCGCGGGGAACGAGACCGTGAGTTTGGAGCCGTCGTCGGCCGTGGCGCGGGCGTTGAGCAAAAGCCCTGCGTAGGAAGCCTGACGCGCCTTGACACGCTCGACAACCTCGGCCCATTTGCGCTGCAGCTCTCCGGCATCCTCGACCGCGGGCGTCTCGGCGGCACCGGCGGCGGCAACCTGGGCGGCGTTGTTGGACTGGGGCTTAGGTGCCGGAGCGGTGGCAGGCGCGGGGGCCGCAACGGGCTGAGGCGTCGGAGCCGGCGCAGGCTGAGGTGCAGGCGCTGCAGGCTTGGAAGCTGACACGGACGCAGAACGGGGCGCAGGCTGAGCCGTCGGAGCGGCAGCACCACGGTCCCAAGGCATACCGCCCTGGCGCACGGACGTAGCAGCGGGGGCAGCGGATGCCGCCGGGGCGGGAGCGCGGGGGGCCGGCTCGCGTGCT